>CALBMH010000001.1 GCA_937896365.1 uncultured Alphaproteobacteria bacterium
TCTCGGAATAGAAACTTCTGGGACCATTCCAGATTTATACGCGAAGGTTGAAGCGAAAGCGCTCCTAGCCACAGCTAATCCTGAAGATCCGTACAATGTGCACATGCAGAAGATACTTGATGTATGGGCATTCCAGGAAGCGATAGGTCGTGTACTTCCTTGTCTCAAGCGCATTGGCGGTATCATGCAAAATTCTTCCACCCTAATGACTTACATTCAGATAAATCATTCCAAACTACCCAGTGGTAGTCCAAAAGTAAAATTTGATTGCGAAACCACTCTTAGGGTTTATAAAATAATTGAAGGTGTGGACAAACTGGCGCGTTTAGGAGAAGAGTTTCAAAAACCTCAATCGCAAAAGAAAATATCTAAGGACGCTAAAGATCTGTACTGGCATTTCATGTTTTTATCGTACGATGGCTAGTAGGCACGTTTTTTACTTATACATTCTACGATCTGAGTGAAAAGAAGCGCGATTCCCCTCGTAATTTTGAAGCAGCAAGAATTGCCTATAAGAAGAGTGCTATCAAATATTATGTATGAGGAAATGCTATTTCGCATAAAACTTCATACAGCACTTCAAGCAGCTTTTAACAACAATATGGTCAAACCTCAGGCCAAGTAAGAAGAAGGAGGTTAGTATTACCAGCCTCTCTTCACCAGGTGCCCCCACAAAGGGCACGCTGTATTTCCCCATCTTAAAAATCTATTTTTGAAATTGTTTTCTGTCCTCTGATTAGCATAAACTGAAGCAACAAGAGTATTAACCTTTGGGGTAAATAGAATGGCACCATCACCGAAAAATCAGCAAACGCATCAATCTCTCGAATTTGACCTTCGTCCCCGTATTACAGTCGTTGGTGTTGGAGGGGCCGGTGGAAATGCGGTCAATAATATGATCCGTGCAAAACTGGAAGGTGTTGAGTTCGTGATTGCCAATACGGATGCACAGTCTGTTGCTCAATCGCTTGTGGAGGGTGCAAAACGCATCCAATTAGGGCTTCAGGTGACGCAAGGTCTTGGTGCTGGCTCAAAGCCTGATGTCGGACGCGCAGCCGCGGAAGAATCCATCGATGAAGTCATCAACAGCATTCAAGGGAGTAATATGGTTTTTATCACCGCTGGAATGGGGGGTGGCACAGGAACGGGCGCAGGGCCTGTCATCGCCCGTGCAGCACGTGAAGCGGGCATCCTGACCGTTGGTGTTGTCACAAAACCCTTCCATTTCGAAGGAACACATCGCATGCGTACAGCTGACCGAGGGATCGATGAGCTTCAGCAGTACGTGGATACGCTGATTATTATTCCTAATCAAAATCTTTTTCGTATCGCTAATGAGCGCACAACCTTTGCTGATGCGTTTAAACTCGCAGACGATGTGCTTTATTCAGGCGTTCGTGGTGTCACCGACCTCATGATGATGCCCGGATTAATTAACCTCGACTTTGCTGACATTCGCGCTGTTATGGCTGAAATGGGCAAAGCCATGATGGGAACCGGTGAGGCGGAGGGGGATCGTCGAGCCCTTGATGCTGCAGAAGCTGCTATTTCTAATCCTTTGCTAGATGATGTATCCATGAAGGGGGCGAAAGGCGTTTTGATCAATATCACGGGTGGTTACGATATGACGTTGTATGAGGTTGACGAAGCAGCTAATCGTGTACGCGAAGATGTAGATCCAAACGCAAATATTATCTTTGGGTCGACGTTTGATGAGAAATTGAATGGTCGTATTCGAGTCTCTGTTGTGGCAACAGGCATAGGTCCTGTATCGCTCATGAGCCAAGCTTCCCAGTCGACGAATACATCATGGGCACATTCCCCTCAACAAGAGACCGTGGCCGCCAAAGGAGCTGTGCAACAACCTTCCCCAGGGTTTGTGGAGAAAGAGTCTGCCTTTATTGTAGAGAAGCCTGTTACTGTGGCTGATATAAAAGACGCTACAGCTTTTGATGTGTCGAACGATAACGCTGACATCCTATCGTTTGTCGACTCATTTCAAGGCTCTTTGAAATCGGAAGAAGAAATTCCTTCCGCGACACCGTCCATACAACCGCCGGAACGAAGAAGGTCAACATCTCTCTTTGAGCGCTTTACAGGCGTTGCGCGTCAGAAGGCCCCCATGGAAAAAGCCCCTATACCAACGTCATCTTCAGCAGAAAATGCAGACAGTGATGTTCTTGAAATTCCTGCGTTCCTTCGTCGGGGGTGATGAAGAAATGAGTACATTCTCGTTTTTTTCTACCTTTTTATGATGAATTTTTCTAGACTTGTTGAGATGTTATCTAAAGGAGATTCCTATGATCTATTCTAAAAAAGTTTTCTCTCTTGTGTTGCTCGTACCTGCGATGAGCCTCTTGGCTTCTTGCGCACCTAAAATAGGGGGTAATGATTATTCTATCCGTGGCGTAGGTGAAGTGAGCCAGTCTTTCTCAGGTGTTATTGTGTCTGCTAAACCCATCACAGTTCAAGGCAAACCCACAGAGCAGCAAGGTCAATTGGGGACAGGGGCAATCGCTGGTGCCGGTGTAGGCGGTATAGCGGGCTCTTTGATTGGAAAAGGTAAAACTCCCTGGATCACAGGTGCTCTCGGTGCTTTAGCGGGGGGTACGGCAGGTCATCTCATTGAGCAGAAAGCTTCTGAACAGCAAGGAATGCTTTATGATGTAAAACTTGATCAGGGAGGTACGGTTTCTGTGTCGCAAGGTCTTGAGCCTCTATTGTCTGTGGGACAGCGTGTTAAGGTGATTCACAGTGCTAAAGACCGTAGCCGCATTCTTCCTGAGTAAAAAGGATCGTTGAGAGGGAACGGCGGTACGTTGTGCAATACGTTGTCAAGACTGCCCCCCTTCAGTCCTCGGAACGGGAGAGTTCTTCTGTCTAGGAGAGAGACCGCGCGCTCTTACACTATTCCCTCGCGCTTCCTCATGATGAGCCACAGTCCAAACACGATCATTGGTAGACATAAGAGCTGCCCATTTGTGAGAGGAAGAGTGGTCTGGCTTGACTGAGCGATGGGGTCTTTCAAAAATTCAATGAAGAAACGTGTGAGAGCATAGATCACAAGGAAATAACCGCTGATATGTCCATGACAATGGCGCATATGGGATTTGGTCCAGAGAATGGTCAGAATAATCCATAGGAACAGCCCCTGTGTGAGGGATTCATAGAGCTGTGTGGGATGACGGGAAAGAAGGCCCCCACCAGGGAAAACAATGGCCCAGGGGAGATCAGTGGGCTTACCGTAAAGTTCTGCATTAATGAAATTGGCTATTCGACCAAGTCCAAGAGCAATGGGAACCGTGACAGCAGTAATATCCATGAGTTGGAAAAAACACTTTTGGTACTTTCGACAAAACCACCAAGCACTTATAAGAACACCTATGAGCCCGCCATGAAATGACATGCCCCCTTTCCATGTCATGAGGATCTCACTTGGATGATGGAGATAGTAGAGGGGATCGTAAAACAGCACATGACCAAGACGACCTCCTATGATCACACCTAAAATCGCAACACCATAAGCAAAACGCTCAACGAGATCTACGTCCATCCCATTTTGAAAGCGACGCAAGAGAAACTTCGCATGAGCAGTGGCGAGAACAATTCCCGCGATATAGGAGCAAGCGTACCAGTGAATTTGAACAGGGCCAATACTAAAAGCTACAGGATTAATAAGAGGGAAGGAAAGAGCCATGGGAAGGATGAGTGTTCTTAGCGATAAGGATCTTCTTTAAGGAGATAGTGATGAATATAGTCGTAGACACCCTCTTCCAAAGACGTCATGGATCTTGTATAACCCGCACGGTGTAATTTCTCCATAGAAGCGCAGGTGAAATACTGGTAATGCTTTATGAGCCTTTCTGGCATGGGAATAAACGCGATTTGTGGCTCTTCGTTCAGCGCTTTGAATAGAGCATGAGCCATGTCAAGGAATGTGTGTGCAACTCCAGACCCTACATTATAAAGGCCTGAGACCTCTGGCTTGTTCAAAAGCCATACCATGACATCCACGGCATCATGCACACTGACAAAATCCCGTGCTTGATGCCCATCAGGGATATTTTCTTTGTATGATTTAAAAAGGTATGCAGACTTACTGCTGAGAATTTGCTTGAAAAAATGAGGAACGACACTGCTCTGCCCCCCCTTGTGATACTCATTAGGACCGTATACATTAAAGAATTTAAGACCTACCCATTGAGGAGGGGTAGGAGCCTCCCTTGCGGCTACGTGCTGTAAGAGGCTACGATCAAAAAGATGTTTACTCCATCCATACACGTTCATAGGACGAAGAATTGAAAGATAGTCATAGTCCTCACGGTCATCAAATCCATGCTTTCCATCTCCATATGTTGCAGCCGACGATGCATAAATAAAGCGTACACGGTGACGCCCACACCAATGAAAAAGATCAAGAGGGAAACAATAGTTATTATCGAGGACGAGGTCACCGTCCGTCGCATCTGTATTTGAAATGGCTCCCAAATGATAGATGACATCGATATGATTCTTGTTAGCCTCTAGAAAGGTTAACAGACGATGAGGAGCGATAAAATCATAAAGATCACGCTTCGCAAGATTGTGCCATTTGTCATCATGGCCAAGGCTATCACAAGCAACAATCTGCCCCATCCCTTTTTTCTCAAGTTCAGCAATGAGGTTAGATCCAATAAAACCAGCTGCGCCTGTCACAACAATCATAAGCGGAAAAAAAAGACATAGAGCTTTTCCTAACACTGCAAGACCGCACACGATAAGTCAAGCACGACTTGGCTATTGATTCTACTCCACAACCGTGCGACAACGTTTCCCACTGTCTAGGGGACAGCGACGAATATTCAAAGACAGCTGCTTAAATATTTTTGAGTGCCTATTGAGAAGGAGATCACGTATATAATTGTGTCAACAAATAATGTCAAAGGCAATGCAGCATACTATGCGCGTTCACATCCTTGGTTGCGGATCATCAGGTGGTGTTCCTCTTATTTCAGGAAACTGGGGACAGTGCAACCCAGAAAATCCGAAAAACCGTCGCACACGAGCTTCTATCCTGGTGCAGCTGGCGGGCAAGAATATCCTCATTGATACGTCACCGGACCTAAGACAACAGCTGCTTCGAGCAAAAGTAAATACCATCGATGCGGTACTCTTGACCCATGCCCATGCAGATCACTGTCATGGTTTGGATGAGCTACGCCAGATTTTTTTCCATCAAGGCGATAAAATTCCTATTTATGCAGACACGGTAACGCTCCAAAAGGTACAGACAATGTTTTCCTATATGTTTTTTTCCCCAGATAGCTTTTACCCTGATTACCTTGTGGGGCACGCTATTGAAGAAGAAACCATCGCTATTATTGATGGAGTGACCGTCGTATTGTTTGAACAGCTTCACGGTCATCAGCGTAGCTCTGGCTTTCGTATAGACAATATGGCCTATTCAACCGATGTAAAACACTTTCCTTGGCCATCGGAAAGACATCTTGAAAATCTTGATCTGTGGATCGTTGATTGCCTTCGTTATGAAGAGCACCAAACCCACGCACACTTTGACCTAGCAATGCGTTGGGTTGAAAAATATAAACCTCGAAAAACCATTCTGACCCATATGTGCGAACACCTCGATTACGATGACCTTTTATCACGGTGCCCCCAAGGCGTTACCCCTGCCTTCGATGGCATGGTCATTCACATCTCCCCAAGACCTATCGCAGCGGATCGTTAATGAAAGTGTCTTGCATGTTGACCACTTCCCCCCGTTTTGAAAAAATCGAGCATTCCGCGCAGACTCTCTGCTTGTTGGTCCAAAGAAGCCGTCGTTGCAACGTTCTGCGTCACAAGAGCAGCATTTTTTTGCGTCATCGCATCAAGCTGAGTAACCACATTGTTAATCTGATCAAGACTGATAGATTGCTCAGCGCTGGCTAAGTTAATGGACTCAATCATCTCTGATACGTCTTGAATGGATTTGACAATGGCTGTTAAAGACTGTTTGGCTTGACCAACAAGTTCCGACCCTTCGTGAACACTCGCCGTGCTTGATTCAATAAGCGCTTTAATCTGCTTAGACGCTTGTGCTGAATGCTCAGCCAAAGCGCGAACTTCTTGGGCAACGACAGCAAATCCCTTGCCAAAATCACCCGCACGTGCTGCCTCGACACTGGCATTTAAAGCGAGGAGATTTGTTTGAAAAGCAATTTCATCAATAAGATTTGTAATCTCAGCAATTTTTTGAGAGGATTCTTGAATACGGTTCATCGCGTGAACAGCTTCTTCAATGACTTTTTCACCTTTTGAAGCATGGGTTGAGGCATCCGATGACATTTTAGAAGCACGTCCTGCATTTTCAGAGTTGCTCTTCACTGCTGCTGTGATTTCCTCGATGGATGCTGCTGTCTCTTCCAGGCTCGATGCTTGATTTTCAGTGCGTTCTGAAAGATCATTGGATCCCACAGAAATCTCTGAAGAAGCATCACGTATTTGCCTCGTACTCGCAATCACGCTCTGCATTGTACTTTCGAGTTTTTCGGTACTGTGGTTTGCATTGTGCTTAATCTCCTCGAGCATTCCGGCGTATGTTCCCTTGATACGTGTGGATAAATCGCCCTCTGAAAGACCTGAAAGGAATGTTAAGATATCTTTTAAGGACTGATTAATAATATCTGTAAATTTGTTCATGCCCTCGGCAAGTGCTTTCATAAATCCTTGCTTATCAGAAGCATCAATTCTATAAGAAAAATCACCTTCAGACACTTTGTGGATAAGAGAAGTCACTTCCTCTTCAACTTTCAGTTCGGCTGTGATTTCCTTCCATTCAACCACCGTACCATAGCGATTCTTCTGACGATCAAAGACAGGAGAAGCCACGAGATCAAATGTGCATGTTCCTACTTTAATACGCGTCTTCACCGTTTCTCTTAGAGCAGATACCATGCTTCTTTGATGGTGGGGGTTCTTATGAAAAGTATCCATATTCATTCCGATAAGCTTATTCGCATCGAATTGCGCAAAGACCTTTCGAATTTCAGTCTCTACCTTCCTGAAAGCTGCAATCATGGAAGGGTTACAATAAACTATATTATAATCGCTGTCAGCAACCATGACACAAGAGGTCACACAATCCAATGCAAGATTAAGACGATCCATATCTTTCGATTGTTTACTAAACGACGTAAGCGCCTCAGCAAACTCGGGATGCTGTTGGAAATTCTTTAAAGAATCCTCTGTCCCACTATAAAGATTCATGTCACCCCTTTGGAAGAGATGGGTTAAGTCTTTAAAGCTTTTCTGACCTTTTAAATAATTGGAAAGCCACCCCGTAAATCCTATGACACTTGTTAGTCCAAAAAGTATTCCTTGTACGATACTCAAATCACCTAGAAAAAGGCCAGCTCCGAAAGCACCTACACCCAAGAATAGGGATGCTGAAAAAACCATTTTAAAAGACAGATATGACACGTGTAAAACTCCTGAATGGGCATTCCTTATTGTCATCATCTTTGAAAAAAGTAAAAAAATTCTAAATGAATATCGCTTTTTACCATTTCTTTTTTACCATTCACTTTTTATTAATTCTTACTTGCTAGAACTGAAGATTAGTAAAATCCCAATGACACTGTCTCACTCACGCGCACTCAAGGCTCGCTCATGACATCTCGCTGTTGTACGGTTGCTTTTCAAGGTGTTGACACAGTCACAATCGATGTGCAGGTGCAAATCGCCCCCGGGTTACCTGCTTTTAATATCGTAGGACTTGGAGATAAAGCTGTTAATGAATCAAAAGAACGGATTCGAGCAGCTTTCCACAGCATGAACCTCAGTCTCCCACCACAACGCGTCACTGTTAATCTTGCTCCCGCAGATTTTCAAAAAGAGGGATCTCATTACGACTTACCCATTGCACTTGCTATTCTTTCTTCTCTCGGAATTATTGATGTTGAGGCTCTCTCGGATTATTTTGCCGTTGGTGAAATCGGTCTTGATGGTTCGCTGCATCCTGTGCCTGGTGTTCTGCCTTCATCGATTGCTGCACATACAGAGAAAAAAGGACTTATCTGTCCAAAGTCCTGCGCAAAAGAAGCCTATTGGTCAGGGCTTGAAAATATCATAGCAGGAGCAACTTTGTTGGAAATTATCCACATGCTCAAAGGGGGTAAAACGACTCTTATACTCCCTGAAGATCGTATACTGCAAAATCAGAAGAACAAGGACCATTCCTATGCTAGTAATCTTGCCGATATTAAAGGTCAAAAGCTCGCAAAGCGAGCCCTAGAGATTGCAGCAGCAGGGGGGCATAATATACTTCTCAAAGGCCCTCCTGGAGCAGGGAAATCCATGCTTGCCTCTCGCCTTAATACGCTGCTTCCTGAGCTGACACCCGAGCAGGCACTCGAAGTGACAATGGTTCATAGCTTGGCAGGACTTTTACCTGAATCAGGGCTGATCACTCAACCACCCTTTCGTGATCCCCATCATTCTGCGACACTTCCCGCCCTCATAGGTGGAGGTGCTAAATGCCGCCCAGGAGAAGTTTCCTTGGCACACAACGGTATTCTTTTCCTCGATGAGTTTCCTGAGTTTAATCGATCAACATTGGAGTCTCTGCGCCAGCCTCTTGAAATGGGGTACGTCTCTATTGCCCGTGCCAATTCTATGGTACGTTACCCAGCGCACATACAGCTTATTGCCGCTATGAATCCGTGTAAATGCGGTTATATGGGGAATCCAGCGAAGCAGTGTTCGCGTGTTCCTCTTTGCTCTGAACAGTATCAACAGCGCATTTCTGGACCTTTACTTGACCGTTTTGATTTGAAAGTCTATGTGGATGATGTCACCCCCATTGACCTTATGAGGCCTACGACACAAGAAGAATCCTCGAGCACTATCGCATCACGCGTGCTTATGGCCCGCAAGATCCAATACGAAAGAAGCGAACAGCACGCTTTTCACAAAAAAATTCTTAATGCTTCTTTAAATGCTGAACAGCTCCAAGCCATAGCACCATTAAGTCATGACTGTGAGGAGCTTCTCATCAAAACTTCTGAAAGAATGCATCTTTCAGCACGTGGTTTCCATCGCATTCTTAAGGTCACACGAACGATTGCAGATCTTGCAAACTCTGCTGCCATCGAAAAACAGCATCTTGCTGAAGCGATACACTTTAGACAGTGAGAACAAAACTTAAGAATCTGTACCAAAAATAACAATTGATCGTATGCGATAATAAAATTTTAACTTTTGCATTTAATAATAGAATAAAGTGTTTACTGAAGAAGTACCTAGGTATCTCACGTGCGTGTATCCAATAAAAGTTCTAAGAACACCCTTACCCTAGGAAACGAAATCTTTTCCATTCTTTGGAAAATTACTCTCATTATCGCCATTATTGAGAGCATAATTATGAGCATTTTACCTCACATAGAGGATTGTTTAAATTCTGCCACAGAAGCGTTGTTAGACACAGTAAGCCTCGTTACCTTTGCAACACCACTTATTGCTTATGTTGTTATTCGACCGTATGTCTTAGAGCGTAAACACGCGGAAGAGGCCCTTGCAACGTCTCAAAAAGAAAAAGAAACAATCCTTCAAGACCGAAATAGCCTTCTTGCAGAAAATGTCGCGAAGGCTATCGATGACCTTCAACGCAGTGAAGAGCGTTACATGCTGGCTTCTAAAGGAGCAAACGATGGTTTATTGGACTATGATCTCGTAGCAAATAAAATTTACTTTTCAGAGCGTTGGAAAGAAATGCTTGGATATGCGGGAGACGCAATAACAAACGATCCTTCTGAGTGGTTTTCAAGGATTTATAAAGAAGATGCAGAGCGATTTTTTTCCATTTTTGAAAAGTCAAAAACTGAGAGTAGGGATAATAATTTTCAATGCGATTACCGTATGGTGGGTCAAGATCATAAGGAAATTTGGATACAAGCACGGTGGATTACTGTTTTTGATGATCATGGATACGCTATTCGGGTGGTTGGCGCGCACACGGATATCACAGATCGCAAACGCTTAGAACAACGCCTGCAGCACGATGCTCTCCATGATAGACTCACAGGCCTTCCAAATAGGTCACTCCTGGATGATCGCATGAGCCAATCTCTTCTCCACTACAAACGAAAACCTAAAGAACGCTTTGCTCTGCTTTTAATTGATTTAGATAATTTCAAACGTGTCAATGATAGCTTGGGACACACAGCAGGAGATATACTGCTCATTGAAATCTCTAAACGCCTTAAGAAAATTATGCGTGCCTCCGATACACTCGCACGTCTTGGCGGAGATGAATTCGCTATTTTGATGCACGACTTTACCAATATTGAAGGTCTTCAACGATTTATTGGTCGCATCTTTGATACTGTAACAAAGCCTTATCTTTTTGAACAGATGGTTATTAACCCTCGACTCAGTATTGGTGCAGTTGTGAGCGATAGAGAACATCGTAAAAGTACGCATAATGATTTACTTGCTGATGCTGATCTTGCCCTTTATAAAGCAAAGGCCAATGGCAAGAGCACCTATTCTATTTTTGAACTTCCTATGCGCGACAAGGTATCTCAACAGTTTGAGGTGGCAAACAGCCTTGTAGGAGCTATAAAACGCGGAGAAATCTTCTTTGTCTATCAACCGATCATAGACATCCAAAAAGGAACACTGGGAGGATTTGAAGCCCTCATGCGTTGGCGCCATCCCCGCTATAATTGGATTTCCCCTACCTCGTTTATCCCTCTTGCAGAGGAATCGGACATTATTCATGAATTGGGTGATTTTGCTATCGAGAAGGCCTGCGAGCAATTAGCCTCTTGGGATACGTCTTTTAAAGGAAATTCCCTGTTTATAACGATTAATGTCTCTGGGCGTCAATTAGAAAAAGTCGACATCATCGAGACTCTCATAAAAACAGCAAAAAAATGGAAGATTAATCCGTCACGTATCAAATGTGAAGTCACAGAAACGGCACTCATTACATCAGGGGATCAAGCCGTATGGATCTTGAGAGAAATTAAAAAACATGGTTTTCATTTAGCCATCGATGATTTTGGTATGGGCCACTCATCGTTGAGTACACTCTACCAATATCCCTTTGATACGCTCAAGATTGATAGGCTTTTTCTAAGCGACATTACGTCCAACAAAAAATCCCAAAGTATGGTCAAATCTATTAATATTCTTGCAAAGTCCCTACATATGAAAACGGTCGCAGAAGGTGTTGAACATGAAGATCAAGTCAATTATCTCAAACATCTGGGGTGTGACTACATTCAAGGATACTATTTTAGTAAACCTCAAGAAAGCATAGCCACTGAAGCTTTTATCAAGCGTTGGAACCTAACAAACAGAAATGAGAAGGGAGAGAAGCACAAAAAGTTTTCATAAAATACTTTTTAGTGTGATCTATTGAATTTTCATAAAATTATTCTACTTATTCCCGTGGAGGAGAAATGTACGCTGAGCCCTTGCAGAGATTAGTGGTTCAGCGTCGATACGGGGAGTATTGAAACATGTCTGCAACAATCTTTGGCACTTTGGGAAATGATTCCCTAAGCACGCTCTCTTCTCAAACAGATGGAGCGCTCGTTTTCGCAAATGATGGAAATGATACAGTTGTTCTGCGCAGTCTAACCACCCTTGCCCCTACGGACGTGAATGTGGTCTACGGTGGCAATGGGAATGACGATATTTTTGTCTACAATTCGGGAACAGGATCGCGGGCCCATCTTCATGGTGAAGCTGGCAGAGATGTCCTTATCAGCAACAGCACAGAAAATGGCCTCGTCAACAGCCCCTTGGGCGCCTTTGTCCAAGGCATCTCAGGGGGAACTGGATCGGATATCATGAAGATATTTAATCCATCGCTTTCAGCAACATCAACCTCGACGTTTCTTTCTGACACACGGCTTTTCAAGAATCCTACCACTGGAACACTTGCAGAAAATGGCTACGTCGGAACAAAGAGCTTTTTGGAAGGGGGTCGAGACGTTGCCCATGGAAGCGATAAAATTAGTGACACAGACATCCTAGAGCTACGTGGTTTTGGATGGTCGATACAGTTGGATAATGGAGCTGTGTTGCCTGCTGCGGTTTTAACCGCCCCGAATATAACAGATTACATACTCACAGGGGTCAAGAGCGGTTTAGCCATGGCTTACCTGACGAACTCTTCTAATGCCGCCGAAAATGGCCTTCATGTCATGGCTTTTGATAATATTGAAAAGATCCGTTTCTTTGATGGGGGCATTGGTGGGTCGAATGATAACCTCACCTATAATCTTTCTAATTCAACGACCTCCGTCAATCCTCTTTCTGTCCTGAGCGCCAATCACAGTGGCATGGTCCAGGGGAGTGAAGCTGTAACGATAGGAACTAATGGAGGAGGCAGCTTCAACACGACTCCTGGCTCCATCAATGATGTTGTGATGATGGGGGCAGGAAATAAAACGGTCAATGTGTTTGACGGTGAAAACGTTATTATTATGGGCAATGGCACCCAAACAGTGACTGGCGGTATTCATTCAGATACATTTGTTGTAAGAAGTGATGTCAACATTGCTGCAGCAAAAACGCTGACAATGCAAGGCGGCGCAGGGGAAGACTGGCTTGACATATCAGGGTTAAACCAAACTTCTCTTAGTCTAGTGACAAATCTTGGCACATTTACTTTTACAGGGGTGAGTGGTGGCACGTTCATCCCACCGAGCCCCATTGACGGCAGCTCAACGATTGGTGCGACAAACATTGCTTTTACGAGCATTGAAAAGATCATTTTTTAAATGTGCTCGACTTTTTCACTCCTCACCTCTTTCTAGAAGGTGGGGGGTGTTGTATCCGTAATGTGAACTGAGAACACTAGAACCTGGATCTCTTTCCGTGCCACTTTTTCAAGGATGAGGAGATCCTATTCGTAGAAGAAGTGTTCCTTTTTGTATTCCATGGCAGAGTCTTAACTTTCATGACCTTAAGAGCGGCATGTTCACACGATTTTTCCCGAGGATAGTAGTTCTCATCCCCCCTCGTTTGGGGCACCCCACCCCATACCCTAGCAAAAGGTTAAAGCTAGAAAGAAAGAGGGGGATCAAAAAGAGAGGATGTAAAAATCTTTCGCTTTTTAATACACAATTAACCTGAAGCTGCTATGCTATTTACATAAAATTTTACCAAAGTGCCTTCCATGACCGCCCTTCGTTTACCAGAAAATTCGCGCATTCTTAAAGGGAAGAAATGGGTTGACAAGACTCTCACAGGGAATGAAAAAACGCATCAGGTAACTGTCTACCGGTACCATCCTGAAAGTGAAGAGAACCCCCACTACGACACATTCACGGTGAACGCCGAAAAGTGTGGCCCCATGGTACTCGACGCACTCATCTACATCAAAGATCACATTGACAGCACGCTGACATTCAGACGCTCCTGCCGTGAAGGTATCTGCGGGAGCTGTGCGATGAATGTGTGTGGCACAAACACCCTTGCATGCACCCGTTTTATCAGCACGTACAAGGGGAATCTCCATATTACGCCATTGCCCCACATGCCGGTGGTAAAGGACTTAGTGCCTGATTTGCGCAGTGCTTACCAGCAATATACACGCATAAAACCGTGGATGCAAAGTGATAAAGCGACATCGCGTGAGCGTCTCCAATCCCCCCAAAACCGTTCGAAATTGGATGGCTTATGGGAGTGCGTACTGTGCTTTTCTTGTTCAACAGCATGCCCCAGTTATTGGTGGAATAGCGACACGTACCTGGGTCCAGCAATACTCCTTCAAGCTTATCGATGGATTGCCGATTCCCGTGATGAAAAAACCCAAGAGCGTCTCGATGCCCTAAATGATAGCTTTAAGCTCTACCGCTGCCATACCATTATGAACTGTACGAAAACATGTCCCAAAGGACTTAATCCCGCCAAAGCGATCGCTGCTATCAAAGAGAAGATTGCTGAGACGAATTCATAAGAAAACGTCAATGCCAATGGAATTGTGAGCATAACACCTTAAACGATTGCCAATCTGCTACACTCACATCGGGCTCATGCTCAACCATGCCAAAACCAATAGAATAGCACCCCGCATTACGGGCAGTTTCATGGTCAACAGGAGAATCGCCAATAAACCAAATATTGGAACTAGCGTCTAAGCGCATTTCAGATAAAGCGTGAAGCAGAGGAGCCGCACTGGGCTTTGGACCCACAACATCAGGTCCTACAACGGCCTTAAAATAATGATCCCATCCCAATGTCGTTATTTCATGTTTAAGAAAGGCGGATGATTTATTACTCACAACGCCCATGGGAATACCCTTCATTTTTAGACTTTTAAGTGTCGTTTCAGCTCCTGGAAGAGGGTTGATCTCATGAATAAACGTCGTGCCATAGGTTGTGAGGAAATACTCACGCGCCCTAAGGCCTCTGTCTTCCCCCATGACATCGATGAAAGTTTGCTGACCACCTCGTACTGCTTTTTCTCGGCAAACCTTCTCATTCATCAACTTAGTGAGCGTATAACCAAACAGAGCAAAGGTCTCTTGATACAGCCGCCACAAAAAAGGCCATGTGTCAACCAACGTATCATCCCAGTCAAAAATAATCGCCCGAGGCGCTGTTAGCACGAGCAAACTATTTTCCATCTTCGCTTTCAAGTATCAAGCTTCCATGACAGTGCTTATATTTTTTTCCACTCGAACAAGGACAATCCGCATTACGCTGAACCATACCCCAGGTGGAGGGATCTTTCTGATCAAGTGTTTTTATCTTCTTGGAGGACGCTTTTTTTAGTTTCTTAGAGACTTCTTCTCTCTTAGATAGCATTGTATCAGCATTGGCTGCTTTAAGGGGTTTGCGACCACCAGTAGACGCCGGCTTTGTTTTCTTCACAATTTCAGGTTCCGGGTGTGGTACTGCATCCAAAATATGCGTCATTGGATCTGCTAACTGGGATGGTATGGCTGTAACAAGCTCCTCATCATTACGAATCCAATTCGGCAGAAGCTCGGCTAAATCCGATAAATCCATATCAGGCGTCAGTAAATCCGAGAGCGACTGAGGCGTTGTATGAGACATATCAAAACGAGAAAGAATTCCTGCCACATCCTCACGCAAATGACGTAGCATCACATGAAAGAGATTGAAAGCTTCACGTTTGTACTCGTTAAGAGGATTGTTTTGAGCATAGGCACGTAAATTAATCCCCTGGCGTAAGTGATCAAGGACGAGAAGATGTTCTTTCCAAACAGTATCAAGGGTACGCAGAACAACAGATTTTTCCGCATTGCGTAGGTTCTCAGCACCGCTCGCTTTCTCTTTTGCTTGATACGAACGAGTGGTTTCAGCACGTATTTTTTCCCGTATGTCAATGTCACTCATAACATCGGATTTGGCCCATTTTTTAACATCGAGGTGTAGACCAAAGACACGTTCCACAGCTCTTTGAAGCCCCTCAAGATCCCACTCCTCAACAAGGGTATTTTCTGGAATATGATCATTCACAAGATCATCAACCACTTCATGACGCATCGCTTCAACCATAGCGGAAATATCTTCTGACGCCATAATTTCAAGACGTTGTTGATAGACAACTTTGCGCTGATCGCTCATCACATCATCATAGCGTAGCAAGTGCTTGCGAATATCGAAGTTGCGTGCCTCAACTTTTTGTTGCGCACGTTGTAAAGCTTTACTAATCCAACTATGCGAAATAGCTTCCCCCTCTTTAACACCCAGACGACGGAGCATACTATCCAAGCGCTCAGAACCAAAAATCCGCATGAGATCATCTTCAAGGGAGACATAAAATTTTGATCCTCCGGAATCACCTTGACGACCCGAACGACCACGCAGTTGATTATCAATACGACGGCTTTCGTGGCGCTCTGTGCCAATAACAAAAAGCCCCCCCGCTTTCTTCACAGTCTCTTCATCTAAGGCATGCTGTGCCCGAATTTCCTGTTCACGCTCAAGACGAAGTTTCTCATCATCAATATGTCTTAGCTCTTGCTCAAGGCGCATGTCGAGGTTGCCACCAAGCTTGATGTCCGTACCGCGCCCTGCCATGTTGGTGGCAATGGTCACAGCACCGGGGCATCCTGCTTGGGAGATAATCAAGGATTCCTGTTCATGATGACGTGCGTTGAGCACTTGATGGGGAATACGCTGCTCTTTAAGAAGTTTCGAGAGATGCTCGGATTTTTCAATGCTAATAGTTCCTACAAGAACGGGTTGCCTTCGATCATGGCATTCCTGAATAAGGTTAATAACAGCCTCATATTTTTCCTTAGCTGTGAGATACACGTCATCTTCATGATCAATACGTCTCACAGGAACATTTGTTGGGATTTCAGCAACGTGGAGCTTATAAATCTCTTCAAACTCTGCAGCCTCTGTCATCGCAGTGCCCGTCATACACCCGAGTTTTTTATAAAGACGAAAATAATTTTGATATGTAATGGAGGCAAGGGTCTGGTTCTCCATTTCAATCTCAACATCCTCCTTCGCTTCGAGGGCTTGATGCAGACCATCAGAATATCGCCGACCATCCATCATACGCCCCGTAAACTCATCAATAATGACAACCTTGCCGTCTTTCACAATATAATCCACATCCCGTGCAAACATTTTATGGGCTCTAAGAGCGGAGTTGATATGGTGAACAATACTAATGTTTTGAACATCATAAAGTGTCTCTCCACGGAGCATTCCCGCATCCCTTAGGAGGTTTTCCATCTTTTCAATACCCGCATCGGTGAGCATCACATTTTTTTGCTTCTCATCCTTTTCGAAGTCACCACCCTCCAATTTTCGAATCAGCACATCGATTTTTTGATACAGATCAGAGGAATCCTCAGCTGAACCAGAGATAATAAGAGGGGTACGGGCTTCGTCAATGAGAATACTATCCGCCTCGTCAACAATGGCGAAGTTAAAGGGGCGCTGGACCATATCACCAAGGCGAAATTTCATATTATCACGTAAGTAGTCAAAACCGAACTCATGGTTCGTACCATAGGTGACATCACACGCGTAAGCATCGCGGCGTTCACGATCCGAAAACCCATGAACGATACATCCAACACTCAATCCCAGAAAGTTATAAAGCTTACCTGCCCATGTCGCGTCACGGGTGGCAAGATAATCATTGACAGTGACAAGATGAACGCCCTTACCTTCTAATGCATTCAAGTACACGGCCAGCGTCGCAACGAAGGTCTTACCTTCTCCGGTTTTCATTTCAGAGATCATCCCCTTGTGAAGAACAATCCCACCAATCATCTGCACATCAAAAAGACGCATGCCATACACACGCTTCCCGGCTTCTCTAACCACAGCAAAAGCTTCGACAAGAATATTATCGAGCGTTTCTCCTTCGACAAAGCGCTTTTTAAACTCAGAGGTTTTATTTTGGAGCTGCTCATCAGTGAGATTCTCGTAAGAGGGCTCAAGAGCTCTGATCTGTTCCACTGTCTTATGTGTTTTTTTAAGAAACCGATCGTTCGCAGATCCGAAGATAGTTTTTAAAAGATTGCCTAACATTCAATAAAGTCCTCTAAGTTCTTGCTGTCTATGTGTAAAAATACGAAACTATTTCGTGGGAAGGATCTTTTCCCTCTTGCCCTTATTTTAATTGTGTCCTAGAAAAGACTCAATGGCCTTAATATTTTTAACAAAGGAAATCGATTGATGCGAGCCTTTTTATCATCGTCCAAACTACTGGTACTTTTTCTGACAGTGGCTTTACCCTTAGTATTAACAGGATGCAACGAAGAAAAGGTAGGAGAGAAGAAAGAGGAAAAGAAAAAAACGGAGGCACCAGCTGCTCCTAAAAAAGAAGAAAAGAAAGCTGAACAGCCTAAAAAATCTGCTCAAAATTTCAAACTTGACCAAGAACCTGACGAGCCCGCCCTCGCAACCCTTCTAAAACTCGATCCAAACCACGTTGTTGCCCGCGTTGAGGGGGAAGAGATCACCATTGCGCAACTCATTGAAGCGGTTAAGTCTTCTCCGGATCAAATCAAGAGTCTACCTCTCTCTAAAATATATACATCTATGGTGAAACGTCTGCGTGATATGCACGCCCTCGTGAAAGCGTCGGCAAAAGCAGGTGTTGATAAGATCGCTGACGTACAAAAGAAAATCCAAGAGGCCTCAGATGCTGT
Source organism: uncultured Alphaproteobacteria bacterium (assembly GCA_937896365.1). Lineage (GTDB taxonomy): Bacteria > Pseudomonadota > Alphaproteobacteria > Paracaedibacterales > JAKBAR01 > JAKBAR01. The sequence goes on from CALBMH010000001.1 coordinate 18,150, forward strand.
GAAAGTAAAGCATTTCGTTGATGAAAAAATGAGTGCAAAAATCACACCTGAGTTCCTCAAAAAGCAGTTTGATGAATTTATGAAGGTTTACAAAAAAGACGGGAAATCTGAAAAAGAGTTTCGCCTTATGGTAGCCATTGTTAAGGATAAAAAGTCTGCCGAGGATGTCTTGTTGCGCGTAAAGAAAGGTGAGAAGTTCGAGGATCTCGTAATGGAGGTATCCACCGATGATAAGGTGAAAGAGACCAAAGGTGAGCTCGGCTATGTGCGTTTTAGTGAACTTCCAAAAGAGCTTGCTGAGAAAGTCCAAAAAGCAGCAACCGGGGTTATTGTGGACTCCGCCATTGAATTGGGTAAAGACAAGTGGGCTGTCTTCAAGAAAATGGATCAGCGGGACGTACCTGACCCAACCTTTGAGGAAGTGGCACCTGATCTAAAGAAAGTCGTAATGCCACAGTTCTTCAGCGAAGTTCTCGCCGATGTTCTTAAAGAGACAACATCCGAAATCATTGACTATAAAACCGGTCAACCTATGGATGAGAAGGCTGAAGAAGCGAAAGCCAAAGCAGAGATTGAAAAAACGGAAAAAGCTTCAAAGGCGCCTTCCTCCGACGATTCCAAAGCACCTCTTGATGCGTCGAAGAAAGGTGATAAAAGCTCAACCCCAATAGCCAAACCATCTGCTTAACCCTTAATCTATACCAGAGGTCTATAAACCCCGGGGGCTCTCCCGGGGTTTATGTTTCTAAGGAAATCTTCCTCTTACTTGATCGTGTTTATATTAATATAGGCTGCTGCCTTAGGATTCTTTTCTAATGCTTGGATGAGCTCCTTTTTTGTTGTCTTAACAGTCATTTAATCGATCTTTGTTTGAAGATAAGCATCTTTCAAAAAGTCTTCCCCATCTTTTAACACGGATTCTTTAAGATTCTTCCCACCAAATATGCATTCGCCCAAAGCAAACAATTTCCGCACATCTCTCAGACCCGTCATGGTGACTGTGAAATTTCTATGTTCTGTGTTTTCTATCTGAGTCCCTCCCCAAAGAGGAACGCTTCCTTATTGGGGTAAAACAAAATGATTTCTGTTTCTGACTTATCCTTAATTGCTTGAAGGACTTGGTCTTTTAGATCCAATGGAGCAGCAGATGCAGCAGAGTCATCGTTAGTCACAGTTGTAGACATTCCTGCCCCTATTGCGTAAGATGCGACGTATAAAAAAACCTACCCCCCACAAAATATATTGTTTATAGTAGTGACTTGATGACTTAATCATGGTGTTTCCTAATCATTACTAAGTACATAGCACACGTCTTAGTCTCTTATAAATAGATTAACAAGTGATTAAAAATGCTCAAAAAAGAACGCGTTATGATGAAAATAATGACAGTTGCCGCTGCTGTTTTACAAAATAGGAATGGTTGTGTTCTTCTCACACGCCGTCCTGATAACAAACCCTACCCAGGATTGTACGAGTTTCCGGGTGGGAAGATCGAAGTGGGCGAGCGCCCAGAAGAAGCTCTCCAAAGAGAACTTTTTGAGGAACTTCATCTTTTTGTCCCCATTGATAGCATGAAGCCTCTGACTTTTGTGAGCTACACCTATCCCCAATATCATGTGATTCTCTTACTGTACCTTATTCGGCAATGGACCGGTGAGATGCTCATGAAGGAAAATCAAAAAGGATACATCTGGACAAACGTCGGAAGTCTGGATACTCTTCCTCCCCTACTCCCAGCCAACGAAGGTCTGCTAGAGACTCTTCAAAAATACCTATAAACTTGAGATAATCGGACGGAGGTCCTTCAACTTCTTAGATGTATGATAGTAGGAGAAGTTGTTCCCTTTTAATCCTCTATCTCTGCAAATTTAAGCAGTGTAATGGGAGGGACAAGACCAATATTTTCATAAGTGGATTTAGAAATAAGGATAGAAAAGCGCGATAGCCTTTCATACGGAATGGTCGCTGGGTCTTTCTTATTGATCAAAATCTCGTAAGCTTTAAAACCCGCAAAGGCACCCACATTAATAAACTTACTAATCATGCCTATCAAAGGTTTCTCATTCCAATAAAGGGATTCTGTCGAAGCAAATGTAGGTATTTTTAAACGATTAGCAGCCCCAATAAGCTTAGAAGAATGATGGGATACAAATGTATCAGCAGGTATATATATAAAATCCACTTTGAAGGTATGGGCTTTAAGAACAAGTTCTATAATTCGGTTTGCATCAGCTTTTTTATCTGAAAGAGGAATAGGAAGATTTAGAATTTTTATACCTTTTCTTTCAGCAGCCATGCTGAATGCTTCTACTTGAATAACAGAATTTGTCTCGTCTGGATTGTAGATAACGGCGATAGTCCTTGTATCTCTTTTGTAAAAAAGAATTGTATTGAGTTGCGCTTCAACAGGTGCAACATGATTAACCCCTGTCACATTGCGTCCCGGAGTATCAAGATTTTTGATAATATTTGCGTTCACAGGATCTGTTACAATGACGCTAATGATAGGGATATCCCAAATATAATCATCTTTAGGCTGAGTTATTTTTCCTGCTATTTCCTCACAGGCAGGTGTACCCCAAACATAAATGAGGTCTGGCTTCATTTCCCGTATTTCAGGAATAAAACCATGACACCGTACCCTGTCGCCCTTACAGTCTCTTGTAAAAACATCAAATTTGATATTTTTTCTTTTCAAATAGGCAATAAAGCCTTTTTCAAGATCTGTTGGGCCATCCCAAAGCACCATATAGAGACGAAAAGTCTTATCACAAAGGGTCGCCTCGAGGCATGAGCATGAAGCCCCCATTAAACCACAGTGAATGTTAATGTTTAAGACAATGCAGACTACGGCAAGAAGAACATTTCGTACGATAAAGCGTATCATTATAAGCTTTTTGCTTTTTCCTCAGCCTCCTCAATCGTACCAACCATGTAAAAAGCTGACTCAGGAATATGATCGCACTCACCAGCAACGATTTTCCTAAAACCCTCAATCGTTGCTTCAAGGGAAACAAAGACGCCTTTCATACCTGTGAAAACCTCTGCAACATGAAAGGGTTGGGAGAGAAATCGCTGGATTTTACGAGCGCGCGAGACTGTTTGTTTATCATCTTCAGACAATTCATCCATACCTAAAATCGCAATAATATCTTGGAGTGATTTATAGGTCTGCAGCGTTTCTTGTACCTGACGTGCCACCGTGTAATGTGCTTCACCAACAATGTCTGCAGCAAGTATACGCGATGTGGAGTCAAGGGGATCCACAGCAGGATAAATACCCAGCTCTGCAATCTGGCGGCTCAGCACCGTTGTTGCATCAAGATGAAGAAAGGATGTCGCTGGTGCTGGGTCTGTGAGGTCATCGGCTGGAACGTAAATGGCTTGCACACTGGTTATGGAACCTTTTGTTGTACTGGTAATACGCTCTTGCAGAGCTCCCATTTCTGTGGCAAGCGTTGGTTGATACCCTACTGCAGAAGGAATGCGACCAAGAAGTGCTGACACTTCCGATCCCGCTTGAGTAAAACGGAAGATATTATCAATAAAGAACAAAACGTCCTTATTTTCTTCGTCACGGAAATATTCAGCAACAGTCAGGCCTGTCAACCCCACACGAAGGCGCGCCCCTGGTGGCTCATTCATTTGACCATAGACAAGTGCAGCCTTTGACCCCCTCGTATCATTGTCATTCAGCTTAATAACACCCGAATCAATCATTTCATGATAGAGATCGTTTCCTTCACGCGTACGTTCCCCCACTCCGGCAAAAACAGAATAACCCCCGTGAGCTTTTGCAATATTATTAATAAGCTCCATAATCAAAACAGTTTTTCCCACACCTGCACCCCCGAAAAGACCGATTTTCCCCCCCTTTAGATAAGGGGTCAAAAGGTCAATCACTTTAATACCTGTGACAAGGATCTCTGTTTCACTACTTTGCTCAATAAATGAAGGGGCAGAACGATGAATAGGATAACGCTTTTGCGTCTGTAGTGGACCACGTTCATCAATGGGATGACCTGTGACACCTATAATACGACCGAGCGTCTCAGATCCCACCGGCACGGTGATTGGATTTCCTGTGGCAAGAGCCTTTTGACCGCGCATAATACCGTTTGTAGAATCCATAGCAATCGTTCGGACAATATTTTCACCTAGATGTTGAGCAACCTCTAGAATAAGGTCACCGTGCGTGCCCTTCTTATCATCATCATCGCCTTTCTCCACCTCGATAGCTTCCAAAATGGCAGGAAGCTTTTCAGGAAAGTAGACATCAACCACAGCACCAATGACTTGGGTGATTGTTCCCTCGTTGGCTGGATTCTCTGAAGCTGTGGTTACCTCCAATGTATTTGCTAAAGATTTTTTAGTTTTTGAAGAAATTTTCGGTGGTGCCTTTGCAGCAATGGTTGCCATAGTGTGTCTCCGTTTATTACGTCTTTCAATGTTCGAGAGCATTGGCTCCGGAAATGATTTCAATGAGCTCCCGAGTAATTCCTGCTTGACGCGTACGATTGTATGTTCTGCGTAACTTGTTCAAAACATCATTTGCGTTATTTGTCGCTGTCTCCATAGCACGCATACGCGCCGCTTGCTCAGATGTCTGAGATTCACTATAAGCGCGCCGTAACGTATTTGATAGATAGGAGGGAGCAAGCTGTTCTATAAGGGTCTTGCGACTTGGTTCGAAAAGTGGAGGAAAACCAGGGGAAATATTGATTGTCTTTTCAATCAAGAGCTCTTCTTGTTGAATTGTTTGCCTGAGAACCGAATGAAAGCGAGTATAGCAAACACAAACGGAGCTATAGGCTTTTGAGCTCAAATGCTCGATAAGAAATTCCGTTGTCGTGTGAAGAAATTCTAAAACACTTGGCTTTTGTTCTCTTGAAGGAAAAAGAAGTCTAACAAAACGTTTGCCATACTCTTTACGGAGCATATCCATGGCCTTATGGCCGAGGGGCAGAAGATCTACCCTACCATATTTCATGTTATCCTCTGACACCTGCTTCTTTATAAAACGCAACATATTAGCGTTATAGGACCCACACAAACCACGATCAGCCATAAAGACAATCAAGAGTTTTCCAGCATTTTGTTGAGTACAAAGCCATTCAGGAAGATCTTCCAAATAGGCACCCTGTAGCAAGGATCCCCACATGCGATTGAACCCCTCATCATAGTAATAAAAAGCGTTAAGCTGCTCTTGCGTCTTGCGAAGCTTTGCAGCCGAAACGAGCTTCATAGCTGTTGTAATCTTCTGTGTCGCCCTAACGGTTTTAATGCGACTGCGTAAAGTTTTGAGTGTGCTCATTGAGGATGTCTTTTAAAATCTGTTCACATTTTTCAGAAAGCTGGCCCGTGTGCTCAATGACATCAAGGACATCTTTATAGCGGCGATGGAGTATATCCAGGAGCTCTTTGATAAAGGGAAGAATATGTCTTATCTCTAAATGATCTAAGTACCCTCTGACACCAGCATAAAGCGAAACAACCTGTTGGGATAAAGTAAGAGGCGAGTGTTGTGGTTGTTTAAGAAGTTCTGTGAGACGTGATCCACGTTCTAAGAGCCTTTGTGTTGCTGTGTCTAAATCACTAGAAAATTGTGAGAAAGCAGCCATCTCACGGTATTGAGCCAGTTCCAACTTGATTTTTCCTGCAATTGTCTTCATCGCTTTTGTTTGAGCTGCTGAGCCCACACGGCTAACCGAAAGTCCAACGTTAATAGCAGGACGAATACCTTGATAGAAAAGATCTGTCTCGAGGAAAATTTGTCCATCCGTAATGGAAATAACGTTTGTCGGGATGTAAGCTGACACATCACCGGCTTGCGTCTCAATAATCGGCAGCGCTGTGAGGGAGCCACCACCGCATTCCTCACTGAGTTTTGCTGCACGCTCAAGTAATCGAGAGTGGAGATAAAAAACATCTCCGGGATAAGCCTCACGCCCCGGCGGGCGACGTAAGAGCAAAGCCATTTGGCGATACGCCACGGCATGCTTAGACAGGTCATCATAAATAATCAACGCATGCATCCCATTGTCACGAAAATACTCTCCCATGGCACAAGCAGCATAGGGTGCAAGATATTGCATTGGCGCAGGATCAGAAGCCGTAGCAGCTACAACAATCGTATACGCCATTGCACCTGCCTCCTCCAAGGTACGAACAATACTAGCAACAGAGGACTGTTTTTGACCAATAGCAACATAGATACAGAAAAGCTTTTTAGACAAATCACTTCCATCGTTCATCTTTTTCTGATTGATAATCGTATCAATGGCCAGTGTCGTCTTACCTGTTTGACGATCGCCAATTATAAGCTCACGTTGACCACGTCCAATGGGAACCAAAGTATCAATAGCTTTAATTCCTGTTTGCATCGGCTCAAAAACTGATTGACGTTTGATAATTCCAGGCGCTTTCACATCAACTTCATTACGCGTACGCACGATAATGGCCCCTTTGCCATCAATAGGCTCACCCGTAGCATTCACAATACGGCCGAGGAGTTCTTTTCCCACAGGAACATCTACGATACGACGTAACCGTCTGACCTCATCTCCTTCTTTGATCTGACTATCTTCACCAAAAATCACCACACCCACATTGTCAGATTCCAAGTTCAACGCCATCCCTTTGATACCTGCTCCAAACTCAACCAATTCGCCAGCCTTTACATTGGATAAACCGTGAACACGAGCAATGCCATCCCCAAGAGTGAGAACATGCCCCACTTCATACGTATCAAGGCGCGACTCAAAACGCCCAAGCTCCTCTTTAAGGATAGATGAAATTTCAGCAGGTCGAATAGCCATGATTAACTTTCATTGATAGAATGTTGAGCAAGTTGAATAAGACGCAGTTGTTTTCGAAAGGAGGCATCGAAGACTTTTTCAGGTGTTTCAATGTAATATCCAGCGATAAGTTGAGGATTGATAGTAACGCTCAATTGAGGTGTACGGAAATGCTCCACAAGGAGAAGTTCGATACTCTCCAATTCACTTGATTCTAGAGGCTTTGCAGAAACGACCTTCACAGGAGTAATACCATTTTCTTTCATGTAGAGCTCTTCTAAAATGCCAAAGATTTGCTGCAATCGATTGAGACGCCCATGCCTCATAACAACACAAATGAAACGCGTAAATTTATCAGAGAACTGAAGAGCCCCCAACACACGCTTCAGCACTCTCATTTGGATAGTCCGTGTGACAAGGGGCGTCAGAAGAGTGATAGAAAAGTCGCGCCTCTCTTTGAGAAAAAGCATAAAGTTTTTGGCTTCTTGCAGAATACTCTTGACGTCTTGAGGTGATGAGAGCGTATCATGCAAAGCTTTGGCATAGCGCCCTTCCAAAGATGTCAATGCGTTGTAAAATACCGACACAGTAACAATTTCCTACCTCCTCGCTTCTGTAAATACTAGGCTTTTTACCTACCTAACTCAAGGGTCGTCATTAAAACTTTAGGATTTTGTTAGCACACATCGAGGATAAGTAAATCTATCGCAAAAAGCGACTGCAGTGGGAAAAAGAAGCAATAATATCCAAATCTTGGGATTAAAAGTAAAATTTCGATGCCCTCGTGGGGAAAATTGCCATAGTGTAGAGACTATATTCACCCGCTAACCTCTTTCAAAACAATTGTCTTTTTCGAACGCTTCCTTTACTCATGCCCTTCGCATATCGTGTCACTGGTGGATCAAAAATCGCCCCTTCCATCCCATCTTCATACCCCAGCAATATGAAAACTGGATTGCATTCTGCAGGTCAGTGCAATCGAAAGACGACATTAATCATCTTGTCCACCGTTATTTGGAACCATTGACACTGAATGAAAAAGCTTTTTTCACAGGCTACTACGAACCCACACTCCAAGGATCGTTGAGACACAGCGAAGATTACCCAATACCATTGTATACGACACCCAATAATAAAAAACAGACACGCAAAGCAATTCGTGACGGATGTCTTCGTGGCCAGGGGCTAGAACTTGTCTATGTCCGTGATGACATCGACGCGTTTTTTTTAGAGATTCAAGGATCTGGTCGTGTGGAGCTCGATGACGGTAAAATTCTACGTGTGGGATATGCAGACCAAAACGGCTACCCTTTCACACCCATAGGACGTATTTTGAAAGAACGAGGGGAAATCGACCCCAATGAGATATCACTCAGAACAATTAAACAATGGCTTAGAGAAAACCCTGACAGGGCTCATTCTGTTATGAACATGAACGAATCCTACGTATTTTTCAAGGCAATTCTCCAAGGAGATACTTTTTCAGGACCCATTGGCACACAAAAACAGCCTCTCACACCCCTCCATAGTTTAGCCTGCGATCCCTCTTATTGGCCCTTTGGTATGCTCTTTCATTACAGGCTAAGACATCCGCGAACAAACGAAGAACTCTCCCATATGGCTCTGACTCAGGATACAGGGGGAGCTATCAAAGGTCCGTTTCGTTTTGATCTTTTCTGCGGTTATGGGCGTGCGGCGGAAGATTTAGCAGGCCACCTCAAAGACTGGGGAAAAATGACCGTCTTTTTACCCAAAAAATCAGCGATCTTATAAACTAAGAGATGACAATACTTAGAAGCTTTCTAATCCCCTACACGCGTATGCGAAAGACGCCAAGTCGGATCATCCGAACCAAGAGTCCGTGTAAAAGTCCAGTCATTCACCATTTTTGTCGTTATTTTTTCAGGATTATCAAGGATCTCCCCCGCTTCATCATAGGTAACAAAGCGTTGATAGCTTGTGAAGGTCAATGTGATATGCGCTTGTTTATGAGCAACTGTAACAGCTTTTAATATGGCATCAATTCTTCCTACAATCTCATTTGCTATGCGATGACCTTGCATTTCACGACGATCAATAACGTCGCAAAATTGTTTGAAAGTCGTTTCAGTCAGTAAAATGTTAAGTGTGCTTTTATCCCCCTCAACAAAAGCTTGCGTAATGTACGCGAAGGCATGGCGAGCATTATCAAGAAAATCTTCTATTTGAAAATCTTTTTCTTTTTCCTGAATTTGGCGAATCTGTTCCCAAAAAGTCTCAAATACATCCCTGGGAGACTCCTCAATCCTTGCCACATCGGCGCTTGGCAAGGCAACCACATTGTCTTTCACGGTTATCATACTCTTTTCCTCGTTCGGATTTTCTTGCTTTTCAAAACCGGTACGCGTTCCAAGAACAGACCATAAACGAAAAAAGAGATAACCTGAGAGTATCGCAAAAAAAAGAATCTCAAACATAGACGCATAAAAGATAAAATGAAAACCAGTAACGTTATACTCTAGACGACAACGAATGCAAATTGCTACAGTTTAAAAAATGAATCCTTGGAGGAAGAAATGTCAGATAGTTCTATCACACTTCCACTTATTATAAGAGCCCAATACATCAAAGATCTCTCTTTTGAAAATCCTGATCCTCTCGCAGCTTTTTCTCAAAATATAGATACTCAACCTAACATTTCGGTGAATATCGGAGCCCATGCCGATAATCTAGGAAATAACAATTTTGAGGTTATCCTCAATATACGCGTTGAAGCGAAACGAAAAGAGCAAGTCCTCTTCATTGCTGAGCTCAGTTATGGTTCTGTTGTTGGTATCGATGGGATAGAAGAGAGCGCAGCCGCCCCTTTTGTCATGATCGAAGCTCCTCATCTTATATTCCCTTATGCACGTAATATTATATCGGATATGACACGCGAAGGTGGATTTCCACCGCTCCTTTTAGCGCCTGTGGACTTTGCTGCTCTTTACAAACAGCAACAAGAACAAGCTGCGACTTCTGGTAACAACAGCGGTAGCCCACAAAGCTAGGGATTTTACAGATGCACATCAAGGGCGGGCAAAGCGCGCCAACCCTTATCTTTTTCTCTATACTCTCCACCGCAAGCATGCGTTATAGTCATGCTAAAGTACCCACAAGCATGCTTTCTTCCACATCGCACACAGTGACGTTGATGACATTGCCAAGGTAAATAGCCGAGGAGCTATGGCTAGCAATGATAGGGGCAAATGTGTCTGTTTTTCCCTTTACGTGAGACCTGTCTTGGCCTTGTTCGATTTCCTCCACAAGCATTCCATGTATTCTCCCCACCTGCGCATCAAGGTAGCGCTGGAGTGTTTTTTGCCCTTCGTCACGAAGAAGGACTGCACGTTCTTTAATGACTTTACTCTCTACTTGGGGCATACGAGCAGCCGGGGTTCCAGGCCGTTTAGAATAGGGAAAGACATGAAGATAGGTAAGATCGCACTCGTCGATAAGTGAAAGGGTATTCTGGAACATAGCGCAACTTTCGGTGGGAAAACCCGCGATAATGTCTGCTCCGAATACCACGTTAGGTCGAAGCATCCGCGCTCTTAGACAAAAATCCACAATATCTTTGCGTAAGTGACGACGTTTCATACGCTTAAGGATGAGATCATCCCCTGCTTGCAGACTAATATGCAGATGGGGCATCAACCGCTCATCGTGCGCAAGAACATCCCACAAGTCCTCGTCGACTTCCACAGGATCAACGGAGGAAAGACGCAAGCGCTTAAGCTCTGGCACAAGCGCAAACAAGCGTTTAATCGTCTGCCCCAGCGTTGGTTGCGCGGGTAAGTCCTTGCCATAATCTGTGATATCCACACCGGTGAGCACAATTTCTTGATAGCCAGACACCAAGAGAGTTCTTACTTGAGTAACAATTTCACTTAAAGGCACACTGCGTGAATTGCCACGCCCAAACGGAATCGTGCAAAACGTACAGCGGTGATTACACCCATTTTGCACTTGTACAAACGCACGTGCCTTTCCCTCAAAACCACTGATAAGATGAGCAGCAGTCTCTTTTACTGACATAATATCATTCACAAGAACACGCTCATGGGTTTGGATGTAGCTCTCCGGCTTCATCTTTTCATCATTACCAAGAACGCGCTCAACTTCACTCATAGCAGCATATTGGGTGGGATTGATTTGCGCTGAGCACCCCGTAACAATGATCTTAGCCTTAGGATTATCTCTTTTGAGTTTGCGAATGGATTGACGTGCCTGGCGTTCGGCTTCCTTTGTAACAGCACAAGTATTGACAAGAATTGCATTATTTAATCCTGCTTCCTTGGCAAGATGACGCATGACTTCAGATTCATATGTGTTGAGCCGACAGCCAAAGGTCACAACCTTGATACCGTCAATACGACCGTCTTGTTCTTCCTGTTCTCGTATGGTGTTCATCGCTTGTAGAGTATTCATCGCACATCAGTTTCAATAAAAACGACCCTCGAAAACAATCTTTGCCTCCCCTGTCATAAGCCAATTGTTTTTCTCTTTATTAAATAAGAGTATCCCCCCCTCCTGTTCAACAACTATTTCACATGCTTTTGGATGGAGAAGATGATAAGCAAAGGATGCCGCATAAGCGGCTGTCCCACACGCTAGCGTTTGCCCAACACCGCGCTCCCAGACGCGTATCTTGAGCACACCCTTCCCAGACACTGTCACAAAGCTCACATTAGCCCCTCGTTCAAAAAAGGGGTGGAGCTCTAGTTGAGAGGCCACCATGGTGAAATCAAGGTGCTCCAAAGTGCTCATAAAAATAACGAGATGGGGATTTCCTACATTCACGGCGAACGTATTCATAAAGATTTCTTTGTCAAGAAGCCAACGAATATCGGCCTCTAGCTCTGGTGTTCTCTCCAAAAGCTTTGGGAGCGGCATTGTCACTTGAACTTTTCCAAAGGGATAGGTGCTTTCCACAATGGTTATGGAAAGGGGGCCCGTTGCACAATGGAGAACGAGCATGTTTTTTTGAAGAATATGACCAAGGTATAGCGCGATACAGCGCGTTCCATTACCGCACGCTTCGGCCTCACTGCCATCAGCATTGAAAAACCGAATGTGATGATCATCTGTGTAAACAATCAACTGGTCAAAACCGACCCCACGGCGCCGGTTTGCAAGCCTACGGATAAAAGATATATCATCCTTAAAAGAGCTATGATGAAGAATGATAAAATCATTCCCCAAGGCCTCTGCTTTTATAAATGGGAAGGAATGCATCGCTTAGAATCTCCCACTGTTTCCGTTGAGTTTATAGCCGATAGCCATCGAACATTATCGTTTTACTCATTTTTAATTATTCAATGTCACCATTGCTTCCATAGCAGTGATACGGTATATAATAGGGAAATTCACGTAAAAAAGCTTAAGCGTGAAAACTTTTAGGGAAGTGTTCTCATAGTGGCACAAAAGATGAGTATGGCCATTAATGGTTTTGGGCGCATCGGGCGCATGGTCTTGCGTGCCTTTCTTGAACAGGAAAGCCAGGAAAGTAACGATTTACCGTTTGCCATTACCGCCATCAATGATCTCACACCTATTGATGTGAGTGCTCATTTATTCGCCTATGACTCTGTCCATGGAAAGCTCCGTGCCCATGTAGAGATCCAAGACAATATGCTCATCATCCAAGGAAGACAGCGGACTCATAGGATCCATGTTGTTAACGAAGCTGATCCCATAAAACTTCCCTGGAAGGCCCATAACATTGATGTGGTTCTGGAATGCTCAGGCCACTTTACGGATGGTGCCTCCGCAAAGGCTCATTTAGAAGCAGGAGCAAAGAAGGTATTTATCTCAGCTCCTGCAACCAACGTCGATGTGACGATTGTTTTTGGTGTGAATCACACGTCACTCAACCCCTCGGATAGGATTTTTTCTAATGCTTCATGCACTACAAACTGCTTAGCACCTGTTGCAAAGGTCCTCCACGAAACCTTTGGAATCGCCCATGGATATATGACAACCATCCACTCCTACACAGCAGATCAGAAGCTGGTTGATAGTGCTCACAAAGATCTGTATCGTGCACGTGCCGCTGCCCTGTCTCTCATCCCCACAACAACAGGGGCTGCCAAAGCCGTTGGCCTTGTTCTTCCCGATTTAAAAGGTAAGCTCGATGGCACAGCGATTCGTGTTCCTACACCGAACGTATCCCTCATCGATTTTAAGTTCACAACAGAAAAGCCTGTGACTGTGGCGGGTATCAACGCTGTTATGCGAGAGGCTGCAGCCGTTGGTGAGCCTTTGCATGGTATCCTCGGCATAAATGACCTTCCTCTTGTATCAGTTGACTTTAATGGGAATTCCCATAGCGCCATTTTTGACACCACGCAAACACAAGTCCTTGGAGAGAACTTTGCCCGTGTGCTATCATGGTATGATAACGAGTGGGGTTTTTCCAACCGAATGGTTGATCTCCTTAACCACCTGACAAAATTATAGTTATATTCGCTTAGAGGAGCCAGCTAATGAGTCGTTTTTCAGGAGTATTTCTCAACATTGGTTTGGGCGTGGCGCTGGCTGGAGGGCTTGTCTATTCAAGCATGGTTGTTACAAGGTCACTGGAACGTATTCGTGGTACTGTAGAAGTCAAGGGATATGCTGAACGAAAAATGAAAGCGGACTACGCAACATGGAACATCGTTGTCGCGGCGCGCAATTCTGACCTCGCTCAGGCCTATATCTCTCTTGAAAAGCATAAAGATGAAGTGATTGCCTTTCTAAAAGAAGCTCAGATCAAAGACGCTGAAATCGATGTGAAAAATATTAGCAAAGAAACTCTTTACAAAAGAGATGTTCAGGGGAATCGTTTAACAGATGTCGGTTCCTTTGAGCTCCTCCAAGAAGTAAGTATAACGGCGAGTGATATTGAAAAAATAAAGGAACTGGCCCTCAAGATAGGAAGTCTTGGTGTCAAGGGTATTGAGGTTGAGCCACGTTCTCCACAATATCTTATTCAACGCGAAAAGCTTGAAAAAGTGAAAGTAGAGCTTCTCGCTGAAGCCACAAGAAGTGCAAAAGAGCGTGCTGACCAATTTGCTCTTAACAGCGGAACAAGCATTGGTCGTCTTGTCAGTGCCCGCCAAGGTGTTTTCCAAGTCACTGCAGAGAACTCGACAGATGTTGACGACTATGGTACCTATGATACGCGATCCACTGACAAAATCGTTAAGATCGTTGTCACTCTCTCCTATACAACAGGAGAATAACAGAGGGGAACCCCATTCCCCATCAAAAGGATACATTGTTGAGGGATAAGCGTGCTGCTTTCACAACATTTTGCATTAAGCATGCTACTGTCAGGGGACCTACGCCTCCGGGGACAGGCGTGATGGCAGAACAGTAAGGCGCGACCTCATCAAAAGCCACATCTCCCACAAGTTTTCCTTGCCCTTCAACAAAAACACGGGTAATCCCCACATCAAGAACAATCGCTCCAGGTTTTACATGAGCCTTTGTCATAAGGCCAGGCTTCCCCGCTGCAACAACAAGAATATCCGCATCACGTGTCACAGAAGCAAGGTCTTCGGTATAGCGGTGCGCAATGGTAACCGTAGCGTGATGACGCAAAAGCAATGCTGCCATAGGGCGACCCACAAGAATTGACCGCCCCACAACCGTTGCGCGCTTACCCTTGAGGGGTGTAAGGCACCTTAGGATCTCAAGACACCCCTTGGGCGTACAAGGAATAAAGCGCGCTTTACGGGAAAAGAGTAACCCTAGATTCTCATGATGCAAACCATCGACATCTTTTAAAGGATGAATGGCCTGAAGTGCTTCATACCACTTAAGAGAAGATGGAAGAGGCATTTGAAGCAAAATACCATGAACACTTTTATCCTCATTCAGTGTATGGATCTGCAATAGAAGTTTTTCCTGGGAAGTATGCGCCTGAAAACGAATCAAACGTGACTCTATCCCAACCCTCTCACATGTCCTTTGTTTATGACGCACATAGACCTCGCTGGCAGGATTATCGCCCACAAGAATAACTGCCAAGCAAGGTTTTAAGGGAAGTGTTTCAATGTCGACTTTCGTCTGATCGAGAAGATGATGAGCAAGACTCTTACCATCAATCACATTGCCATGAATAAAGAAAGTATTGCCCCCTCTCACATTTGGTTACGCTGGAAATTTCGTTAACAACCGCATCAAGATATCCTGCGCAAAATAAAGCAGCAAGATCAGTACCATAGGAGACAGATCAATGCCGCTGAGCGCTGGCATCAAGACACGAATGCGTGCCAAAAATGGCTCACATAAGCGAAAAAGAACCGTATGAATAAAATACACGACCTGATGATAGCGATTAATCACACCGAACTGCTCCAAAAGACTGACAATCACATAGATAAAAACAGCCATTGTGTACAGATTTAACACTGTAATAAGCAGGCGTAAGGCAGGAACAAAAAGAATATCCATGGAAACACTTCGAAATCAATTCTTAAGATCTGAAGAAAGAGTATGAAAACCTTAAGAACAGTGCAAGCGATTTTAAGAAAAAGCAGACACGATAAACCTAAAATTCACTGGGTAGCTGAGCTTCGAAAGCATAGTCTTTCCCATGAAGAGTGAATTCTATTTTCCAAGCATGCAACATAAGGCGCTTCGCAGAAGGGCCGCCGTACTTTCTGTCCCCCAGAATAGGGTGCCCCAGATCACTCATATGAACGCGCAGTTGATGGGTGCGACCTGTTTTAGGAGAGAGTACAACCCACACAAGCCCCTTTTTCTCCTCTATAACATCAAAGTATGTGAGCGCTTCCCGAACCTTTTTTCCTGAGGTACTCATTTTTTCTAAAGCGCTCTCAGATCTGCCAAGAGGACTATCGATGAGACCGTGCTTGTTTTCAAAAATACCCTTGCACACAGCCATATACGTTTTTCTCACCCGCCGATCACGAAAAGCATTTGTCAAAGCCGTTGCTGTTTGTAAATTTTTGGCAATCAGTAAAAGACCGCTTGTTTCTTTATCAATACGATGTGTCAAGCGAAGACGCTGACTTGGGGAACAAGCTTTTAAGAGATTATCCACAGATATTTTTTGCCCTGTCCCACCCTGAGTCGCAAGGCCAGAGGGCTTGTTCAGAACAAGAATGGCATCGTCTTCAAAAACACCCATGGAATGCACCAGTACTTCTGCTTCCTGTTGTGTTAATGAAAGCGGCGTTATTTCTTCAGGAGGAGGCAAAGGAATAGCGTCGTCAGGAAAAGAAAGCGTATCACCTTCCCTCAAACGTGCAGAGGCCTTTGCCTTTGCGCCATTGAGAACAAGCTTGCCTTGACGGCTCCATTTTTCGAAAAGATTTTGGGGGAAATAAAAACCAACACGGCGAAGATGCCGATCAACCCGAACACCTTCGCCATCGTTAGAAACAATCAAAGAAGGCATGAAAGACTCACCGATGCTATGACGCCCTGATACCCATATCAAGCTTCTTCACCCTGAACAGCAGCTTCTTCTTTCGATTGCGCCACGTTGACCTTGATCATCACATGCACTTCTGGGTGAAGAACGATACGCGCCTGATGAATACCAAGAGTTTTAATGGGGTATGGAAGCTCAACTTGAGCACGTGCCACAGACACTTTTTGCTCAGCCAAGGCATCCATAATGTCTTTAGGACGTACAGAACCATAAAGATGCCCCATCTCACTGGCTTGGCGAATAAGCATCACCATCACGCCCGTAAGAGACTGTGAAGCATGTTGCGCCTCATCACGACGCTTGAGGCTTTGAGCTTCAAGATGTGCTTTTTGTTTTTCAAAATACGTCAGATTTTCTCTTGTAGCACGAAGGGCTTTTTTCGCAGGCAAGAGAAAGTTACGCGCATAACCGGGCTTCACAGTCACAAGCTGCCCCATCTGCCCTAATTTTTCAACACGTTCTAACAAAATGACTTGCATAGTGAACTCCTTATTTACTGACGTAAGGCATCAAAGCCAGAAAACGCGCGCGCTTGATAGCTTGGGACAACTCACGTTGTTTTTTGGTAGAAACAGAGCTAATACGGCTCGGAATCACTTTGCCACGCTCCGACACATAACGTGTTAAAAGACGGACATCCTTGTAGTCAATTTTTAAAGCGTTTTTTCCACTAAAAGGGCAGCTCTTCTTACGTTTAAAAAACTGGCGTTTCACTAATTGAGCAACGCGCGCCTGATTCTCGTCTGTAGGGCGGGAAGTAGATTCTTTTTGGTATCTCACAGCTTATTCTCCTTGAGTAGTTGTTGGCGACGCTTGAGCACCCGCTTCAGTAAATCCGGGAACAACATCCTCTTCATAGGATGAACGGGCCTTCTCATCTCGGAAATTTCGCTGCTGCATCAATGCCGACGGATTATCATCGAGCGCTTCCACACGCACTGTCAAATAACGTAAAATATCTTCGGAAAGCTTCATTTGGCGCTCGACTTCGGCCACTGTTTCAGACTTAGCTGTGACGTTCATCAGAACGTAGTGCCCTTTTTTATTTTTCTTAACGGGATACGCGAGATTACGCAAACCGCAAAACTCAATTTTTCCCACTTGGCCACCCTCATTCTTAATCAATGATGTATAATGTTTGGCCATGTTCTCAACCTGCGCAGATGTTACATCCTGACGCGCAATGAAAACGCATTCATAAAATCGCATAAATGATTCCTTTCGGTTGTTTATCAAGGTTAAACCCCGGACTACAGCCCCTTTGGTAGGAGCAAGGAGAATCGGTTAAAACAGGTCAGATTTTAGGGAATTTCCTATGAAAAAGCAAGGATTTTTGAAACAGAAAAGGAACCTATATGCGAACAACACAGAACGAGGGACAACGAAGCAGCAGATAAGCCGCTTCGTTGTCCAGTCTTGAGAATCGTATTTGAGGAATCGTGAGGATAACTTAATAATCCATACCCATGCCACCCATACCGCCCATACCACCAGGAGCACCCATAGGCTGCTTCGGTTCAGGCTTCTCAGCAACCATAGCTTCTGTTGTGATCATCAAACTTGCAATAGACGCAGCATCTTGAAGCGCCGTACGCACTACTTTGGTAGGATCGATAATACCAAACTTCACCATGTCACCAAAACGATCATTTTGCGCATCATAACCATGGCTGTGATCATTACTATCGAGGATTTTCCCTACAACAATAGATCCGTCAGCACCCGCATTAACAGCAATTTGACGGCAAGGAGACGTCAAGGCTTGGCGTACAATCTTCACACCAACTTCTTGGTCATTATTAGCAACCTTGACCCCATCCAAAGCCTTGAGAGAATAGAGAAGAGCCACACCACCGCCAGGAACAATACCTTCTTCAATCGCCGCACGTGTAGCATGCATAGCATCTTCCACACGGTCTTTACGCTCTTTGACTTCAACTTCTGTCACACCACCCACACGGATCACAGCGACACCACCTGAAAGTTTTGCAAGGCGTTCTTGAAGTTTTTCCTTATCATAGTCGGAGGAGGTTTCATCAATCTGGGCCCGGATTTGGTTACAGCGTGCCTGAATATCGGCTTTTTGACCCGCTCCGTCAACGACGGTGGTGTTATCTTTGTCAATGAGAACACGCTTTGCACTACCAAGCATCGCCATTGTGACGTTTTCGAGTTTTATGCCAATGTCCTCAGAAATGACTTGCCCTCCTGTGACAATTGCAATGTCTTCGAGCATGGCCTTACGACGATCACCAAAGCCAGGAGCCTTAACAGCCGCGACTTTAAGGCCGCCACGCAGCTTGTTGACAACAAGTGTTGCAAGGGCCTCGCCCTCAACATCCTCAGCAATGATAAGAAGCGGACGACCCGATTGCACAACCGCTTCTAAGATGGGAAGCATGCTTTGCAAATTGGACACTTTCTTCTCGACAATAAGGATGTATGGGTTTTCCATTTCCGTCGTCATTTTCTCTGAATTTGTAACGAAGTAGGGGGAGATATATCCACGGTCAAATTGCATACCCTCAACGACATCAAGCTCAGTACCTAAAGACTTCGCTTCTTCAATAGTGATTACACCCTCTTTACCAACCTTTGCTACGGCCTCAGCAAGCATTTTACCGATTTCTGTCTCACCATTCGCAGAGATCGTGCCCACTTGAGCAATCTCATCGTTTGTTGATACCTTTTTGCTGCGCTTTTTGAGATCTGCAACAACAGCGTCTACAGCCAAATCGATACCACGCTTGACATCCATCGGGTTCATACCAGCAGCAACCGCCTTGAGACCTTCAATAATAATAGCTTGAGCAAGAACGGTTGCTGTTGTCGTGCCATCACCCGCAAGATCAGATGTCTTGCTTGCGACCTCACGGACCATTTGCGCACCCATGTTTTCAAACGCATCGGAAAGGTCAATTTCTTTGGCAACTGTTACACCGTCTTTTGTAATTCGTGGTGATCCGAAGGATTTTTGGATCACCACGTTGCGACCTTTTGGACCAAGTGTAACTTTAACAGCGTTCGCAAGCGTATTAACACCCACCAGCATTTTATCGCGAGCGTCTGTGGAGAAACGTACGTCTTTAGCAGCCATAATATACCTCTTTCATGTTTGTTCTATCGATGATTTCTAAAATGTTAGTGAGCCAAAATGCCCATGATATCGGACTCTTTCATGACGATATAGTCTTGGCCATCGATCTTAATTTCTGTGCCAGACCACTTGCCGAAAAGGACACGATCACCCGGTTTGACATCCAGGACATGCAAAGAACCATTGTCCCCTCGTGTCCCCGATCCAACAGCAAGAATCTCGCCTTCTTGAGGCTTTTCTTTCGCCGTATCGGGAATAATGATACCGGACTTTGTTTTTTCTTCGGATTCAATGCGCTTGACAAGCACGCGGTCATGAAGTGGCTTGAATTTAATTGTCATCATACACTCCTCTATTAGTTGTTAGCACTCATTATATCTGAGTGCTAACAGTATTAAATCAGAGAATGATCCTTGTCAAGAGGAAGAGGACAAGAAAAATTTTTCTTCCCACAATCAATTCCCACACCAATCTCCCTAATTGATCTTCGCGCCACTTCCAATAATCCAACAATCAAGAACGTGTTTATCTCTTGGTGAAAAAGGGGAGAGCTTGACTTTTTCCTCTTTAATAGGGTACAAAAATGTAAATAGTAATTTTTGGGATCAAGCAATGGCTAAGTCTGCTGTCATTAAGATTAAACTTTTAAGTTCCGCAAATACGGGATATTTTTATGTTACAAAAAAAAATCCCCGCAAAAAGCCAGAAAAGCTCAAACTCAGCAAGTACGACCCTTTTGTGCGCAAGCATGTTGAATTTGTTGAAACTAAAATTAAATAAAGGCTAGAAGTATGGTCCATGCTCGTAGGACACATGCAGTAACCGTAGGTGTAGCGTTGGAGTTTGATGCCGCTCTCACGGTTTTCTTAGGGAACTTTTTGCTGCTGTAAGGGAGCGAAATTTCTCAAAGCCATGACGACGAGTGCGGCGTGTTTTTGAATATGACGGTCTTTCTCCTCTTTTTTTCGTACCTCCTCGGATCTATCCCTTTCGGGTTTGTTCTGTCAAAATTCCTTTTGGGGGTAGATGTGCGTACTGTTGGCTCAGGCAATGTTGGTGCGACGAATGTTTTACGTACAGGAAATATAAAAATTGCTGCAGCAACACTTTTTCTTGATGGGATCAAGGGCGTTATTCCTGTAATACTCGCAATGCATTGGGGGAAATACGATTCTTATTTTCCTTATCTTTGTGCGCTTAGTGCTGTCATAGGTCACGTTTTTCCTGTATGGCTAAAATTTAAAGGGGGAAAAGGTGTTGCCACAGCCCTCGGTGTCTTACTCCCTCTTCATCCCCTTCTGTGTATGGGCGTTTCTGCGACATGGCTCATAGCAGCAAAAAGCTTGAGAATTTCATCACTTTCAGCACTAATTGCCTTCATTCTCGCACCATTCTACGCCTTTTTCTTAGCCCATGATCCTTTCCTTGTTTCCTTCAGCACTGTTCTTGCGTGCTTGCTTTTTTATACACATAGGACGAATATCCACCGGCTTATACGTGGGGAAGAAAAGAGGTTTTAACGGCATGTTTAAAATAACGGGGGGTGTGTTTCGAGGAACAAAGCTTGACCGCCCTCCTGAATCCCTTACTCGCCCCACATCTACACGGACGCGAGAGGCTCTGTTTAGTTGCCTCTTTAGCCTCGATTATCAAATGAACGATTTGACTGTCATTGACGGTTTCGCTGGCAGTGGGATCATAGGCCTTGAGTGTTTATCACGAGGAGCACGCTTTTGCACATTTGTAGAAAATAATCCTATTGTGCAGGAAATCCTTAAAGCCAATATTGCCAAGTTACAGATGCGTAAACAAACGACGGTCCTTTCAACGTTTAAACAAGTGAAAAAACCTGCTGATTTTATTTTCCTCGATGCCCCTTATTTTCAAAAAGAAAGAAATGATCCTAGTTATCTTCAAGCGCTCAAAAAACTCAGACCGTACATAAGAATGGAAACGCTTGTTGTCATCGAGACGGATAAAAAAGAAAAACCTCTTCTTGATTTTTTGGAGTTCCTCTTCGAGAAGAACTACGGCACTGCAAAATTAAGTTTTTACAAACTCTCCACTCTGGAAAAGCAGCTATAGTGGAATAACTTCTAGCGTTTAGGCGGTCCGTACATATCATCATGCTTGCCAAAAGCACGTTTGAAGAGGTGATTGAGGATGACGTTGAAAGATTCAGCTTTAGGCGCGTTATTAAAACGCCCTGTATAAAGGAAACGGATAATATGATCGCGTTGATCGAGAGTCAAATCGATAAAATGCAAGCGAGCACTATCAGATGTGCAATGCATAATCTTAGCTGGAATTTTTGCTCCATCAATATCCAGATGCACGAAGCTATTTTGAACGTAAGGACAACTTCCTGTAATATGAGCCCCAGAAAGAGACATATCTTCAATTTTAATACCCACTTGTTGCCCATCTATACATATCCTTGAAGGATGATAAACAGGAAAACGCTCCTCTTGGCGTCGCCTAGGGTGCTCAACACTCAAAAAAATCATCAGAAGTAAAATAAGGCAATTAAAGACTGACCACGAAGCTGCAATGGGGAAAAATGCATTCGAGGAGTTATTACTGATGCTTGTATTGAGGCTAATAAGAATACCTCCAAGAGTAAGCATTAAAAGAATGAAGGAAACCCAGAAGGAATAAGGATGATAAAAACGCTTTTTTGAGTTATTTGCAAACCGTCCTTTAGGTGTTACGCCAAATCCCTTTGAATAGGGATCAAAAAGACTATTAATAACAGTTGGAAGAACGTGGATAGCGTTAAGCGTATTACTTGCTGTATTAATCAATGGAACAAAGTGATAGGGCATAATCCACATTTCATAAGCGAAATTGAAAAGAATTACAGGCAGTTGATAGTTCAAAAGAACACTATAGTGATCAAGGTAAACAGAAGGAACCCCCGTCCACAGAAAAACGATAGGAATAATATGAGCCATAATGCGTGTAACGGGGCTAAAAAGCCAATAGGTTGGAAAGAAGATAAAACGATGAATAAAGCTAAGATTAGGACCAAGTGGTCCCATTTTGCTGTAAAAAGCTTGAATCGTTCCGCGGCACCAGCGCTCACGTTGAGTCATAAGGCTTGCGAGCTCTTCAGGAGCAATGCCTTGACTCAGTTTTTCATTGAGATAGCGTGTGACATACCCATGCCGTAAAAGAGTGAGGGTTGTGAGCAAATCTTCTGTGATAGACGATGTTGGCACGCCACCGCATTCTTCCAACGCTGTACGCCTTGCAAGGCTTGAAGACCCGCACCAAAAGGCTGCGTCCCAACCATCACGCGCTGGCATCATCACATCAAAAAAAAGACGCTGCTCGTCAGGCGTGGTGTTATGAAGATGAAGATTTGCTTGGACAAAGTCCTTATTAAAAAAATGTTGAGGTGTTTGAACAATAGCCACTTTTGAATCGGTAAAAAAACCTATGGTACGATAGATAAAGTTGCGATGGGGAATAAAATCCGCATCTAATGTCATGACAAATTTCCCATTTGTGAGCATCGATGCATGATTAATATTCCCTGCCTTAGCATGGACGTTGTCAGCTCTACGAATGTAGCCCGCACCTTTTTGCATACAAAACTCACGCAGCCAATCACGTTTTCCGTCATCAAGAACCCATATCTTGAGCTTATCCTCTGGCCAATCAAGATGAATCGCCCCTACAATGGAACGTTCAACCACATCAATACCTTCATTGTATGTAGGAATGAAAACATCCACTGTAGGGAGCATGTGAGGTGGCAGAGCTCTAAGAACTTTTTCATAGCGGTTTGCTTCTTCACTCCTATCCGTATTCTTGCAAAGCAGAAGATAAAAACTCGATGTCTCAATAAAGATGAAAATCTCATTTATAAAGCAAACCCATATCCAAACGCCCTCAAAAGAAGGCATGGGAGCTATCAAGATACTACTGCCTATACGCCAAATAATATAACGGACAAAAAGAACTATCGCAAAAAAAGCAATATACGTTCTGTGATGCCCGTTATGATGATCAAGGCGAGGAAAAACCAGAGCAATGACAAGAAGAACAAGAAAGGTAAAAAGAAGATTTTCTAATAAATGCATAGATCAAACCTCCCCTTTATGCCTTGCATTCTTACTCTCCTACACTCTCCTATTCTATCCATTGCACACATTACATTGCCATCTCCCTACAGCCTTCCCCTCATCCCTTCGAAGGTCACTTCCCCTGTTCGCCCTACATGGCAAAAATCAGCAGCACTTTCATAAAGATCTTCTTTATCAATTTCAATGATCACTTGCATTTCATGGGGACGGCGGATAGGGGCCACCCCTGCAACAGATTTCTCTGGTTCAGCAAAGACAGCGCCCCCCCGAATATGCGTAATCATCCCATGAATTGGCTTTGTTCCCCCCCGTAGTTTGACCTTGACTCTTTCACCGATTTTTATCTTCTCGAAATAACCTTCATGGATTGTCATATCGATAAACACTTTGCTGCAGTCAATAACATCAACAACTTTTGTTTTCTCATCAATATGCGTTCCCGGCATGACATAGGACCGCAGAACAACACTAAATTCTGATGCTCGAATATCGCGCTTTTCAAGCCCATTCAAACGATCTGTCTCTATTTGAATGCGCTCACTGATGACTTGAATCCGCGTTGTGTATTCGTTAATGCGCGAATCAATATCAGCGACCCGTATACGTATTTCATCAATGCGCTGGTCTTGATAGGTGACTTCGCTACGTCCGTCTTGGTTAATAAAGATCCCTTTGCGAATAAAATTAAGTTCTACAACCAAACGATCAAGCTCCAACTTAGCCTGATCAGCGACTTTCGTTGCACGTTCCGCTGTGAAAAAGGTACTATCCAAACTGGAAACGGAAATCGTACCTTTCTTATAGAGTTCCTTTTTTCGATTGAGCAGGCGTGATGCCTCGGTCACAGAGTCGATAAGCTCTTGATGGCGTTTTTCCACCCGCTTAATATCATACTCCAAGCGCTCTGCTCTTGATGATAAATGACTTTTCTTACTCTCTTCGAGTTCTTCTTTGAGTTTTATAAGATTTGTTTTTTCTTCTTCAAGGCTGTCAATTCGTTCTTTTAGCGATTCTTTTTCGACATTGAGTTGCCCCACTGTAGAACGGTCAACGGTCGTGTTCACAAACTCAGCAATAATATCCCCTTCATGGAGCTCTGTTCCAATGGGGGGTGGAGCTTTTGTTACAATGCCATCAATCGGTGTGGTAAGCGTTACAATACGGGCGCTGACAACAGCATTAGAACTATACGTAAAAAACAAGTAGGGAAGATAGATAGCTGCTACAACACAAAGCAGCCCGATACCAAACGCAAGGCGTAAGATCTGGAACTTTGTAAAGCCAAAGCCTTCGGGAGCTGCAGACAAATCTAGGCCTATTTAAAATACTACTTGCAATTCTAGACACTTAAAACTTACCCAAGTGTTAATTTTTTGCATCACTTAGAGTGTTTTTTATCTTTTTGAGTAGAAAATAAGGATTTGAGGATTGACCCAGAGTTTTTATGCTGCTTAAGATTGACTTTGTAGTGAAATCATTAACTGAAGGTAAATCCCTGTGAATAAACAAGAACTTGTTACACACGTTTCTCAAAACTCTGGGCTCACAAAAGCTGATGCGGAACGTGCTCTTGATGCAACGATTGAGGCTGTGACATCTGCATTGAAGTCTGGCGATGATGTACGGCTCGTTGGTTTTGGTACATTTACAACCGCGGAACGTCAGAAGTCTGAAGGCCGTAATCCCCGCACAGGTGAAAAAATTAATATCCCTGCTACACGTTTGCCAAAATTTCGTGCAGGCAAGCAGCTAAAAGACGCTGTTGCAAAATAAAAAGAAACAAGAGCGCACGCGTAAGGCGAAAAATCTGAATTATTTTCTTGAAGATTGGGGGAAAAATGGTTAGGAATAGTCTTACGCGCTTAGGATTTGTGAAGCCTAAGAGGGTGATTAGCTCAGCGGTAGAGCATCTCGTTTACACCGAGGCGGTCGGCGGTTCAATCCCGTCATCACCCACCATCCTATTGTTTCTTCTTTCGTTTTTCATTTTATCATCCTGCGGCAAAAAAGGTGCTCCCGAGCCTTTCGAAGGTATTGATTATCCCACAACGTATCCAAAACGATAGGCAAGCTATCTTTTCATGCAAAGAGAGGTTCTTTCAAGGAGGCTGAATAATTTTCTCCCAATGACTGGACTAAAAAGTCGATCACATCATGAACCAAGGATTCGTCCTCACTTTGAGCCATCAAGCGAAGGCTTCCTTCAGTACCCGAGACACGCACGACAAGGACACCTTGGTGACCAATCATTTCCTCAGCTTGCCGAATAATATTCTTTGAAGCGTCACTCTCCATGGGCATAAATGCACCGAAAGGAAGAGTATGCGTCACTTGTGGAAGAGGCTCATAAGGATTACCAAGGACACTTAAAGGTTTACCTGATTGAATGAGGATTGCCGCAACTTGAAGCGCTGTAATAAGTCCATCAGCTACAGGGGAAAAATCGTGTAAAAGAATATGACCGGATGGTTCTCCCCCTGTGTTCATTCCCTCTTGAAACAAAGAGGCAAGGACATAACGGTCACCCACTGGGCTACGAACAAGAGCAAGCCCAAGAGTCTTTAGGTAGCGTTCTAATCCTCTGTTCGCCATCACCGTTGAAACGATCCCCCTGCCCTTGAGTTTACCCTTTTCATAGAAGTATGGAGCAATGAGAGCCAGTATCTGGTCCCCATTGACACTCTCCCCCTTCTCATCCAGTAACACAAGCCGGTCAGCATCGGCATCTAGAACCACAGCAAAGTCAGCTTTATGCTCAATCAGAGTTTTTTTTGCAAGGTGTATATCTGTCGTTCCACATTTAACATTTGTGTTAAACCCATCCGGATGCACTCCCACAGGAATGATATGTGCTCCCAATTCTGAAAAGATGGTAGGCGCCACAGTGTAAGCAGCACCCTGGGAACAATCTAAAACGATCTTAAGACCATCCAATTGAAGCGTCTTTGGAAACGTCCCTTTCACAAACTCTATATAACGCCCTGTGGCATCACCAAGGGTTCTTACTTTTCCAAGATTTCTATAATTCGGGAGAGGAAGAGATACGATCATCCGTTGCTCAATGGCAAGTTCCACATCATCAGAGAGCTTATATCCATCGGGCCCCAAAAGCTTAAGGCCATTATCGGGAAAGTAACCGTGAGAGCCTGTGATCATGACACCTAAATTGGCACGTAACGACCTTGTAAGCAAAGAAACGGCCGATAGAGGAATAGTTCCCAGCAAGATAACATCAAACCCCATAGACGTGAATGCTGCTTCAAGCGCTCCCTCAATCATATCTCCTGAAACACGGGTATCCTTTCCAATAACCACGGTACGTGGATAACTTCCCCGAGTAAAAAAAGATGCTGCTGCTCTTGCCAATCGTATGATCGTTTCAGCCGTCATAGGCGGTACATTCACACGCCCCCGAATGCCATCTGTTCCAAAAAGACATCGCTGAGTGAGCATCATTGGCGTTCAGAACTCCAGTCAACTTTTTTCTTATGTTCACGCCATAAGATGGGCATGGCTAACCACGTGATA
The DNA here is from genome assembly GCA_937896365.1 of uncultured Alphaproteobacteria bacterium. GTDB lineage: Bacteria > Pseudomonadota > Alphaproteobacteria > Paracaedibacterales > JAKBAR01 > JAKBAR01. Next base: position 45,132 of record CALBMH010000001.1, read on the forward strand.
ACCACCATAAAAATCCAATAAAAAGCAGGGTAAAGAATTATATAAGGAAAAAATCGCACAACATCACGATCGTGCTTAATCTCAATAAGCCCACCTATGGTAAGTTGTAGCAAGCTGAAACTCATCATAATAACAATCCATTGATAATTAAAAATAAGATGCTCGTGATAAGGAAAATAAGAAGAAAAGGAACTTAGATAAGATGATGAATTTGAATAAAAAGAAGCAAAGAACTTCGCAGACTCAAAAAAAACGATAAGTCCATAAAGAGTATTCCACAATATGGAAATAATTGCCTCATAGAAAATTGTCCACATACGACGCATAGACCATTGTTTTAAGATACCTTTATGCACTCTTAAAACCTGCATGAGCCCTCTTGCCCATCGCAGGCGTTGCTTGAAAAAACTTCTCAAAGTATCAGGCACATGCATCCATACAATCGCCCGTGGTTCATAGCGCACATCCCAGTGTTTCTTTTCAAGGCGCCAGGTCACATCAATGTCCTCTGTATACATATCTGGACGGAAACCGTTAATACTAAACAGGGCTTCTTTTCTAAAAGCAGCAACGATGCCGGAAACTGTGATAATACGCCCCCATATTCTTTGGGAGCGTCGCAATAATCCAATAATGGACGTAAAATCAATAACCTGAATGCGCGTCAAGAAGTTTGTCGTATTCTTTACCCTTGGGTGCCCTGTGACGGCCCCCACACGAGCATGTTGAAAGTGCCATGTCAAATGTTGCAGCAAGTCTGGTTCTGGTTCTGCATCCGCATCAAGAACAACGATAACCTCCCCATTAATAAGAGGAAGAGCGTCATTAAGAGCAAGTGACTTACCCTGATTGATCTTCTTATCAATAAGGCGTATGTTCGCGTTTTTTAAAAAGGGACTCAGCTTTTGAAACGTCCCATCTGTGGAACCGTCATTGATGACAATGATCTCGAAGTTTGGGTAGGTCATCTGAGACATGGCTAAAAGAGCACTTTCAATCAAGCGCTCTTCGTTATACACGGGAACGAGCACAGAAACTCTCGGTACATGTTTTGGAAAGACTTCATGATGCATTTCTTCCCAACGAATTTTGTAGGTTACAGAAAAAACGAGCCACATGACAGACGTAACAATGGGATAAAACGCAACGAAAATAAAAATGGCTGTGTATATGTCTGCCCACATCATTTACTGCTCTTCACTTTTAAAAATGTGTAATATTTTACTTGTCCTTCTTTATCACAATCCACAACAATGATTTTATTTTTTTTAAGTTTCGCTATATTTGCAACGACTTTATACCCCAGCAAATCTCTTTCATACTCCCAAACTGCTTGAGGTATTTCCTTTCGTGGTTTAAGAGTCCTATGAAGAAATAAGTGACGCCGTATCCACGTGAGAACACCCACTAAGAGAAGGAAGACTTCCGCAGCCACAATAACAAGAATGGTTTTATAGAAATGTTTCTGTGATAAAGACGCATAACAAACACCTGCTATATACAAAGACCAACAACAAGAAAGGGCGCAGACATGCTCGCATAGCTTTAAGTAAGATAAGCGAGGTCTTTTCATCGGATTCTTCCTCGAGTTGGCATCTGACTCTCAGACAATAAAAAGTGGAACGTAGGAAAACCATGACAAACCCCTTGACCCCACGCAATTAACATTGAAATGACCTTTTGTCGCAGGAATACGCCAGAGATACAACATTGAATGATAAATATATGAATGTGTGCATCTTTCTCTCTTTTCCTTATGGTAAGTGCACAAAGCTTTGTAAAGATATCCCTTCCTTTATAAGAGAAATATCCGGGTGATTTTGAAAAAGGTTATCTGGATAGAGACTAAAGTGGCGTGTTCCCTTCGCCGATAAGTCTCTTAACTGTTCCAAAAGAATTTTGGTATCGATGGGGGCGTTTTTATCGCGCCAGTTAACTGTTTGGAGTTCAAAAATAGTTTTCTGGAGTCCTGTGGGATTGTTTTTAACCTTTTCATGCAATGCATCAAGCCACGCAGAAGGATCTTCAGCCTTTTCCATATAGGGCATAGCCATTAAAGCGACATAGTCGTAGGCATAAAGAAAGTCGTGGAAATTTTGGGCATACCATGCTTCACTCTCAGGAGAGAGGACAAGATCCGCAAAGAGGCTACGTGTCGTTTGAATTGTTGGCCGGAAAACCTTTACTTTTTCAATGATTTCTTTTGTAAAGTCGATAAGAGATCTGCTCTTCCAACGGCTCCATTTTGAAAAAAGAACAGGGTCGTTTTTGATCGTATCTATAGAATCTGGAAAGCCTGCCTTCTTCATCGCTTCCACAGCAAAGGGGGACCAATCCTCAAAGTCTGTTAGAATATCATCATGAAAAGCAATACCATCAATAGGGGCGTTGAAGGCTAAACTTTCGTATATTCCTAAAATCTTTTGCCGTGCTAGAGGATGAAAAATCGACGATCTTATGTACTGTTCGCGGTCAATACACTGACAATCGCTCCCAGGTATGAGGGATTTCACAAGAAGATCGTCATTCTTAAAATCAAAAGCCATAAGAGGAAGCCACGCGAAAACTTTCGCATGAACCCGCGTTGCTATTTGCCAGCAAATCCTATTAAAAATATCGCTTCTTATAGGAAGATGGGAATTATGAAAATACAGGCTCTCTGCATAACCCTTAGCATTTATGTCTGAAAACGCCTGGAGAAACACTGTATTAATTTGGTACTGGTATAAGCGTTCAATTAGTGCATCGATATTTTTCTCCGTTTGCTTGGGGTCAGGATCATAGATGTGATCGAGGTCAATACGCACAGCTCGTAGAGTACTTTCTTGTGTGTCTTGGAAATTTTTCAAAGCAGAGATAAATGCAGAAAGAGATTGCTCTTGCGTGTAATAACAGCGACTGACCGCATCAAGATGAGTGACATCCTTATTATAACCCTGGCCATCTAGAGTGAGAAAAACCTTTATTCCCATCTTTTTAGCCATATCAAGAGAAACCTGATTATAACGACCATAGGGCCAGACCATCAAACGCGGATTCTTTCCAGTTTTCTTCAAAATACGTTCTTGGTTCATTCTTAAATCTTCTTCGATACGTATCTTATAATGATCGAAAGACTCATAGGCTTCCTGTTCTTTATTATAAAACCGTGTGACAAGGGCTGCCTGGGTCGTTCCTTGGGGATTTGCCACGATGCCTTTATGCAACGCAAAGGTGTGCGACGCGATCTCAACAAGTCCGGAATCAGCCATTTCCTTTATTTGACTCCATGTCAAGAATTTTTCAGCAGAGATGGTTTTGGAACCGTAGATAATAGTCTTCCCCTCTTCCTTTGCATCAATCCAACTGCCCACAACTCCGAGTACGGCTGGAAAGTTGAACGTTTTTAAAAGTGGGTAAACAAACGTATAAAAACTTTCGTATCCATCATCAAATGTTAAAAGAATGGATTTATCTGGAAGGGTTTTCTCTCCAGCTTGGGCTTTCAGGAGATCGTCAGGATGAATAGGATGATAACCATTTTCTTTAATCCATTGGAAATGCCCCACAAGATCACCCCTCGTCACAGCGTCATAATCTACCTGATCCGCTGTTAAAACAACATCGTGATAAGCAATTGCCATAAAGTGATTTTCAGCTATCCCTGCTTCAACGATCAAAAAAATCCAGACAAAAAAATAAAACATAAACTTAGAACCTTATATTAAAATTAGCGAAGAGTGTTGTGGAATACTCGTGGACGCCATCGTACGTGGAACGTTTACGACGAATGCCGTAGCTCAAATAATACCAATTCTGGTAGTCCAAAATGTGCTCGTAAGAGACACCAAACACCCATGCTCTCCTATACCCTTTTTCCCAATACAATCCCAAGGCAGGCGTGAGACTATGCTTGAAAGAGAACTCGTAATGACGGTAAAGAGTTTGATTGAAAATAGGAGACACAGACACATAAGAGTCTTTAAGGGGACTATAATAGGGAACATCATTTATTTTTGACTTACGCCAACCCAGGTCGATTCTGAGATCTGTCGTTTCTCTAGGTCTCTCAACAAGCTGACCTTGTATGTATGTACTCCCACCCTGCCATGCGTTGCGTCCTGTAAATTCTTGATCAAAAAACGAGACACCAAACTTAAGAGCATTGTTATAATAATACCCCGCACCTATCTGGAAATAGTGAGAAGAAATCTTATTCGCAAGTGCTCTTCCGGGTGTTTCAAGGCTGTGAAGATCAACGACCCCAGAAAAAGACCACTCATCAGAGGGAGTACAATTCAAAACCAACTTTGTCCCAACCTGTGAATGACCTGCATAATGATCACTATGAAATGCCATCGTTGTATTTAATGATGTAGATGTGTACTGAACACCCGCCCCCTTTGAAACGTAAGACAAAGATCCTTCTGGAAATTCTCCTGTAAGATATCGGCCGACAAGAAAGGCTCTAAAATTATAAGCAATGGGCCTTGAATAAAAACTTCCCTCGAGAGAAGATGTACCTTTTGAACTCAGTCCCCCTTTCTCAAAACTATACCGTGACTCAATCTCCATTGAGTTGTAAGCATTCCAACTTTTTTCTAATTTTTTGATACTTTCATCAGAGGGGTAAGAACTTTTTAGCATTTCTAGAAGTTTTTCCGCTTCCTCGTACTGGGAAAGCGACATAAGCGCTCCCACACGACTTACCTTTAACCCAAGATTTTCTTTATTATTCGTTTGGCCAATATCAAACTCTTTTTTCGCTGCTCTTGGAAGACCCCTTGCAAGATACGTTTCTCCCAAAAGTCTTCGAAACTGGGTATTATAGGGAGCTATCTTGATGATATCCCTTAATTTCTCTTCTGACTTTGATAACAAATTCGCATACAAAAAAGAAGCATGATAGCATTCTTCAAGATTTTGCCGACTTTCATTTGACCGTTTCATTCCGCTAATGGTCGTTAATTTTTCCTGGGCACCCCGTTGATTTTTTATAAAAGTCAAACTACTCTTCAGTTCTTCGTTCTCAAGGAGGGTATAATATATCCCCTTGATAGAATCGATGCTTGATGGAGACTTTCGAAGAACGAAAGAGAAAATCGTTTTTGCCTCTCTCAAAAAGCGTAAGGTTAAATACGAATCACCCACAGCTTCTAAAGACTGTAGAGGAATGTCCTCATTCGATTTTCCCTGCAATAAAAGCTTTTCATAAAGACGAAGAGTATCTTCGTGGCGCCCTCGCCGGTTATAGACAATGAGCAAATCACAAAGATTATTAAGAATTTGCCTCTCGTCTTTTTTCTGTGAGGCTTGATCCGTGAGTTTGTCAATAGCACGATCAAAATGACTATAATTTTCAGGGTATTCTGACGCAATTCCCCATTTAATATCCAAGGCTGCTTGATTCGATTTGATTTTTTCTAAAAGGTCTTTTCCTAAGATTTGAGTCTTATCTTCTTGGTCACGATACTGTTCGTAGATCCCCATGTGTTCTTGAGAATGCAGCATGAGAATATTTCTTGCCTTCTTATCCTTGAACTTTTCTGCTTCGTAGGAAGCAAGCGCCTCATTCAATGCTTTTGCCCTTCCTTGGATTGCTTCTTTATCTGTGGGAATTTTCTCTAATGCCTCTTCGTAGTGCTTTAAAGCATCAACATAAAATCCCATGCGCATGTAAGAAAGAGCTATAAGATTTAGGACTTCTACACCCTTATGAGGGTCATCTTTAAAACGCAGCAATAGATTAGGAATTTCGTACGGATTATTTTCTTGAAATAAAACAAAAGCAAGACCTATATAACCATCAATGTCACCAGGTTTCTTCTGCAAAAGAAAACTATAAAAAAATCTTGCTTGATGGGTATACTCAAGCTCCCTGCAATTCCTCGCAAGCACTTCGATAACGTACAGTGGGAGGTGTACAATGGGTTCTGTTACCCTCTTTCTAAAAAGAGAATAAGACTCCTTGTGGCGACCTTGCCACGTTAAAACACTCATATAATCGTAAACAAGCTGTTCATACCACCCCTTGCTGCGTATAATGTAATCAAATATCGAAAAAGCCTCATCATAGTGTCCTTGGCGTGCAAGTTCTACGGCATGATGATGTTCCCTCAAGTCGTCATTACCATAACAATAAGAAATGCATAGAATAAAATATGAAAATACAAGTACTCTTAACATATATCAAATTATACTCTGTAAAAACACAGTACATCTTCATCAAAAAAGATTAAAATTTTGTTAAAACTATTTTCTTTAACATCTAAAACAAGAATGTTGTACCGTGTCCGAGTACTCTGTTCTTAAGAAACATTCATGATGTGTTGCGCAGTGAAATTCGAGCTTCGTGGTGTCTGGGAAAAATGAGAGACGGCTGCTCTCGGAAAAAATCAGGAAGTGGATCAAAAAGGGGTTATGGCTGTAATCATCAAATCTTTCGTAAATGCTTGGCGCGTGGGTAAAAGAATGCCTTCGAGGAGGTGCTTTTCAAGAAAATATCCAAGAACAAAAAGAGCTTCTTTAAAATCAGTACCTTCGACAGAATGAAAAACCCGTGGAAGGGGCAATAATTTATCTTTATACAGAGCTCCAGCCTCTTTACTAACAGTTCTTCCCGATTTGGGAGAAATATAACAGAGATTATCTCTTCTCCCTGTCACAGCGCATACCGACACATCCAAACCAAATCCGAGTTGCTCAAGGAGGATTTTCTCAAACTGTATGTAATCATAGAGCCAATATTCTGACGATAGACCTCTGACAAACTGCTCAATCGCCCGATACAATTGCGGGTAGGAATGATGCTCAACAAGAAGACGGTTAAGCAATCCTGCCATACTTTGAAGGGCCAAAAGCCTTTGATAGTCTCCTCCACACACAACAGCTGTGGAGACAGGCTGAATGAGCTCATGGTCAATAAACCCCAACTGATGCTCAAGCCTCGCAGACCATGTGATACGACACTTATAACCAAGGTCAAGGGAATTTTTGCGCGAATAACGTGCAATACCATTCATGCGACCGTTCGCCTTTGTCACAAAACTTAAGAAGAGCTTGCTTTCAGAGAAATGCCGTTTTTGAATCAGAAAGCCTTCATCATGAATGCGCACAAAAGCATGGAGGGTTAGGGGGTATTTCCGTGAGTATAAAACCCCTTTTGGCAAAATTCTATGTATATAAGGAGACATCCGTTGCGAGGAAGGAAGAGTTTAACAAAGGTAAGATCCCTGGAAAATTCGTACAGTCTCCCCTATAATCAGCTCCATCAGAATAAAGAAATCACACATAAAATCATGATCAGCAAAACATTTACCCCCAAAGAGAGTGAGAGTTCTATCTATCAAAACTGGCTCGATAAAAATGTCTTTGCCTGTGATGTAAAATCACATAAGCCCCCCTATACGATTATGATGCCGCCGCCCAATGTGACAGGAGCACTGCACATTGGTCATGCCCTCAATTCCACAATTCAAGATGTATTGGCGCGCTTTAAGCGACAAATGGGGTTTGATGTTCTTTGGCAGCCAGGAACAGACCATGCAGGTATTGCCACGCAGTTTATAGTGGAGCGTCAACTCAAAGAACAAGGCATGAATCGTCTTGAGCTGGGCCGCGAGAAATTCCTCGAAAAAGTGTGGGAGTGGAAAGAAGAATCTGGTAGCACAATTGTTAATCAGATGAAGCGTCTGGGTATCTCTCCTGATTGGGAACGTGCACGCTTTACTATGGATGAGGGGTTAAGCAATGCTGTAAAAGAAGTCTTTGTGAGGCTCTACAAGGATGGGTTGATTTATAAGGATACGCGCCTTGTGAACTGGGATCCCTCCTTGCAATCAGCGATTTCAGACCTTGAGGTGATTAATCGTGAAGTCAATGGGAAGATGTATCATATTGCTTACCCTTTGGCTGAGAATCCATCCATTACACTCGTGATCGCAACGACTCGCCCAGAAACGCTGTTTGGGGATACAGCAGTAGCCGTGCACCCGGAGGACGAGCGTTACCAGCATTTGATCGGAAAAATGATCAAAAAACCCCTTACAGGGAAGCTTATCCCCATTATTGCAGATGAACACTGTGACAAGGAGTTTAGTACAGGAGCCCTTAAAGTCACACCGGCCCATGACTTTAATGACTTTGCCATTGGCAAGCGCCATGGTTTGGAATTTATAAACATTCTTCGAGCTGACGGCACGTTGAATGATACTGTGCCAAAACGATTTAGAGGTCTATCGGATACAAAAGCACGCAATGAAACGGTAGCAGCACTCGAAGAATGTGGTGCACTCGTAAGGGTAGAGGATCATAAACTTTCTGTACCTTACAGTGAAAGAAGCGATGTACCCGTAGAACCTTATCTCACAAAGCAATGGTTTGTGGCGATGGATGGACTCGCAGCCCATGCCCTCAAAGCTGTGGAGGAAGGTCAGACAACGTTCTTTCCCAAACAATGGGAGAATACGTATTTTGAGTGGTTGCGCAACATTCAACCGTGGTGTATCTCGCGGCAAATTTGGTGGGGCCACCCGATTCCTGCTTGGTATGGTCCTGATGGTTATATTTTTGTAGAAAAGTCAGTTGATGAGGCCATGGAGTCTGCGACAAGGCACTATGGCAGAACCACCGTTCTGACTCAGGACAGTGATGTGCTCGATACATGGTTTTCCTCCGCCCTTTGGCCTTTTTCAACCCTTGGATGGCCCCATAAAACATCGGAGCTTGGAAAATATTATACAACCTCTGTGCTTGTAACAGGGTTTGATATTATTTTCTTTTGGGTTGCACGCATGATGATGATGGGGTTGTACACACAGGGTAAAGTGCCTTTTGAGAAGATTTATATCCATGCCCTTGTGCGCGATGAAAGGGGACAGAAAATGTCCAAGACAAAAGGAAATGTCCTCGATCCCCTTGATTTAATTGAGGCATACGGTGCGGATGCGTTACGGTTTACCTTGGCTATTTCCGCAGCACCAGGGCGCGATATTAAAATTGGGGCGAAAAAAGTTGAAAATTATCGCAATTTTCTTACTAAGATCTGGAATGCTTGTCGTTTTTTGATGATGCAGAATGGGAGTGTATACAATCCAGATTTTGACCCTCTCAAGACATACCTAACACTTAGCCAGTGGATTATCAGCCATACAGCTCGCTTAGCAAGAGAAGTCAAAAATTACTTAGAAGATTTTCGTTTTGATTTGGCAGGGCAAAGCATTTATCACTTTGTATGGGATACCTATTGCGACTTTTTCCTTGAATTCATGAAGCCACTTATGAATGGTGGTGATCAAAAGGCACGGATTGAAATTTTGGAGACAGCCTTTTGGGTATTTGGTGAAATTCTTAAGATTATTCAACCTTTTGCACCGTTTATTAGCCAACATTTGTGGGAGAGCATGGGTGCCCAAGAAGGAACAGGTTTACTCTGCGAACAGCCGTGGCCTCATCTGGATGAACAGTACATCAATGAGAGTGCTGAGAAGATCATTGATCATCTTAGGAATGTGATCATCAAAATACGTAGCCTTCGTGCTGACTATCATGTGCCCGCAGCAGCCTTTTTGACACTTCAAGCATCAGAGACCTTGAAGGAGGAAATGTACCAAATACTTCTCAAACGGATGGCAAGGTTAAGTGATATTGGGTTTGAGAGAGACTACAAACCTATGGCAGGTGATATGCTACTCTCGGTGGACAATGTACCTTATTATCTGCAGTTGGGTAACAGCGTAGACCTTACCCAAGAAAAAATCCGTATAACAAAAGAGCTGGAGAGGCTAGAAAAAGACCTGATATCCTGGGAATCCCGCCTCAGCAATGAAGACTTTATTAGCAAGGCCAAAGAAGAAGTCATTGACGAAATGAAAGAACGCGTGGCATCTGCGATCATTCATGTCGAGCAAAAGAAAAAAGCACTGAGCTCTTTGGTTTAAGCCATAGCGTGCTATTCTTTTCAGGGGCTTTGCTCAAAGGCTTTGACGATTTCAATGCGTTTCTTCTCCTCTGGGGTAGCGTTCGCATCAATCAGCGTCCAGTCGTAGAGTTTACCCATCTGTTTTTCAAATTTTCCCACGAGGTGAAATGTGCTCTTGACGAGGCCTCTCTCCTCTGGAGTAGGCTCACGGTTTTCAATAGGATATTGGTGAGTAGCAAACGAAAAAGGCCCTTTTTTAATTGTGCTTTGTGCCCCACTTATGATGAGTGTTCGTAAATTATGACCAACAAAGTCTGTAAGGTTGAGTAGCTTTTCCTTTTCTGAAGCAGTGCTCGTTCCGATATACTGCTGGGACAGCTGTGTGTAAAAAACACTGAGACGAACAAACTCGTTAAAACCACCTTCACATCGCCCACTCGTCTTCTCCACACCCAAAGGGTAGGGAATGGACGCGTCGTCTCTCATCCCGCGCAATTTTTCCAGGATATCCCCTGGTTTTAGTGTTGTTGAAGGGAGGAAAGAGGCTTTTAAGAGCTCATAGAAAGGTTGATAGAGATAGATTTCGAGCGTTCTTTCTTTGCTATCACCCTTTTGTAGACATCTTACAATTTCTTTCGTGCCTTGACTTTTTGTCAGGAGACTCGCAAGATCTTGAAGTCTGACAAGGGCAACATCCTTGACTTCTCCACCTGTTGAAGTTGAAAAAGCATTTAAATTTATAGGATGTTTTTTTAAAAAATAGAGACGATAGGCAAAGTCATCCTTCAACCAGCGGTGAGGAGCTTGTGGGTTACCAAACGTGACTTTATCAAAGTAATAAGCCGTTTCAAGATCCTGTTGTATCACAGCCACAACACCAGGAATTTCTTCACCTGTTTCCCTCAAAGCGCCCTCGGAAAAGAGACTTTCCTCCTCCTTGTCAAGAAGACCCCCCAGTGTTCCCCAAGGATAATCTGTTCTAGGACTATTCCTTTGTGTTAGAAGAACGTAATCGATATTATTAACTTTGGTAAAGAAAAGAATCCCAGCACCGCCATTCGTCGTACTTGCAACAGATGGAGCGTACAAAGGGTAAACAACGATAAAAGCGATAAAAAACAACGCACAACGCATGAGGAGCATCTCTGAAAAGAGCATTCATCTCATCCATGCTACCGTATGAAGTCTAAGAAATCGTAAATTAAGGAAAATACAACAATAGAAAATAAGAAAAAATCTGAAATGGGAAAGCTGCTGTAAGACTGACCCTTTTGCATTCTCCTTGCATTTTGTAAACTGATTTTATACAATGTCCCTAATTTTTGTATGTAATGGAGAAGTATAATGGGCGGAAAAGAGACTCTCGCAGTCAAGAAGCGTGATGTTTTTGGAACAGGTGCTGCACGCGCTTGTCGTAGAGCGGGCATGGTTCCGGGCATCGTATATGGTGCAAGTAAAAATCCAGAAGGGATCGCTTTGGACCCAAAAACACTCGCAAAAGAACTTCACAAACCGGGTTTCTTCTCGCGTATTTTCCATCTTGATGTTGATGGTCACAAAGAGCAGGCTCTTGTGAAAGACATTCAACTTCATCCTGTAACGGATGCGCCTCTTCATATTGACTTTATGCGCGTTACGAAAGGCACGAAGGTGCATGTTCACATTCCCCTTTATTTTATCAATGAAGACAAGGCTCCTGCAATAAAGCGTGGTGGTGTGTTGAACATTGTTCACCATAGCCTGGAAATCATTGCAGCTGCTGATGCGGTCCCTGAGTCGTTCACCATTGATCTTTCAGTCCTTGATCTGTCTAAAGGGGTTCATCTGTCCGACATCGAAATGCCAGCAGGCGTCGTTGCTGCCCATGCGGCTCGGGATAACACACTTGCAACGGTCGTGATGCCAAAAGGTGACGCTGAAGCAAAAAGCGAAGAGGCTGAATAGAGTATAGTCATCCTCTCATATCATTTCTATCATAAGGGGTTGGGGAGCCGGAATCTTCCGCAGGGGGGCCTGCTATTTTTTGACAATCAAAGGCTTGGATTCTTTTAACACATTGTTAAGGATCTTTTTCTCATCATAAACCACGAGGAAAGAATGATGGAAAGAGATATTGTTGTTTTATTTTTTTTGTAGATCAGTACCCCCTTATGTTCTATGGCCCTCTCTCAGTGAGAAGGAAAAGCTGTTAAGCTTCCCATCCTTGGTGGTTATTGACCCTGACTTTGTGGAAGGGAAAAGGTTTCCCTTGAAAGATTTGTCTTACTATCGATGGGCGCTTCTCACATACTCAGTGAAGAAACAACAATGTATGGCAGGTTTTTTTACAGCGAGCCAGGTTTTAAAGGGATCTTTCTTACACTGTGTCAGTGTCAAGGAAGAAGGATTAGAGTCTTACCTTATCAGTTTTTATGAAAAGGGTGTTGCTCTCCCTAAGATCTTCTTTTTAGATGATTTGTTCTTTCAAGCAATCAAGAGTGCTCGCCTTCCCATGGGGCATTCCATCAATCAGTGGGTTTTTTTATTACGCAAAAAAAAATCTTTCTATTTTTTGAGCTGTTTTCATGATAACGCCTTGGTTTTTAAACGTACATTTGATAGTTCATCCTGTCTCATGGAGGAGATGACTGCGTCCCAAGCTTATCTGAAGCGTTTTGGATATAAGAATCATCAGATTCAGGTTTTTTTCTTTGCCAATCAAGCGGAAGATTTCCCAATAATGGAAAACATTATTTGGAAGCGTGTTCCTTACAATCAGGATGACGTGATTCAAGCGGGGTTAAGATCGTCCCAGCGACTCATTTTTTCACTCCCTCACACGCCATTACTCAACAAAGCATGGTATTTCTCCTTGCTAAAGCGTGTTGGCGCCTTTGTTTTAGCTCCTTTGTGTGGGCTCTCTTTCTTTGCTTTTCTTTCTGTTCACTATGCCTATCATGAGGGAACTTTTGAAAAGCTCCGGAGGGACTTGGAGAAAGCGCAAGAACTTCCTAAGGACTACGCTCTTTTTCAGCAGCTGGAAGTGCGGCAAAAGCTCTTATTTGACGACGTTTTTTGGTCTAAACTGTCATCTTTTCTGAAAAACAGGGTGTTACCTGAGAGTATTGATGCCAATTTTATCGAGAATTCAGTCAAGCTTTCTTTTTCCAGTCCGTTAGATTTATCGTCTTGGACGCCGTTAAAAAAGAATTTTCAAGATTATCGTGTAACCATAATGCCACGATCAATTGCCTTTTTTAATAACCAAGCAAAGGCGCGGTAGATGTTCACAGAGTCATTGAAAAAAAATTCACACGTTAATAAATCAATGGTATGGTTTTGTCTCTGGGGATGTTTGAATATCCTATGTATTGCTACGATAGTCGTATCGATTCTCTTAATTTCTGAGAATATCTCCCATTGGTATCAAGAGAAGAATCGTTTGGAGCATCGTTTCACCCTTGCAAAAAACAAGCAAGTCCAGGCTCAAAATCTTGTATCGATGGAAAATCTAAAAAAATCTTATACAAAAATTTACAAGATATTCGATAGAAAAGTGTTGGAATCCTGGTTACAAGAGTACGCAAATCACCATCATTGTGAACTGTCGTTGCTATCACAAAAAGAGCCCCTACCCTCTTTTTTTAAGACAAGCGATGGAGTGGCTGAAGAACATACGGGTTATCCCTTGACACTTCATGTGCAAACTTTTTTTGACCACACTCTTTTTATGCTTATGAATAAACTTTTAGAAGAAGCGCCCTTTTATATCAATATACAAAGTTATGCACTTAAACGTTTACAACCTCTGACAAATGGTGTTTTGATGAACATTAAGCAAGGTCAAAAATCATATTTTTTTGAAGGAAAAGTTGAGTTTCTGGTTGTGGCGTCTTCTCCTCGTTAAGATGAGTGCGGCCCCCTTGTGCCCATCCTACGCAAAAGAAGAGGTCGTGAGTATTCTGCAAAAGCCTTCAGAGCAAAAACAAGTAGACGAGGCCCTTCAGTATCAGGAAAGCCAAAAGAAAGAAATGAAAGAAAGCCCTTTGAGAGAGAACCCCCAGCCTCACTCACTTTATACGATTGGCGCTCTGTTTTATACATCAGAAAAATCTTGGAGTATCTGGGTAAGCAATACAATTTACAACCAAGATCACAGAAAAATTAGCGAAACAATAACAGTCCGAGCGCTGAATTCCCAAACGGTGGAATTAGCACACCTGGAAAAGAAAATTCTTCTTTTTGTGGGCCAGAGCTATGATGCCAACTCAAAGACTGTGATACCGAATACAGCTTAATCCTTTATACGCCATTTATCTCGAGATCTTTCTCACCCTCATGATCCGAAATGTCATCATCATGGTCATCAGCGTCAACATCATCATCTTCTTCCTCTCCAGTATCAGCAGTAGCCATAGAGGTTTGGATGTAATCACTTAAGATTTCCTCATCCAAGTCAGATTCAGCTTCTTCAACAAAACCAACGCGTTGCATCCCCCTGACGACCTGTTCACGAAGGCTTTCAGCAGAAATTGTCTGTTCTGCAATTTCACGAAGCGCAATCACAGGATTCTTGTCATTATCACGAGGAACCGTGATATGTGCACCACAGGATATCTCCCGAGCGCGGCGAGAGGCCAGAACGACGAGATCGAAACGATTCGGAACAACTTCAATGCAGTCTTCAACGGTAACGCGAGCCATCATCTTTCCTAAAAAACCTAATAATCCAAATAACTCTAAAGGACCCACAGGAATTCTTCAAGGAAAATACATGCAAAAATACCCTCTAAAGGTCTTTTGGGAGGTTTCGGTGTTTTCTGTTAGTTTCTTAATTAATTGGTAAGGTTTCATTCTTTATAGTCAAAAAATGTATAAGAAAGTGTGATCTCGTGCACATCATCCAAGAGAGGATCGTCATTATAGTCCGGATCGAGAAAAAATTGAACAGGCATATCCATTTCCTCGTCCGGTTGTAAAAGCTGCTTTTCAAAGCAAAAACAAGCGACCTTATTAAAATAGGGCGCTGCTTTTTCAGGTGTTATGTTGTAGGTCGCCATTCCGATAATAGGTCGATTCGATGTGTTCCTCGCCTTATAAAAAATGATTTTGACCTGCCCCAAACGCACATGTGTAAAAGATTGCATTGTTTTAAACTGCCATGGCAAGTCTCTGTGCGTGTTTGCTGTAAAATGAACTTTGATGCGTCGCTCAAGTTTTTTTAAAGGAAGCTCAGACATCTTCGCAATACGCGGCGTGCCACCAAACCCTGTTTCCTTGCAAAACATCCGGTAGAGAGGCACCGACAAAAAAGCAAGACCTAGCATAAAAAAAACCAAGGATACAAGAATGATGGTAAGTCGCTTGTGATTAGGACCTTGCACCATAAAGGCTAAAAATGCACGCGGATAAAGCCAACAGCATAAAGCAAGAGGGAAAGACCCACCAGAATCATCAAAATGGCAAGATTACGTCTACGTAAATTGAGGTCTTTCATCAAACAAACACCTTACATAAATATTTTTTGATCAACAACAATAAGTAAGAACAAAAGAAAAAGATAAAGAAGAGAGTAAGCAAAGAGATGCATCTCGCCGCCTTTTTCCTTGTTAAGCAACATGACGCTGAAGGATATAAAGAATGCGCCAAGTATGCTACTTGCTAAAAGGAAAAAAAGGCTACTGAAACTGACAATCCACAAGGTAGGAGGGCAGATAACCGTAGCGAGGGTATATACCAAAATTTGTCTTTTTGTCGAATGAGGACCTTTCGTATTAGGCATCATAGGAATGCCTGCACGCTTATAATCATCACTCTTAATGAGGGCCAGCGACCAAAAATGAGGAATCGTCCAAAAGAAAATGATCGCTACCATCACAAGCGGAGGAATAGCAATAGTTTTTGAAACAGACGTCCAACCGATAAGTGGAGGCAATGCTCCCGCAAGTCCGCCTATGACAATGTTTTGTTGTGTAAAAGGTTTGAGAACCATTGTATAGATGACGACATAAAAAAAAATCGTGAAAGCCAGTAAGAAAGCTGAAATGTAGTTCACGCTCAGCCCTATCAGAACGACAGAGCCCACGGCCAAAATGATTCCAAAAGCGAGGGCCGAATCACGATCAATGACCCCACGGGGAAGTGGACGGTTTTTTGTGCGCTCCATCATTCTATCCAGATCGGCTTCATACCACATATTCAGGCAACCTGAGGCCCCCGCACCGATAGCAATAGAAAGAATCGCCACAAAAGCAATAAGAGGGTGGATAGGCCCCGGTGCGACAAGAAGACCGCAAAACCCAGTAAACACGACGAGGGACATCACCCGCGGTTTGAGCAGATCACAATAGTCCTTGATGGACGCAGATTCAATAGGGTGCGCACAATGCAGGACCGACAAAGGTGAAACTCACCAAAAGGTATTTTACTTAATTTACATAAAATTGTCATTTTTTGCAAAAGAGATTTCAGCTCATCGCGTATCCACCCAATTGAAATTATATGAACAAAGCAAAGATCCTATGAAAGATAATTAACGTCTACACATTCTCTCCCCCAGGTATTGGGGCGACTTCTTCTTGCGCTTTCTCTTCTCTTAATGTAGCCCTTTGCAAAGGCAAATCTTCCTGGTTACGCTTGTTCTGTTGCTGCTTGCGTTTAAGTAAATTTGTACGCAAGGCTTGGCTTAGATCTTTATAGCGTTTTTTCTTTGTCAGCGTCATAGACAGAGTCTCCTTACTTATTGCTTTGCTAACCATAGCTATGGTAGGCTCCAGTTGTCAGCTTTGCCGTCGTAGCACAGTGGTAGTGCACACCCTTGGTAAGGGTGAGGTCGAGAGTTCGATCCTCTCCGACGGCACCACTTTTTAAACAAATCAGAAGATTAGAATATTGCAGAATATTTAAGAATGCAAATTCGAAACAGGAGTTACATCTTTGATGGGAACACAGTACTACGCTGCTTTTTCATCAAGTTCTTTAAGAAGGGCTACCGATAGCAGGACGCCTTTATGCATTTTCAGATAGTTTTCTAAAAACTGTCTGCGCTCTTGGGTTAAGTACTCCAAAATCTCCGACTCTATTTTATAACTTCCACAGGATCGGCTCTCAATAGATAAGGGCGTTTTGAGGCAAGAAATGCCATAGACTTTCACAGCAAAGCGAACAGGGCAGAACTCTTCGAACAGGATTGTCACAAGAGTGGGTGATACATTTAAAATTCCTTTCTGTCCCGCATGAATAGAAAGAGAGAAGATTAGCGTCGTTCCTTTAAAAACCTTAATCTCTCCTGCGCACAGCGTCGTGATGAGAGAAAGATGCCCCAACATAATTCCTATCTCACCCTCCCTAGCAGGGCAAACCACCATTGTTATATCATCAAGCGACAGAAGCGTGGCTTGTGGCGTCAAAATTTTGAGAGAAAGCGTCTTCGGCATCATAAAAGGCATACTTCTTAGAAACAGCCACGGCTCCATCTATGTTAGCGGCCCTCCCAAAATGTTGCAAGGTCTGGCCAAGGACAGAAAGGCACAAAAAGATATTTTCCGCTACACATGTTTGCCCCATGATCCCAATACGTAGTGTTTTACCAAACCATTCACCCATGCCATCGCTAATTTCCAAGTGAAAACGATCCGATGTATAGTCACGGAACTGATTGGCGGATATACCTCTTGGAACAGCAACAACATTGACTTGTGGAATGCGTATATCATCCACTGTCATATGCTTAAAGCCAAGGATCTTAAGACCTTCTGAAAGCGCCCTTGCATTCATCTCATGTCGCTTCCACACACGCTCAAGTCCTTCTTCATAAATCATTAAGAGTGCCTCATGGAGAGCATAAAAACAGTGAACAGGGGACGTATAGGGATAAAAACGTGTTAAGGGTTTTGACATTGCAAGAGTGTGCATTGTTGTTAAGTCGAGGCACCAATTCGCCACGGGGGTCTTTCTTCGTTGAATTTTATGTAAAGCGCGTTCACTTAGACTCAAGGGTGCAAGACCTGGCGCACAGGACAAACATTTTTGAGGATTAGCGTAAACAGCATCAAGCCCCCACTTGTCGATAAAGAGAGGATAACCTCCTACGGTTGCAGCAATATCACAGAGTGTTAAGACCCCGTACTTTTGCGCTATAGAACTCAGTGCTTTCACATCAGACATCACGCCCGTTGCACTCTCACCATGAACAAAGCATACAAGCTTTATAGCGCTGTTCTCCTTTAAGACAAGCTCAAGACGGTTAGCACAGAGAGCCTCCCCCCAAGAGTGTTGGATTAATGTAGTCTTGGCGTTATAGCGTGTTGCTATGTCATACATGCGCTGGCCGTAGATGCCATTACTTAAAATAGCAATATGTTCCCCAGGCTCCACAAGGTTTGCTATACAAGCTTCCATAGCTGTTGAGCCAGGACCATGGATAGGAAGGGTCATTGAAGCCGTTGTTTGAAGTGTGTATCGAAGAAGCTCCTGTGTTTCCACAAAAAGGTTATGGAATCTTTTATCGAGATGAGAGATGAGTGGTTTTGATAGAGCTTGTGATACGCGTGGATGGAGGGTCGAAGGCCCTGCCCCCATAAGCAATCGGAGAGGAGGGTAAAAAGATGTATAGGCCATGGCTAGAAGGGTGCCGTTTTAAAGATTTTGTATGGCCTAAAACTAAAGGTAGAAAAGTTAACAAAATGTTAATACATCTGTTTTTTATGGGCATAACTCTGTTGATAATTTTAGCGAACGTGCTAGTCGTTGTCGATATACCCCTTCATAACCGCTTTAGGGATTAATCTTGCATTTGACACAGGACGGGGATAAGGAAAAAGAAAATTGGTGGGCCCGGCCGGACTCGAACCAGCGACAACCCCGTTATGAGCGGGGGGTTCTAACCAACTGAACTACAGGCCCAAAGACAGGCTGATAATGACGAGAATTATCCTTCAAAGTCAACATTTTAATACGAGTCAATAAACGGATGTGTAAAACAAAAATGGAAAGGATAGAAGGAGTTGAATACAACAACTCTTTACCCCATCTTCTTTTAAGCATGCCACGCACCTCTCCCCATGCAAAATCTCTCAAAGTTAGGGATAAGCAAACCCTTCATTCTTATTTCTCAAGTACTCACCAACCCATTTATCATGTTTTCCATTTTTTCGACTTTTTTCTTTGTCTTTTTTCATGATTCTTTAAAGAAAATCATGTAGAATTGAAGCTATGTCGCTTTTACGTGTACGTACTAATTCAGGGACTTTTTCGGAGGCTATGGGCGTTGAATAACACAATACGAAACTTTATTATCTGGTTACTTATCGCTGTTGGCCTCTTTGGGCTTTTTCAGATGTTTCCTGGCGCTAAGTCAAAACAGCATAGCAATCCCGTTGTTTTCTCTGAATTCCTGAATAATCTTGAGGCTGGTAAAGTCAGCGACGTTAGTATCCGCGGTCAGCATATTTCAGGTAAATTCAAGGACGGTAGCCAGTTCGCAACATATGCTCCCTTTGACCCTGACCTTGTGAAAAAGCTCGAAAGCAAGAATGTACGTATTGAAGCAGGGCCTCCTGAGGAAGAATTGCCATCGCTCCTACACTATTTCTTGTCATGGTTGCCCATCTTGCTTCTTATTGGATTTTCGATTTTTTCCTTCAGGCAAATTCAATCAGGTGGAAATAAAGCCCTTGGTTTTGGGCGGTCACGTGCACGGTTGATGGATGATAAGCGTAAGCGTGTAACATTTAAAGATGTCGCGGGTATTGATGAGGCCAAGGACGAACTCCAGGAAATTGTGGAGTTCCTCAAGGATCCTCAAAAGTTTCAACGCTTAGGGGGCAAAATCCCTAAAGGGGTTTTGCTTATTGGCCCTCCAGGTACGGGTAAAACGCTGCTTGCACGCGCTATTTCTGGCGAAGCGGAGGTTCCTTTTTTTAGTATTTCGGGCTCAGACTTTGTTGAAATGTTTGTGGGTGTTGGTGCAAGCCGTGTGCGTGATATGTTTGAGCAAGCGAAAAAAAGTGCTCCGTGCATTGTTTTTATTGATGAGATTGATGCGGTAGGGCGTCATCGTGGTGCGGGACTTGGAGGCGGCAATGACGAACGTGAGCAAACGCTTAACCAACTCCTCGTAGAAATGGATGGCTTTGAGGAAAATGAAGGTGTCATTATCGTTGCGGCAACGAACCGTCCTGATGTCCTCGACCCAGCACTTCTTCGCCCCGGTCGCTTTGATCGTCAAGTAGAGGTACCAAACCCTGATGTCAATGGGCGTGAGCAAATCTTGAAAGTACACATGGCAAGAGTCACCCTTTCATCTGATGTGGATCCTCGTGTGATTGCACGAGGAACGCCCGGTTTTTCAGGCGCTGACCTCATGAATCTTGTTAATGAGGCAGCATTGATGGCCGCACGGAAGGGAAAAACTTCTGTAACGATGCTTGACTTGGAGCTTGCCAAAGACAAAGTGATGATGGGTGCTGAACGCAAATCTATGGTCATGACGGAAAATGAAAAACGTCTTACAGCCTACCATGAAGCAGGGCATGCTATAGTGGCTTTTTATAACCCGGATTCAGACCCTATCCACAAAGCAACGATTATCCCGCGTGGACGAGCCCTTGGCATGGTTATGCGTTTGCCAGAAAATGACCGTATTTCCGTGTCTCGCAATCGCTTACTCGCAGACTTGCGCGTTGCTGCCGGTGGTCGTATTGCAGAAGAACTCATCTTTGGTCCCGAGAAAGTGACAACAGGAGCTTCTTCAGACATTCGTATGGTCACGACTGTTGCACGGCGCATGATTACAGAGTGGGGGATGAGTGAGACTCTGGGCTTCCAGGCTTACGGGGAACCTCAACAAGAGGTGTTCCTCGGTCACTCTGTGACACAAACACGAACAATGTCAGAGGCAACAGCAAAAGCTGTTGATGACGAAGTACGTAAGATAGTGAATAGTACTTACAATGATGCGGAAAAATTATTGAAGAAAAAACTAAAAGAGCTCCATCGCTTGGCGGGGGCGCTTTTGGAATTTGAGACTCTTTCAGGAGAAGAGATTAGGAAACTCCTTGAGGAGGGTGTGGAGCCTACTCAAAAACGGACAAAAACACCTCCAAAAGCAGCTGTACCTAGTACAGACACAAGTGAACTCTCTAGGGAATCTGAGAAAAGAAATGAAGAGCTTCTCATAAAGAAACCGCCCAAAGTCAAAGGAGAAAAGCGGTCTTTTACCCGAAAAAAAACGTCTCCTGAAACCACAGGGGCCTGAAAATTATGCTGCTGAGGAAGTTTTTCGGAACGGATGGTGTACGCGGCCAAGCGAACACGGGGGCTATGGTCCCCGACATTATTATTAAACTCGCTATGGCAGCAGGCTCTCAATTTATTCGGGGTGATCATCGTCATACGGTTGTGATTGGCAAGGACACACGTTTGTCAGGCTATATGGTTGAGTCTGCCTTGACTTCTGGATTTACGTCCATAGGGTTTGAAGTGGTTCTCGTAGGGCCTCTTCCAACACCTGCTGTAGCACTTTTGACCAAGTCTTTGCGCGCAGACCTCGGCGTAATGATCTCTGCCTCCCATAATCCCTACCCCGATAACGGTATCAAGTTTTTTGGACCCGATGGATACAAGTTAGCTGACGTGACAGAGTGCGCCATTGAGTGCCGTATGGATAACGGTGATTTTGAGCTTGCAAGCTTTGACCATATCGGAAAGGCTAAAATTCTCCACGATGCCACAGGACGTTATATCGAGTTTGCTAAGTCGACATTTCCCAAACATTTGCGTCTTGATGGTCTTAAAATTGTTGTGGATTCTGCAAATGGTGCTGCTTACAAAGCAGCACCCACCGTTCTTTGGGAGCTTGGAGCGGAGATTATTGCTGTTGGCAATCAACCAAACGGTACGAACATTAATGAGGGGTGTGGCGCAATGCACCTTGATCTTGCTAAAAAAACGCTTTTGGAAAGAAGTGCCGACCTTGCAGTCGTACTCGACGGAGACGCAGATCGCATTGTCATGATTGATGAGAAGGGCGATGAGCTTGATGGCGACAAAATTTTGGCTCTGACAACAGCTCATTTTATTAAAACGAAACGCCTTTCAGGTACATCCATTATCGCAACACAGATGTCTAATCTTGGCTTAGAACGCTATATCAAAAGCATCGGACTCAATCTTGTTCGAACACAAGTAGGCGACCGTTATGTGATTGATATGATGCGTAAGCTCCATTGCAATGTAGGGGGGGAACAATCGGGTCATATTATTCTTCATGATTACACAACAACAGGTGATGGTCTTATTGCAGCGCTCCAAGTCCTCGCCATTATGCAACGAGAAGATCAGCCTCTGTCTGAACTGGCCCATATCTATGAAACCGTACCCCAAGTCCTTCATAACTTGCGTCTGTCATCGCCCGTCAATTTACAAGAATCAACGATTCAAGCGCTCATCAAAAAAGCCGAAGAAAAAATTGGCGATGCGGGCTATCTTCTTGTTCGTGCTTCAGGCACAGAACCTGTCATTCGCCTCATGGCGCAGGGTGATGATAGGGATGTCCTCAATACGGTCATTTCTGACTTGGCGGATCATCTCCAAAAAGAAAGGGCTGCTTGATGACGTGGCGGAAGACCCCTCTGATATTTTGGGGAGGGTCTTAACATGCTCCAATCGAGGACTTTTCGCATGATGAAAAGGGTCGCCTTCGTTGTCATCCTGGCCTTGGTGTCGTTTTTCTTTTTGTCAAAAAAGCCACGACCTATTGTCAATGTATACAATTGGTATTCGATGATTCCCAAAGATGTTTTGGATGCCTTTCATGCTGAGACGGGCATTAAGGTTGTTATCGATTACTATGATAACAACGAGGTCCTCGAGGCAAAACTGTTTGCGGGGAACTCCGGGTATGACGTCGTGTTTCCTTCCGCATCTCCTTACCTAGGAAGGCAAATCAAAGCGGGTATCTATCAAAAATTGGATAAGTCGCTGCTTCCTAATTATGATGATCTTGAGCCTATTCTCATTGAGCAAATTCGGGCCGTGGACCCAACAAACGCGTACAGTGTGCCCTATTATTGGGGAACGCTTGGCATTGCTTTTAATGAAGACATGATTAAAGACCGCCTGCCCACAGCACCTGTGGAGAGTTACAATTTGCTCTTTCATCCAGAAACCGTGAGGCATTTTAAAGACTGTGGTGTCACTCTTTTAGAAGAAGCCGTAGACGTTTATCCACTGATCCTTCTGTACTTGGGTAAAGACTTGAAGAGCTCTACAGCGAATGATCTCATTGCTGCTCAGCGACATATGATGACCATCCGTCCTTATATACGACGATTTAGCTCATCACGCATTGTAGGTGAGCTTATGAATGGAGAGACCTGCCTCGCCCAAGCATGGTCAGGTGATACACAAATTGCCATTCGGGAGGCAAAGAAATTAGGTAAGAATCTGCGTTACATTATTCCAAAGGAGGGCACGACTCTTTGGATAGATTCCATGGTGATCCCCACAGATGCCCCGAATCGCACCAATGCGCACACGTTCATTAACTTTATGCTTCGTCCAGAGATTGCAGCTCGGGTCAGTTTGTTTACACTCCTTGCCACTGCTACCAAAGGGGCCCTCATCCATCTGCCAGAGGATTTTAGGGAGGATCAAAGTGTTTTCCCAAGTCCAGACATCATGAAGAAACTTCAACTGGATCAAGATCAAGATTTAGATTACGAGCGAGAGCGCAATCGTATGTGGACAAACTTTCGTCTCAATCGAACAGATTAAATTGGAGGGATTCGATTAATGCCGCCTATTACACCGCGCAATCGCTCATTGGAGCCTTGGCAGGATCTCAACGTCAAACCCTATTTGGTTTTGGAGAATCTCTCTAAAAGCTTCGGTAATGTACAAGCAGTGCGCAATCTCAGTTTGAGTATTTATCGCAATGAGTTTTTCTCTCTCCTTGGTGGATCCGGATCAGGTAAGACAACGCTGTTGCGGCTCCTCGCAGGTTTTGAACAACCTGACGAGGGACGTATTTATCTTGATGGCATTGATATGACGGATTGGCCAGCCTATGAGCGCCCTATTAATATGATGTTTCAGTCTTATGCGTTATTTCCCCATATGACAGTTGAGCAAAATATTGCTTACGGACTTCGCCAAGAAAACCTCAGTGAGTCTGTGATCAAAGAGCGTGTGGAACATGGTCTTCAGATGGTCCAGATGGGAGGCTACGCGAAGCGCCGTCCTCACCAATTGTCAGGAGGGCAGCGCCAACGTGTGGCTCTTGCAAGGTCCCTTGTGAAGCAGCCTAAATTACTCCTTCTTGATGAACCTCTTGGTGCCCTTGACAAGCGCCTGCGCGAACAAACGCAGTTTGAGCTTATGAACATCCAAGAATCTGTGGGTGTGACATTTGTGATGGTGACTCACGATCAAGAGGAAGCGATGACGATGTCATCCCGTCTTGCTGTAATGGAACACGGGCACATTCGCCAAGTAGGTATGCCTTACGAAATTTATGAGTTTCCCAACTCCCGCTTTGTTGCTGAGTTTATTGGCAGTATGAATATTTTTGAAGGTCTCATTTTAGAGGATGAGGCTGACCATGCTGTTGTGGAGTGCATCGAAGCAGGGTGCAATATCTATGTGACCCATGCACCTGGTGTTCCTATTGGGTCCCATGTGGCTGTAGCTATTCGGCCTGAGAAGATAATGATCGCACGTACGCTTCCAGCTAAAGCAAAGCAAAATTACATGAAGGGTATTGTGAAGGAAATTGGATACCTAGGGGACATGTCCATCTATCATGTCGAGCTCGATTCTGGCAAGGTTGTTCAAGCGGCCCAGACCAACCCCTCTCGCCTGAGTGAACGTGATGTGAACTGGGAGGATGAGGTATACTTATACTGGAAGCCTGAAAGTGGAGCCTTATTAACGTCATGAAATTAACGCTCTAAAAAATCCCAGGCCCGACATCCGCGAAACCTGTGACCTTACCGTATACTATAGAGATACGGCAGGGTCACAAGGCGCATGACTCCCATTACTCCTTATCTTTTATGTGGCCTTTTTTCAATCCCCAGAAGGGCTCGATCAATTTCAGCAGCGTTACTGCTTCTTCGCCTGTTATAATAGTTGGGTCAGAAAAAATATGGCTATAGTGCAAGAAAGAAGCAACGTAGGCGAGCCTCTCTTCTGGGGCCTTCCATTTCTCAATATCCTTCAGATATTTTTCAATGATGGTAAGATCATTACTATTGTCATTAAAAATTCGATTATTTATATCATGAAAACCCCCAGTTAGGAAGTTCCACACGTTATGCACTACTTTATCGTCATCCGGATTCACATCCTGTAGACAACGTTAAATAATAGGAAAGATTGTATTGACGTGCTTGGTGTGCTGCTCCTCACTCTCCATCGTCGTCGTTGTTGTGGTAGCTTGTTGTGGAGAATGCCCCTCTCAGATTTGATCTTTTGGGTCATTCCCTTTGCAAACACACTTCCCCCCACTCATACAAAGCAGGTACGTATATCTCTTTGTATCTATCTTCTTATGTTAATTATAGAGTTAAAAATATATCAGAAAGGTTAAGGGAGTGTTAAGGGGGATGACAAGCCCCTTCCTACAGGTTATACCTATCTATGTTTCCTTTGAGCCATAGCTGTCATGCCTGTCGTAAACTTTTCCCCACCCCTTCTTGAAGGATGGCTTATCAAAAGATACAAGCGATTTTTTGTAGATGTGGAGCTTTTAAGTGGTGAGATTGTTGTCGCACACTGTCCTAATACAGGCTCGATGCTGGGCGTTATCGAACAGGGCAGGTGTGTAGGACTCTCCTTTCATTCAGATCCCAAGCGCAAGCTTTCTTATACTCTCGAAATGATCGCAGATGACGGCGTTATGGTGGGTGTGAATACACTCAATCCGAACAAGCTTGTATCGGCGTCTCTTCAAAGACACTTTTTTCCTATGTTTGAAGGCTACTCGGGTATCCATAAAGAAGTGAAGATCAATACGTTCTCACGCATTGACTTCGCTCTTACATCGCTTGAGAAGCCTACATGCTACATTGAAGTCAAGAATGTTCATTATAAAAAGGGGGATAGAGCCTATTTTCCTGACTCTGTCACAAAGCGTGGGCAAAAGCACATAAAGGAGCTGATATATCTTAAGGAACAAGGCTACCGCTGTGCCATGCTTTATATTATCCAACGTGAAGACGTTAACGCGTTTTCGTTTGCTGATTTTATCGATTCCCAGTACACCAAACTGGCGCAAGAGGCTGCACAAAAAGAGGTTGAAATGTATGCTTTTACAACCTCTGTCAACTTTGATAGAATCGAACTGCAACATGCTATTTCGATAAAATTTTAACAATTTTATTCGACATTCATCAAAAGTGAGTTATGCTGTAAATAAAGTGTATGGAAGGGCCACACACCTCGTGATGTATATCCTTTTAATCTTATTGGGTCGGTTGCCTTTTGAGATCTGCTTCGCTGCTCATCCTGAGCCATGGCAAACACAATTACAACGTGCTGTAACACCCCGCATGGAAGCGATATCCCACATGCATAATTTTCTGCTAGTTGTTATCGCTTTTATTGCCCTTGTTGTGACCGCTCTCCTGCTTTTTGTTGTTTTTCGCTTTCGAGAAAAGAAGAACCCTGAGCCTTCGATAACAACTCATCATACAATGCTGGAAGTCGTATGGACTGCTATTCCAGCGTTAATTGTCCTTGCTATCGCAATTCCCTCCGTCAAACTCATTTATGAATTTGACCGTTCCGTTGATGCTGATATGACAATTAAGGTAACAGCCCACCAGTGGTATTGGTCCTATGAATATGAAGGGCAAAACATTAGTTTCGACAGTCGTTTGGTTCCTGGGGAGGAACTAAAAGCCACTCAAAAACGGAATCTTGACGTCGACAACCGACTTATTCTTCCTGTGGGGAAAACAGTAAAGTTTCATATTACATCCGCCGATGTGATTCATGCGTTTGCGGTCCCTTCCTTTGGTATCCAAAAAAATGCCATTCCTGGGCGAACGAATGAGACGTGGGTGCGCGTCGATCATAAAGGCATTTATTATGGCCAGTGTTGGGCCATTTGCGGGGCTAATCATGGTTTTATGCCCATCGCTGTGGAGGTTGTAAGCCAGGAGAAATATGATCAATGGCTCGAAAAGAATAAAGTTGTACAGCATTAGGTAAAATTTATGACAAGCAGCACGCACGCGCATTCTCTTTCTCATCCTCATGAACGTTCTGTCACAGGGTGGCGCCGGTGGCTTTTAACCACTAATCACAAAGATATTGGGTCACTTTATCTTTGGTTTGCAGGGTTTGCGGGGCTTTTAGGGGGCGTTTTATCCATAATCATTCGCCTGCAACTAGCGCATCCGGCAGGTATGGTCTTAGGAGGAAATCACCAGCTCTACAATGTCATTATCACAGCACATGGTTTACTCATGGTCTTTTTCTTAGTCATGCCTGCGCTGATTGGGGGGTTTGGCAATTGGTTTGTACCGCTTCTTATTGGTGCGCCGGATATGGCGTTTCCAAGGTTGAATGCTATTAGCTTTTGGCTATTGTTCCCCTCTCTTATTCTCCTCATCCTTGCATCAACGGTGGGCGAAGGGGCAGGTGTGGGGTGGACCTTTTATCCACCGCTGAGTTCCGCATTGGGGCATAGCGGCATTGCGGTGGATTTTATGCTTCTTGCTCTTCATATTGCTGGGGCGTCCTCTATTTTGGGAGCCATTAACTTTATTACAACTATTTTCAATATGCGTTGTCCCGGTATGGGGTTTCATAAAATGCCCCTCTTTGTTTGGGGCATTCTCACCACAGCCTTTCTGCTCCTTTTTTCAATCCCTGTCCTGGCGGGTGCTATTACCATGCTGATTACAGATCGTAACTTCGGCACAAGCTTCTTCGACCCCGCAGGCGGAGGTGATCCCCTTTTATTCCAACATCTCTTTTGGTTTTTTGGTCATCCTGAGGTTTATATCATGATCCTTCCCGCCTTTGGGATTATCAGCCATGTCATCTCGACTTTTGCAAAAAAGCCTGTATTCGGGTATAAGGCTATGGTCTATGCCATGGTAATTATCGCATTCCTTGGTTTTCTTGTATGGGCACATCATATGTTTACTGTGGGACTTACGCCTGCTGTACGTATTTACTTCACTATTGCAACACTGATTATCGGTGTACCTACAGGGATTAAGGTATTTAGTTGGATCGCCACCATGTGGGGTGGATCCATTCGCTTTACAACGCCCATGCTTTTTGCCGTGGGATTTATTATTCTTTTTACGATGGGCGGGCTTACGGGCATCGTTCTCGCCAATGGTGAAGTCAATGTGGTCTTACACGATACCTATTACGTAGTGGCGCACTTTCACTACGTGCTTTCCATGGGCTCTGTCATGGCTATTCTTGCAGGCTTTTATTACTGGATTGGGAAGATGTCGGGGTATCAGTACAACGAAACCCTGGGAAGACTTCATTTTTGGATGTTTTTTATCGGGGTGAATGTGCTGTTTTTCCCCATGCACTTCTTAGGGCTTGCCGGGATGCCGCGCCGCATTCCTGACTACCCGGATGCGTATCACGGGTGGAATTTAGTGGCGTCTTGCGGAGGGGTAGTGGTTCTTCTCTCTACACTGCTTTTTTTGTTCATTGTATTTAAAGTATTTTGGGATAAGAAAAAATGTCCCGCCAATCCCTGGGGCCCAAGTGCAGATACATTGGAATGGACACTTCCTTCTCCACCTCCAGAACATTGTTTTGAAACCTTGCCGAAAATCCTATAGGAAGAAGAGCCAGCAAGAACCTAAGTCTTCCCGAAAAAAATACACGCTGTTAAATACACGCAAGACCAAAGTGCCGCCAAAGGCAAAAGTGCTACCCTTCCCCTTGTTAACGACATAAAGCTTCTTTAAGCTGCTCGTAGAAAATATTCAACACGCGCAACAGCAGCGTTCTCATCAATATTTTCAACAACCGCGAGCTCCCTCGCAAAACGCTCAACCGCTGCTTGATAAATTTGGCGCTCGCTGTAAGATTGGTCAGGTTGTGTGGTATTGCGGTATAAATCACGAATAACCTCAGCAATGGAGCGCGGATCACCAGAATTAATTTTTGTTTCATATTCTTGAGCGCGTCTACTCCACATTGTGCGGCGTGTTTTGGTCTTTTGCTTAAGACTTTCGAGAGCAACAAGCATATCTTGCTTGCTACTTAAAGAGCGAAGACCAGCATTTTTTGCTTTACCCTGAGGAAGACGAAGAATCATACGCTCCCGATCAAAAGAAATGATCATCAGTTCAGCTTTGACACCCTCTACTTCATAGATTTCAAACCCCACAAGTCGCCCAACACCATGGACAGGATAAACAACGAAATCACCTTCTTTATATCTTCCTTGACTCATTACTGTTTCCCTTTTCTAGACTTAATTGTGATATAGACATGGCCAGAATAAATATCCACATCTGTCATGTTTGCCATGGTTTATGTTCTTACTTATGCACCCGGTTTTTCGCTCAGATATTGGAGCTTCTCCTTCACATTTCTCCATTTATCAGCGTCCACAGGAGCTGGTTTTTTTACGGTAATATTGGGCCAAAGAACAGCATATTTTTGGTTAAGCGCCACCCATTCTTCCATTCCCGGCTGAGTATCAGCTTTGATGGCGTCCACAGGGCATTCAGGGACACACACACCGCAATCAATACACACCTCGGGGTGGATAACAAGCATATTCTCACCCTCATAGAAGCAATCAACGGGGCAAACCGCAACACAATCACCAAATTTACATCTGATACAAGCTTCCGTGACGATGTAGGTCATAAAGGCGCATATTCCACGAACATGGGTGATCTATAGCACAAAGTTGATGCATTTTTCAATGAAAGGTTCTAAGAGTGCCTTTTTTACAGAAAAGAGCTTTTTCTTGCAAAATTTTGCTCTACCTCATACAATACCTTGGAGTCGAGGCCGCCTGGCCGGGAAAGGAGTTGATTAAGAGTGGAAGTTAGCGTCCGTGATAATAACGTGGATCAGGCATTGCGTGCATTGAAAAAAAAGATGCAACGTGAAGGGGTCTATCGTGAAATGAAGCTTCGCCGCCATTTTGAAAAGCCTTCTGAAAAAAAGGCGAGGGAAGCTTCGGAGGCTGTCCGTCGTCACCGCAAGCTCATGCGTAAGCGCATGGACCGTGACGGTTATTAAGTTATTCACTCCCCGTTTCGTTCGTGGTCGGTCTTTCAGAGGGTCTCCTTCATCTAGAGCTCTTTGGGGGATCTCCCGGGCGGGGGCGCCTTTGAAACAAATCTAGTGATGATGGCCCAAAGAGCGACTTAGAATCTTTTTTGTGAAGCGGCCAATTTTTCTATCTGCCTTAGTGTTATCGAAACGCCCCGTTAGGATGAACGCGATAAGCTTGTGGCGTGTTTCCTCTTTGTCAATGATGAACTCAAGGCCCAACACGTCGTCTTTTTGGAACATAATAAGGGACTCAATATCCCCTACATCCGATATATGAAGCTTCATCAACTGACCTTCTAAGTTCATTCCCTCAGGTAAACGCACTCGAATGCCGCTGACAGAAATATCAATCACTTCCACACTTACTCTATGACCATTAAACGTCAATTCTATCTTTTCGTGCACAGGAAAACGCTCATATTGGCGATGGCGCTTGCCTTCGAAGCATAACATTACTGCCAACCCCAGAGTTAGTGTATTCACAATCGTCCAAAACACCGCGATAGGAAAAAATCCATTGTAAGGTACCACCTGATACTGTGGGAGTAAATTAATTATAAGACCGAAAAAAGAAAGTAAAAATAAAAGAGCACACACAAAAATAACTATCACATTCGCATACTTTTGATTTTCTACATTTTTCTTAGGGGTGATATGGAATTCCGTCTTGAAGGGTCTAAAGAGCATTTGTAAACCTACCGGAATAACAGAAATAGCCTGTATGGTATCAAAAGCATTCGTAACAATGGGAATGAATTGCCATGGAGCAATCCATATCATAACAGCAAAAACAGCAAGAATGAACGGAACTTGATAAAAGATAAGATCTGGTAAGGTAGCGTTGAGCATGGATATATTGAACCATAGATACCCAAGAGGTGCGACAAAAGTGATCCATCGAATCACGATCATGTAAAGCCAATAAAACGGAAAGAAAAAGAGACGCTCTTTAAAGGTCAACCCCTTTCCAAAGATACCTTCCTTAAGAAAAAGCATTTGTAAGTTCCCCAAACACCACCGACGACGCTGAACTGTAAAATCTTTTATAGATTCAGGAACAAGACCATGGCTGAGACGTTGATTAAGATAGATTGTTTTATACCCCTTTCGTAATAGCACAAGTGAAAGAAGAACATCTTCAGTAACCGTTTTCGTAGGAATACCCCCTACCTCTAACAGCATACCTCGCCTTAAAACTGCAGATGTGCCACAGAAGAACGCGACCCCCCACGCATCCCTTGAAGGCATAATACTATCGAAGAAGAGTGTTTGATCGTGGGGGATCGATTCAAAAAGTTTTAGATTACTTTGAACAAAATCGGGATTGTAAAATCCATGGGGTGTTTGAACGATAGCAATAGCGGGATCTTCAAAAAAACCCATCGTACGATAAAGAAAATGTCTGTGAGGAATAAAGTCTGTATCAAAGATAGCAATGAATTCGCCTTTTGTTTGAGATAGGGCATGATTAATATTCCCTGCCTTGGCCCCCGTATGTTCCAGACGAGCAATATACCCCACGCCTACTTTTTCACAAAAATCCTTGATTTCACGACGTTGACCATCATCTAAGACCCATATTTTCATACGATCCACAGGCCAATCGATTTTTGTCGCACCAATAACGCTATGCTCCAGAATTTCAAGGGGCTCATTGTAAATCGTAAAATAAATATCCACAAAAGGATGATCTTCGGATGAAAGAAGCCTCAAACGCTGCTCATGTTTGAGTGCGTCTGGTACGCGGTTTTTAATAAGCGACAGCAAAAGAAAAAACACCATAGAGTCAATCCAGACAAGCATTTCTTGCACATAGCAGATCCACATCCAGTACGGTACACTCCCGTGTTCTTCCACCGAGGGA
This sequence comes from uncultured Alphaproteobacteria bacterium, assembly GCA_937896365.1. Classification (GTDB taxonomy): domain Bacteria; phylum Pseudomonadota; class Alphaproteobacteria; order Paracaedibacterales; family JAKBAR01; genus JAKBAR01. Next base: position 77,156 of record CALBMH010000001.1, read on the forward strand.
ATCGTATAAACAGTGCGCCATATCATATAACGTATGCCAAGCATAATCAGAAGAGAAATAACACAGATGCGGACACCGTTCTTGTGCCTTGAAAGTTCTGGCATAATAAGGATAAAGGCGCATACGCATAGGAGAGGAATATAATAACTCTCCATAACTAATCTCCTTTAAAAGGTGACCGTTGCATTACGGCCCACATGGCAAAAGTCGCCTTTTGTTTGCTTGAGGTCATGTTCATCGATTGTAATGAAGACCTGCATGTCAAGACTTTTATCAACCATAGAGAGCCCGATGAAATTCGTTGCTTTCTCTGGTTGAAGCGCTCCTCCGCGTACACTGACGACGGTTCCTTTAATGGGGCGATCAGAACCCACAAGCTTTACTTGAACCGTCTGACCGGGGATAATTTTTTCGAAATAACCTTGGCTGATCGTGACATCGACGTAGACGCGGCTGCAATCGATAATATCAATGATTCCTTGGTTCTCGCTTACTTGGCTATTCTCCGTAGCAAGCTTACGAATCACTACGCCATTTGTAGGAGAAATAATATTTCTTTGACTTAATTGATTATATCGTTTTGATTCAGACTCAAAGCGCGTTTTTCTATTGTCAATCTGACTTTTAATCTCAAGCATTTGTGCTTTAAGCCCTGACTGTTTCATCGCAACTTCATCAAAACGTTGGCGTTGGTAGGGCACCTCTGTACGGCCATCGGGATGAGTAAATACGCCCTCCTTAAGAGAGTCGATTTGTTGCTTTAAAAGCTTGATCGTCGTGTATGATTGCTTGGCTATTTCATCAGCTCGATTCTTTTCAAACTTGACTTTATCGAAATCAGCCTTTGACGTAGCCCCCTTTTGAACAAGCGTCTCCTTTCGATCATAATCCATTTTGTAGCTTTCTAAGACGTTTTGCAGTTCTGAAAAGCGGTGCTCTTCCCTCTCTAATTGAAGCTTGAGGTTTTTAATAATAGCTGCTTGATATTTTTTAAAGCTGGATTCTAATTCTTTTTTGAGGTCTTCTAGTTTGTCGTACTCTTCTTTAAGGCCGTTGTACTGATCCTGATAACCATCCAAATCTGATTTTGCAACTGAAAGTGGTGTCTGATCCACAACAAGATTTTCTATAAAAGAAATAATTTGCCCTTTTTCAAGCTCAGTTCCCACATCAGGGAGGTTTCTTTTAATTTGCCCTGTAATGGGCGCTTCAATACTAATAATATTCGCTGTAATAACAGCAGAGCGACTTTTTATAAATACGAAGTTAGGCAAAAAAACATAAATAACAATACCGATAATGCTTAGAGTTGTTATAATCCGAACCATTTGGACAAAACGAGATTTCAAAAGTGACCTAAAATGACCACTCTCTAAGATGAGGCCCTTCGCTAATTTGTTACCCTCATCACCTATTTTTTCAGAAATTGAGTCGCTTTTCTCGTCCACAATATTTATTTCATAGTGATCTCCTATTCTCAATAAGGGCCATGCCCCCGTAATACTGAGAATAGGACTGATTTGCTATTAAGAATTCTAAGAAATAAAAGTAAATTTTTGATTAAATTAAAATATTTAAAAATTCATAAACTTTCTCCAAGGACTTTGACTTAGAGAAAAGGATCAAGTCCCATCTAACTTCCAAGGTTTTTCAGTACGATCTAGAAAACCTTAGCTGCTTCACGCAGGAGCGTATCAGAAATGGAAAGACCTAAGCTTTCTGCTACCTTCGTATTCACGTAAAGAAGCGTATGATCAGGTCCCACAGCCGTGATTTTTCCTGCATCTCGTGCTTCTTGAGACATTTCCAACAAGTCCGCCACCATATGTCCAGCCTTAAGACCAATACGATGCTGACTCGGACCCAGTGCGGCTAGCGCTCCCTTCTCAACAAGATCAGTATCACTCACAAAAACAGGAATCTTGTTTTCCTTTCCGACCTTCAAAATAGCATCAAAAGCAGCAAGAGCAACGTTATCATTATTAACAAACAAAGCATCGACCTTACCTACCAGACTCATTGCAGAAGCATAGACATCACTTGTTTTTGTAGCATTTGCAAAAAGAAGCTCAAGACCCAGCTCTTTTGCCGCATTTTCCATAGGCTCCACAAGGGCGATAGAATTCTGCTCGCCAGCACTATAGATAACGCCGATTTTCTTGAGATGCGTCAATATCTTCTTAAACATTGCAAACTGAACATGGGGTTGGACAAAATTCGATACCCCCGTGATATTTCCTTCAAGTTTTGCACTTTTTGGATCTGTTACAGAAGCGTAAACAACAGGAATTCCTGCCCCCTGCGTTGCCTGAAGCGTTGCTTGTGCTGCAAGTGTTCCAATGGCGACAAGCACATCGTATTTGTGCCCAATAAACTTTTGTGCAATTTGGGATGCCATGGCAGGATTGCCTTGCGCTGATTCCCATTTAAATTTAATATCCTGCCCAGGAGTCAAGCCACGACTACGCAATTCATCCATCACACCAAGGCGTGTTGCATTAAGGGCTTCATGGTCGCTTGTTTGGATAATACCCACCTTCTGATGGGCTTTTTCAGAGCAGGCAGAAAGAAGGAAAAGGATAGAAAAAAATGTACTTATTTTTTTGAAAAACATTGCCAACCTCGCTTTACATTTAAAATACTTAAAAAGGCGCTTATTTCTGCAAGCAATACAGTGTGATGAACGTTATGATGCATTGATTTCTCCTATTCTTTAATTAAAAAAGTCGCTTTACGAACAAGATCCTGAGGTAATGGGATACCGATGGACGAGGCCGTTTTAAGGTTAAGGGTAAGCTCTATCCTATCAGGCTTTTGAATACCGAGTTGCTCAATGGACTTGTGGTCTATTAGATATTGAATGATGAGCTCCCCTGTTTTCTTTCCAAGATTATATTGATTGTGTGCAATACAGCCAAGGGCACCCCTCGTCACTGACTCAGGATCTGCCGTAAAAACGGCCATTTTATACTTATTTGTTATTTTTACAATACTTTCAAAAGCTGAAATAGCCGTATTATCATTAGGGATGTAAATCACCCCAACTTTTCCAACAAGGTTCATTACCGCTGTGGAAACATCATTTGTTCCTGTCACTGTCGAATGGATAATCTTTACGTCTACCACCTTAGCTTCTTTTTCAAAAGCATCGATGAGAGCCACAGAATTTGCTTCGCCTGCATTATAAATAACTCCTACCACGGTGAGCGTAGGGAAAATGTGCCTAATCAATTGCACTTGCTCTTTGACCGGGGACATATCACTCACCCCTGCAACAAGCTTATTTTCCCCATTAGGGTCATAAAGTTTAGCCGCTCTAGGATCGCTCACAGCACTAAAAATCACTGGAATATGTGCCCCCTTCGCAACAGAATAAGCTGCCTGTGCTGAAGGGGTCGTAATAGGCACAATCACTTTCGGTTTAAGACTCACAAACTTCTGGGCAATCTGGAGGGCTGTTGCTGGGCTCCCTTGTGCATTTTGGAAGAGGATTTGATCAGAACCGATACCCGCCAATTCAAGGCATTCCGTTATTCCCCGTCTGATCTCATCAAGGGATGGATGGGGCGCGATCTGCGTTATCGCAACAAGAGGACCAACTGTCCTTATCGATCGATAGAAAAGAACAAGACCGACTAAGAAAGAAATGAAAAAGAAAACGTAGAAAAAGTACTTTCTAGACAACATTTAGAATCTCCAGCACAAGATGAACATCAGAACGATTTAGCCGTTATGATGTCGCCACCATCGATGCTGGAAGAACAAAGAACTCACGGTACAGCACTGAAACAATACACTTGTCTCATTTTATATACATTCCAACCCACATGTAAAGAGATATTCTTCTTTTAGGGGGTTAAATCAAGAGAGATCTGAATCAGAGGTAAAAAATTCTATTGTATTAACAAGTTATTTACCTTTGTATAATATAAACAAAGTTATAATAAATATCAATCGTACACGTATGGTTATTCCTCATAGCCCTCTTTATTTTTTTTATAGCTTTTTCTTTCATGAGCAACGTGTCTCTGTCAATCGCCGATGAGAACCAACAACTAACGATTCATAGTGTTCTGTTTGACAAAGAAGAAATGAAAGACGTTGTCAGTCTAAGATCATACTTAGCCAGTTTTGCTTATATACTTGCAGATATTCCTCATTCCGAGGGGTTTTCCGCACCATTCTTGTATGAACGAGGCCTCTTCGACAAGATCATCGACGCATTCCCGGTATGCGTTTCTCAAAAAAAGAAGATCCTGTCGACCCTGTAGGCTACTTTGTTCTCTTAAAGGTAAATAAAAATGATCAAAGACCGTCTTACATCATAGGCATCGTTTTTAAAGGTGTCTCAGGCCTTTATGCAGGCAACCAATTTAAAACAATGCTAATACTCTTCCTGTTTTATCACAGGATAGGAAGGGATACGTTCAATCAGGACTTGGGTGGATTTTTGACGCCTACCAAGAAAATTTTTTTGAAAGGCTTTACGCCTTTCTTGAGCGTCATATTGATCTCCTAAAGGGCAACGAGGTTCAATTTATTTTCACAGGTTTCAGCATGGGTGGATTACTCGCCACACTGTCATCCTTACTTTTTATAAAAAGTTTTAAGTTCTACCTCTTTGAATCAAAAATCAATGGGATTCTCTCTAAGCCTTACAGCGTTAATCACAAAAAATTTCACGCGACAACAACCAGGGAAGTTAATAAAAAGCTCGCCATAATGGAAATACTAGGAGCCATCCTTATTCCCCGCATTGAGAATGGAGATATTCCCGTTTCCCTTGTTACTTTCGGAAATCCACTTATTATAACTCAAGGGCTTTCGAAAGAAATAGAAAAAACCATTGGGGTACGATCTATCCACTGTCATCATGATGGCGATATTAAGTCGAAATATTCACGCACTATTTATGTTAATCCTGGAAATAATTTTACAAGCCCTCCTCCCAAAGGAGCACGCGATCCCCACACTCTCCCCTTTCGAGGGAGTGCGCAAAGCGTCTACCTTGACGCATTACGTGTCCATTATTGCCAAAGACTGAACAAAA
>CALBMH010000002.1 GCA_937896365.1 uncultured Alphaproteobacteria bacterium
AGACGTGTGCTCTTCCGATCTCCCCCATGCCCCATAAGCGATAAGATAAAACTCAACACATAAGGAGAAGAAGCAAGTCCGAGATACGACGCGAGAGCACCTGAGAGAATACTCCCAATAAGAACGCCCCCGATAAACCCAGACAACGTTTTTTTGGGACTGACGGCCACCCACAGCTTGGGGCCCTGAGCCCATCGGCCCACAAAGTAAGCACAAGAGTCATTTAGCCATGCCAAAAGAAGCATCCATAGAATGACAGAGGGTTGATTTAAAAGTGAGCACAGCGTTAGACTTGCTATAAGAATATACACTTGACCGAATGTAAAAATTTTGTCTTGGGGGAAATAAGCTAAGACAAAAGATGCAATCACAAAAGCCAAAACGATACTATCATTCACAGTATCCGAAGGCGCATTTCCTAAAAACCCATACAGAATGAATGGAAAAGAAATAAGGACAATGCCCGCCAACCTAGCAAAAGGAGCCTGCGTGAAGCTTGACCATTCGTAAGTAAGCCCAAGAGCAAGGAGGAAGACTACAACCTGCTTCACAAACAAAGGCGCGAAAAACAGAACGGCAAGGGTGAGCGGTACGAGAATAAGAGCGGTGACAACCCGCTTTGAAAGATTGTTGTCAAGCCGCTTGACGGTCTCGGCCATAGCAGCGCTCACGCTTTGTATAATGCTCAATAATACGCAAGAATTCGTCTGAAGAGAAATCCGGCCACAACGTATCTGTAAAGTATAGTTCAGTATAAGCAATTTGCCAAAGCAGATAGTTGCTAACACGCATCTCTCCACTGGGGCGAATGAGAATATCAGGGTCCGGCATACCTCGCGTGTACAGATAGGTATGAATCATATGCGGGTGGATGTCATTGACTTTGATATGCCCTTTTTGAACATCCTCAGCAATACGCCGCATCGCATAAGCTATTTCTTGACGTGCTCCATATCCCAAAGCAAAATTAACATGCAGTGTGTCAAAGTGCTTTGTTTCCTCTTCAAGATTGGTAAGTAAAGACTGAAGCTTCTTTGAAAAACCACTCCGATCGCCTATAAAGCGAGCTCGGATCCGTTCGCGCATAAAAATATCCGTTTGATTTTCAAGATAATACCCAAGTTCTTTCATAAACTCAGCAATCCAAACCGGTGAACGTCTCCAATTTTCTGTTGAGAATGTGTAAAGCGTCAGATACTTCACCCCCACTTCTTTAGCTATGAGGGCTATCTCCTCCGTCGTTCGACCCCCCTGTTTATGGCCTTCAATGGGATCGAGACCGCGTTTTTTAGCCCAGCGCCCATTACCATCCATAATAATAGCAATGTGCTGAGGAATAGGATTCACGATAGAAGACAAAATAACATAAGGCTTTTCTTTTCTTGAGTTAAAGCATGTTTACTATTAAAGAGCAAGCAGATTGCCACTCATACAGAAAAGCAATTGACGTATTTTCAAAGCTCTCCTCGATATGATAACGCAGGCTTGAAATCAGATGAAATAGAAAGAAACCTTTTCTTCACTCGTTTCTACACATCTTCAATCTTGATCACCCCGTGCGTTGCCAGAAGGCGTGAGCGAATTTCTGGCGACATATTATAATGACCGGGGAGGAAAATATCGATATACGGTGCATCTACTAAACGGACTTGAATCACAACAGCCGTTTGTCCCTTTCCTGCAGATGAGAGTATAGTTTCTATGTGACGAGAGGATAGCGTCTCATCAACAATAATCCGTAAAGTGTGTGTCAGTCCTTGCATGACTTTCTCAAGTGGTACGACACTCTTTGCCATTAAACGCGTACTGTCATCATCTTGCCTTAAATGAGCTGTGACGAAAAGAGCTTTTCCTGGGATAAGAAATTCTCTCGCCTTGACATAGTTGTCAGAAAATAGGGCGATTTCGTAAACACCATGCTGATCAGAGAGTTGAACAAAGGCGTACTTATTCCCCGTTTTGCTTGTGCGCTCTGCCTTTGTGATAACGACACCAACCAGTTTAACCGTTGTATCATCACTCAATCCTGCAAGATGGCTTGATGGAATGGAGCCAAGTTTTTGCAAGTTTGTATAAATTTCAAGAGGATGGGATGAAAGAAAAAAAGACAATGCATTAAACTCATGACTAAGTTTCTCAAGAGGACCCCACTGTTGAACGGGTTCCAGGTGAAGGCTTCTCTGTGTCGTTACAGAACCAAAGAGTGATTGCTGAGCATCTTTCACATTGCTCTCACGTACGGCAGCATAACGTAACAAAACCTCTGCATTGTTGTATAAAAGGGCACGATTTTTCTCAAGCACATCAAAACATCCCGCAGCAATGAGATTTTCTAATTGACGCTTATTCATATTCTGAGAGTTTAAACGTTCCGCAAAATCTTGAATACTTTTGTAATGCCCATGAGCATCACGTTCAGAAGTCAGTGCATCTATTACAGCGTGACCCACATTTTTGATCGCGGCAAGACCATAACGCACACCCTCTTTTCCGTCATTCAACCGCTCCACACAGAATTCACTATAAGAATGGTTAATATTCGGTGGTAGTAGCTGTACGCCTAACCGCACCATATCTTGACGAAAAGCATTGAGTTTGTCTGTGTTGTGCATATCATACGTCATAGACGCGGCATAAAATTCTCTTGGATAATTCGCCTTCAAATACGCTGTTTGATAGGCAAGCAAGGCATAGGGAGCTGAGTGAGATTTGTTAAAGCCATATCCTGCAAACTTAGCCATCTGATCAAAAATCTGACTCGCAATATCAGGCTTTAGGCCTTTAATAATAGCACCATTTGTAAAGATTGCGCGCTGGTCATCCATTTCTGCTTTGATTTTCTTACCCATAGCACGGCGTAGGAGGTCAGCTGCACCGAGGCTATATCCCCCAAGCTTTTGGGCGATATGCATGACCTGTTCTTGGTAGACCATTACACCATACGTATCTTTAAGAATGGGTTCTAGTGCTGGATGGAGGTACGTCACAGGCTCTTCCCCATGCTTACAGGCTACATAGCGTGGAATATCATCCATAGGCCCGGGACGAAAAAGTGCTACAAGGGCAATGAGGTCCTCAAAACGGTCAGGTTTAAGCTTACGCACAACCTCACGCATGCCAGAACTTTCAAGCTGGAAGATACCCACCGTCTCAACGCGCTGCAGAAGCTCAAAGGTCTTGATGTCATCCAACGGAATATCCTCTGGACGAATCGGGTTACCTTTTTTTCGAATAAAATCACAGCACTTTTCGATCACCGTCAGGGTTTTGAGGCCAAGAAAGTCAAACTTCACAAGTCCTGCAAGTTCTACATATTTCATGTTGAATTGGGTTGCAGGAATACTCCCCGGTTCATCCACGTACAGTGGTACAATCTGCGACAACGGACGATCACCAATCACAACCCCTGCCGCATGCTTAGAAACATGGCGATAAAGCCCCTCAAGCTGTGTTCCTATGCCAATCAGCTCGCGTACGGTCTCGTCATTTTGCTGTGCTTCCTCCAAAGCAGGTTCAAGAACAAGGGCTTGCTTAAGCGTTACAGGATTCGCTGGGTTATTGGGAACAAGCTTACTAATTCTATCCACTTGGCTATACGGCATTTGCAGCACACGCCCCACATCGCGTAGAACCGCCCGTGCTTGCAATTTCCCGAAGGTAATAATATGCGCCACGCGGTCATTGCCATATTTCTCACGAACATACTCAATCACTTCATCACGTCTATCTTGACAAAAATCCACATCGAAATCGGGCATTGAAATACGCTCAGGGTTAAGAAACCGCTCAAAAATAAGCCCAAAACGGATGGGATCCATATCTGTAATGGTTAGCGACCACGCTACAAGAGACCCCGCCCCTGACCCCCGTCCCGGTCCTACGGGAATACCTCGACGTTTAGCGAATTTGATAAAATCAGCAACGATGAGAAAATATCCGGAAAAGCCCATGTTCTCGATAACGGAAATCTCATACTCTAACCGTTCTTGGTAGTGTTTTGGAACCTCAGGTAAGTGTTTAAGACGCGCACAAATCCCCTCTTGCGCTTGCAACCGAAGCTCTTCCACCTCAGTTCGTCCCCAAGCACACTTATAGCAAGGCAAGATAGGCTTGCGTGAGGTAGGCATGTAGTGACAGCGGCGCGCTATGACGGATGTATTATAAATAGCCTCAGGAAGATCTGAAAAAATCTCTCTCATTTCTTGGGGGGATTTAAAGTAGTGTTCCGGAGTAACTTTGCGTCGTTCTGTTTCACTGACATAACGCCCATCTGCAATACATAAAAGCGCATCATGGGCCTGATGCATCTCACGATCCTTAAAAAACACATCATTCGTCGCGACAAGTGGAATAGGAAACGCGTCAGCAAGCTTTAAAAGACCGTTCTCCACAGCATGCTCATCAGGATCAAACCCCTCCGACGCATGATGGCGCTGAATCTCAAGATAAAATCGATCGCCAAAACATTCTTTATAGGCTGCTGCTTCAGCGTGCGCATCATCGAACCGCTTAAAAGCTAATAAACGATAGAGCGAGCTATGTTTTCCGCCATTCAAACAGATCAAACCTCGTGCATGCTCTTTTAACGCCTTAAAAGTAACCTGAGGAGGATGGGGAAGATCCATCTGAAAGTAGCTGTCGCTTACAAGCTGCATTAAATTAAGATAACCCTCCTCATTTTGACACAAAAGGAGCACTTTATCCGGATGATCTTTCATTTTATGATTATCAGGTAACCAATGTGCTATGACATTGACTTGGCAGCCAATAATCGGTTGCACACCTGAATCCGCGCAGCCCATGGCGAATTCGAGGGCTCCAAACAAATTATGCGTATCCGTTATCGCAACTGCAGGCATCCCATTTTTCACGCATAGCTTAGGGATCTGCTTGATCCTCAATGCTCCCTCTGCAAGAGAATAAGCTGAGTGAAGTCGAAGGTGGATGAAAGGGGTCACGGGAGGCACGCGCTTGTGTTGCGTCTACACTTTATTGGCTTATTCCCACTACTATTACAGCAAAAAAAACTTCCTGTTAAGGAAGTATGAAAGGGGTTTCCTCACAGCACGGTGGAGAGAGGTCATGCGAGGACTCTCACAGCTAACTTGTGACATGGATAGGGACGGGGTACACCCTCATACTTTCTGTACTTCATGCCCAATAAAACCCTATCATCATGTAGCCTTTGAATCTTTATTAGAAAAAGCAAAAGCGATAAATTTCTTGATAAGAGCATTAGCCCTTCCTTTTTGAATAACAGAATCCTTGGATCCGTGCTGCTTGACAACGGTCAAGCCCATTCCTGAGTCATTGTGCAGTGTGATGTGCGATCCATTCACAATTCTTTTGATATCACTTATCTTAGCATCTTTGGCAATATTTCCTAGAACAGAGAGGAGATTGCGATATTTAATACGCGTCTGTGCTTTGTACTCTTCAAATTTATCTTCAAAGCACACCTTTTTGTCTTTTCTCGTTTTTTTGGGTTTGAGAGCCTTCTGTTTTTTATGACTTTTAATGGGCGTTGGTGCACTTGATTTTTGTGTCTTGAGTGTTTCTTCTTTCGTTTCGTTCAAACTGCCAAAGCCTCTCTCTACACGCTTTTTAATAGCTTCCCATTCGGCTTCAATCTCTTTCTGGTA
>CALBMH010000003.1 GCA_937896365.1 uncultured Alphaproteobacteria bacterium
AATGTCTGCTTTTCATTTTAATTATATTTTCACGGGTCCTCATCGTGCGCGCTTGGGGAGACTCTCAACACCCCATGGTGTAATTGAAACACCCGCTTTTATTTTTTGTGCAACGAAAGCATCCATCAAAGGTGTGACTCCTCATATGATGGCGGATGCTGGAACACAGATTATTCTCTCCAACACTTATCACCTCTTTTTACAACCCGGTGCGGATATTGTCGCTAAGGCAGGGGGGCTTCACACGTTTATGGGATGGAAGGGGCCTATGCTGACCGATTCCGGCGGCTTTCAGATTTTTAGCCTGGGCCATGGTTCTGTCAGTTCTGAAATCAAAGGAAAGCGCCAGACCCTTCGCCCTAAAACACTTTTGAAAATTACAGAGGAAGGAGCAAAGTTTCGATCCTATATTGACGGACGTATCCATCTCCTCACACCGGAAAAGTCCATCGAAACACAGGTGAATCTGTGTGCTGATCTTATCGTGAGCTTTGATGAGTGCACACCCTTTCATGTGGACAAGAACTATACCGCGCGTTCTATGCGCATGAGCCACCGGTGGGGGGTGCGCTCATTACGTGAATTTAACCGTCTGGAAGCTTCTCACAAACAGCGTCTCTACGGCATTATTCAAGGGGGTGTGTATGAAGATTTGCGCGATGAATCGTGTAATTTTGTGAATACCCATGGTTTTTTTGGTCATGCGATTGGTGGGTCTCTTGGTGCCAGCAAGGATCAGATGTATGAGGTTGTCGAGATGACTGCAAAAAAGCTCGATCCTTCGCGCCCCATTCATCTCCTCGGTATTGGAGGTATTAAGGATGTTTTTAAGGGGGTGGAGCAAGGGATTGATACATTTGATTGTGTCCACCCAACGCGTCTTGCCCGTCATGGAGGCGCTCTTGTCAAGACGGCTCACAACACTGTTAAGGCGAGAGATCACATCAATTTAAATAACAGCTGGTGTAAGGACGATCACAGGCCCATTGAGCCGGACTGTAAATGCTACACTTGCCAACACTTTTCTAAGGCCTACCTCCACCATCTACTCAAAGCGCAAGAGCTTCTGGCCCATACATTGATTACTGTACACAATGTGTATTTCATGAATAAGCTTATGTGCTCCATACGCGAAGCCCTCCAAAGCAATACATTAAAAGAGATTTATCCAATTTGGGTGAATGCGTAAAAGAGTTAGATGGAGATTCAAAGGTTCAGAGATTTAGGGGTCAAAAATCGTCTGTTCTTGTGGTAGTGTTTTCCAAGAGAGATAGAGAGCAGGGTATGATATAAGGCACTATGGATCAGCTTCTTGTTATTGATGACGATAGGCGTTTGCGCCATCTTCTAAAAAGTTTTCTCGAGGAATCAGGCTTTGAGACACATCTTGCAGCCAATGCCGCGGAAGCACGTTCTATGTTAGCTATCCATCCTATTAGTGTGATGGTTCTCGATGTGATGATGGAAGGAGAGGATGGCGTGGCGTTGACACAGAGTCTTCGTGCGAATGGGTATGGCACTGTTGCTATACTTCTTCTGACCGCTCGCGATACCGTGGATGATTGTATTAAGGGTCTTGATGCTGGTGCGGATGATTATCTCACCAAACCTTTTGAGCCTGCGGAGTTACTTGCACGGATACGTGCTCTATTAAGACGGAAAAGTCAGGAGAAGAGTCCAATTCCTTTACTCCTTTCTCTCGGTGATTATGCCTTTGATACGCTACGCAACGTTCTTGTGAAGAACGGTGAGCTTGTTTTCTTAACATCTAGTGAGCTGACATTGTTGCGTATTTTTGCTCAATCCCCTGGAAAGCCTTTTACGCGTGAAGAGCTTGCGCAGCGTATCGGTCATCGTGTGAGTGAACGTAGTGTCGATGTGCAAGTGGTGCGTTTACGTCGGAAAATAGGTGATGATTCACGCCAGCCTCGTTATCTTCAGACTATTCGTCATATTGGGTATGGTCTTTATCCAGATAGCACACCTAATAACCAAGAGGCAGTCGCCTAAGAAGGCCTGTTTTTCTCTTCTGACGCCTCCCTTGTGGGAGTGTTGTTTTATGCAGCTTTTGCTAGTGCCAATTCTTTCCACAAGGCCTTGAGGGCAACAATGAGTGAGTCAATATGTTCGAGGGTATGCTGGGGAGTAACGGTAATGCGAATCCGTTCTTCACCCACAGGAACAGTAGGATAGTTGATAGGTTGTAGATACAAACTGTAATCATAGAGGAGACGGTCACAAAGCTCTTTGCACTTGAGTGCATTGCCTACATGAACGGGGACAATATGACTCTCATTCCTGATCACGTTCACACCTGTTTTTGAGAGTTTATCTTTTAAGTAAAGCACCTTTCCAAAAAGCTCCTTGCGATAACGATCCGATTGCTGTTGTATCTCCACAGATTTTTGACAGGCAGCTGCTACAGCTGGTGGCATAGATGTCGTGAAGATAAAGCCAGGAGCAAAGGACCTGACAAAATCCACAAGGGGAAGAGAGGAAGCAATATACCCTCCGACAACACCGTATCCCTTAGCAAAGTTGCCCTGGATGATATCAATATCCTTTCCAAAGCCTTGAGCTGCTGCTAGACCTGCACCACCGGGGCCATAAAGACCCACAGCATGGACCTCATCGAGAAAAGTAAGCGCCTTGTACTTTTTTGATAACTCAACGACATGGCCAATGGAAGCAAAATCACCATCCATGGAATAAACAGACACGAAAGCAATAATTTTAGGGCGATCTAAAGGCTGTGCTTTTAATTTTTCTTCTAAATCAGCCATGTTATTGTGAGCAAACACATGCCTTTCTGTGCCACTATAACGGATACCGTGAATCATGGATGCGTGGTTTTTCTCATCACTAAAAAGAACACAATTTGGGATTTGAGATCCCAGAATATGTAGAGAAGCCTTATTTGCGGTATAGCCCGAAGAGAAAAGGAGGCCTGCTTCTTTTGTGTGAAGAGACGCTACTGTTTTCTCAAGGTGCACATGGGCTTGGGATGTTCCGGAAATATTCCGTGTGCCGCCTGACCCGACACCATAGGTATCAGCAGCCTTATGGAAAGCTTGTAAAACCTCAGGATGCTGACTCATGCCGAGGTAATCATTGCTGCAAAAAACAATAACGCGTTTGACTTCCCTGTTAGGTTGATGCCAAAGAGCGTAGGGAGCTTTGCCACACATGCGTTCAAGGGAAATAAAAGTTCTATATCTGCCATCACTCTTGATATCCTTGAGTGATTGGAGAAAGAACGCGTTGTAGTCCATAAAAAAGCTCAGATCCATAGTAATGGATTTATTATAATCCTGATTGTCTTAATGTCACCCTAAGATTTTCTAAAATTTATGACGAAGAGTAAGAACCTGTTACATCGATTTTTCCTATTATTCCTAAGTTCATTTCTAAGGCGAAATGTGTTCTTTGTAGGGAGAGCGGGGGAGTCCTTATGCTGTGTAGATGCTTGAGGAAATCGTTGCAAGAATACTTTGTTCAGGCCATAACTATGGTTAAGGTCGAGGTTTTTTAGTAAAGGGAATTTTTATGAGACTCATGCAAGGTAAGAAAGGACTTATCATGGGCGTTGCCAATGATCACTCCATTGCCTGGGGTATGACAAGGCAACTCGCCGAACATGGTGCGGAGTTGGCTTTTACCTACATGGGAGATGCTCTTGCTAAACGTGTTATTCCTCTGGCAGAGTCCGTTGGGTCTCGCTTCGTTATTCCGTGCGATGTTAGTGATTCAGAACAGGTTGCCAATGTTTTTAATGAGATTAAGAAAAAATGGGGTGAACTGGATTTTGTTGTGCACGCTATTGCCTACGCGGATAAAAATGAACTGACAGGAAAATTCATTGATACCTCTAAAAAAGGCTTTGAGATGGCACTCGCCATATCCTGTTATTCCTTTGTCGAAGTGTGCCATCATGCTAGTAAACTCATGAAAAATGGCGGATCCCTTCTGACACTCACCTACCATGGTGCACAGCGTGTGATGCCTCATTACAATGTCATGGGTATCGCTAAAGCTGCCCTCGAGGCGAGTGTCAGATATCTGGCTGTAGATTTAGGGGGTGAGAATATTCGCGTTAATGCTATTTCCGCTGGGCCTATCAAAACATTAGCTGCCTCGGGCATCGGTGATTTTCGCTATATTCTCAAATGGAATCAGTATAATTCTCCTCTCAAACGTAATATCACAATTCATGAGGTTGGTGGCGCCGGTGTTTATCTTCTCTCGGATCTCTCTTCAGGTGTTACAGGTGACATTCACTACGTCGATGCGGGCTATCATGTTGTTGGTATGAAGGCAACGGATGCTCCCGACATTGCCCTAGCAGAGTAGACTTAAGATATCAATTATTAATATGACACAGACACGTCTGCACAAGCCCGATTGGATCAAAGTCAAGGCTCCCACATCAAAGGAGTATCTTGACACACTCGCTCTTGTGAGAAGTCATAAGCTCCATACCGTGTGTGAAGAAGCAGCCTGTCCAAACATTGGAGAGTGCTGGAAAAAGAAGCATGCGACATTTATGATTCTGGGAGCTATCTGTACGCGCGCTTGTGCTTTTTGTAATATTAAAACAGGGCGTCCTGACCCCCTTGATCCCCATGAACCAGAGCGTGTGGGTCTTGCCGTAGCAACATTAGGGCTGACCCACGCTGTGATTACGTCTGTGGATCGTGATGATTTAGACGATGGGGGTGCACAGCATTTTGCTCTGACAATCCACGCGATTCGCTGCCAGTCCTCTCAAACAACAATAGAAGTTCTTACGCCTGATTTCTTGCGTAAAGAGAAACATATCCAGACAATTGTAAACGCACGCCCCGATGTGTACAACCACAATCTTGAGACTGTGCCACGTCTCTACCCTGCTGTTAGACCCGGAGCACGCTATTTTAACAGCCTCTCCCTTCTTAAAAAAGTAAAGGAGATTGACCCAACAATTTTCACAAAGTCAGGCATTATGGTGGGGCTTGGTGAATCGAAGCAAGAGGTTTACCAAGTAATGGATGACTTGAGAGCCGCAGAGGTAGATTTCCTCACCATTGGGCAATACCTCCAACCCACTGAAAAACATCATCCTGTGGACCGCTTTGTTGAACCTTTTGAATTTGATGTGTATGCTAAAATGGCGCGGGGCAAAGGGTTCCTCCTCGTTTCGTCATCTCCTCTGACGCGCTCTTCCTATCACGCTGATGCAGACTTTGTAAAGCTCCAAGAAGCACGTCATTGCCATGTTCACACATAAAGAAACAAAGATCCTCGCTTTTGCCCCAGAAAAACTTTTCGCACTCGTGAGCGATGTTGCTAGATATCCAGACTTTCTTCCTTGGGTAGCCCATGCGCGGGTTTATAATGTCGAGGAATCGTCCTTCCTTGCCGATCTGACAATGGGACACCATTGGTTCAGTGACACCTACACGTCGCACGTCACGTTTAAGGCATATAAGTGGGTGCATGCGCAGCATGTAAAGGGGCCTTTTAAGCATCTCACAACAGATTGGATTTTCAAAGAAGCTCTGGGAGGAGGAACATGTGTTGATTTCTCAATTACTTTTGAGCTTCAGTCATTGGTCTTTCAAACCTTGCTTGAGAGCTTTTTTGCTCATGCTTGCCAAGAAATCCTTACAGCTTTTGAAGAACGAGCGAGAGTGCTTTCCTAACTTTTCTCCTCCCATCAAGACATTCTCGTATGTATGAACCAAATATTTTTAAGAACTGATGACGATGGGTTCTGGGGATTTTCCTTTTGTTCTCCTCCTTTAGCCCTTGAGTTCGCCGTTTTTTATACGCATAATTAGTTAAAATTTTGTGTGAATTTTATTTGTCATGCTGCGTATTCCTTCTTTTATTCAATGGCATGAAGGTATGTTTTTAAGCCCTCAACATTTCCAGCAGCTTCAGCGGTGTGTTGAAGCAAGATTTGCGGGCCATGCGACGCTCCTCCATGAGCATCACTGGGGTGTTTTCCATCTTGCTTTTGACCCTTTGACACTGTCGGAGGGCATTCTACGACTGTCAGAACTTAAGGCATTGATGCCAGATAATACGTTCGTAGATTACCCTGGAGAATCTCTTAGGCAAACTGTGGAGATTAATCTCGCACCTTACAAGGACGAGGCACAAAAGCATTCCTTAAAGGTCTTTTTGGCTGTGCCTGATTTGATGGAGGGGCAGTCTCCTGTCATTGGGGAATGGCCCCGTTATGATTCTGTCGAAGGGCAACCTATCATGGATGAAAATCTCAACGACAATGTGATTTATATGCCAAGGTTGCAACCAAAGCTAAGTCTCATTATCTCGGATACATATCCCGCACGGTATACATCTTTCCCTCTTGCAGAGGTGGCCTTTCGAGACGAAACCTTTATTATGACAGATTTCCAGCCCCCACTCCTAAAGATTGAGCCTCAAACTTTCTTTCACGACCAAGTGATTGAACTCATACAACGTATGCGCGAGAAGGCACAGTATTTATCGGATAAATGGCAAAAACAAGTCGGGATGACACTTTTGAACGAGACAGCTAGCCAACTACGCCCGCTGATTACAGTTTTGCCGATCCTGGAAGGCGCTCTTCGTGGACAGTCTCTTCATCCTAAAACGCTTTATGACCTCTTGTGTTTAACCTTGGGCGAATTATCCACAATGCGTCTAGCCAATATTCCCCCCCCTGTACCCGCTTACTGCCATGACAATATGAGGTATTGCCTGGGTTCTCTCCTTTCTCTTCTTGAGCAACTGCTTGATCATATTGATCAGTCCATGATTGTCCTGCCTTTTAACCAACGTGATCGACTCTTTTACTTGAAAATGCATGAATCTTATCTGAGTCAGGTGATGTACATTGGTCTTCGGGCGCCTTCCTCCATGAGTGATGGCATGCTCTTTGATTGGATGAAGGACGCGGTTATTGCCAGTGATAGTTCTGTTGAGTCTGTGCGGCTACGACGCATTAGTGGAGCACCTCGCAAGCTTCTAGATCAAGAGGAGATGAGTGATTTCTTTGTAAGCAGAGGTATGCTTGTTTTTAAACTTCAATATCCCTCAGAGTTTATTAAAGCGGGTGAGAATCTGAATATTTTTAACGCTTCTGATGACGATCAAAAACGGCCTTCTGCGATTGCTTTGTATTTGAAGAAAAGTGATACATCCGTAGCGAGTGCCGCATGACGGTTCCCCGTTCACATTTTATTTCCTCTGTTTTTCAAGAGTTTTATGAGGAGGTCTTGCGGCAAAAAGAAAAGGCGTTGCGTGAGAGCGAAAGTGGTTCTGTTACTTTTGAGGGAGTATCATCTTCAGGTTCTAAGGATTTTCCTCCTGCTTTGGGAGATTCCTCACCTGGATCTTCGATAAAAGACGATGGTGTCATTGGCGGTGAGGGAGTAGAGCAGGAAGAGATTGAGACAGTGCAACGGTTTCCCAGTTTTGAAGAAACAAAGGGACAACAGGGAAGTGTCACCCTTTGTCAGGGGATTCAACGCAAGTTACGTCTTTTTTTGGAGGAGGAGTCCTTAAAGGCTTCCTATCAACTGGGTGAGTACGCCCAGAGTAATTTTCGTGAAGCGCAGTATCTTATGGCAGCACTCGTTGATGAGATCTTTCTGAACCTCCAATGGCCAGGGAAAAAGCAGTGGCGTAAGCACCTCCTTGAAACGCAGTTGTTCCAAACCCAAGTAGCAGGGGAATTATTTTTTAGCCGACTAGAGTTGCTTCTCGAAGCTGCTGATCCAACGCGTAATGAACTTGCGACGATTTACCTTTTGTGTCTGAGTTTGGGATTTCGAGGGAAATACAGAGATATGGATGATGAGGGGAAAATTGACTTCTACAAAAAACAATTATACCACCTTATCAATAACAAAGAGAGCGATCTCTATGGGCTTGGGCGCAAATATCTTACGCATGCTGTGTATGAGCACACGATAGCGCTGCCCCTATCGAGGGGTCTCCCTGACGTGCGTAGCTGGCTTATAACTTTTGTAGGGATTGCTTTTACGTATCTCTTTATAACGTACATTGTGTGGTACAAACTGGTGCGAGATTTGGATGAAGCCTTACAGTTTATTTTTGACCAGGCAAGGTCTTTACCTTTATGAGTGGCATGAGCGGATTTCTTTTTGAGAATTCTCATATTCTTCTGTGGATCATCGTTCTCGCAGGAGTTGGTCTTGTTGTTATGTTATGTGTGGTGTTGCTCACCAATGGTGCTGTGAAGAAAGCATCACAAAAGAAGCTTCCTGTCAAACAGGAGCTCGTTAAAGAAAAAAGCCCTATTCCCTTGACCTCTATGCCACCGCCGGGTGGAAGGCTGACGGAATATTTATCTCTCAAAGGATTTTTTCGTGTGGGTGAGTTGGGGATGCTCTTTTTGCGTGCTATCCAATTTTTGCGTGCCCATATAGGTGGTCCTGCACCTTTGTATAATTTGCCATGGTATCTGCTTATCGGTCCTGCAGATTCGGGCAAATCCACAATGATACGCCACTCACGTTTGAAGTTACCCTTGGGGGAGCCTGATTTTGGGACGAAGGGAGAGCCTGAAATTAAGTGGTGGTTTTTAAATCGCGGGATTCTTCTTGATGTGCGGGGCAATTTTTTTATTAACCAGGAAAATAATAATGCGAATGAAGGAGGGTGGCGTAGCCTTTTAGGGTTGCTGGCGCGTTACCGTCCAAAGCGGCCCATCGATGGTATTATTCTCTCAATCCCAACGACAGAATTCATTGGGAAAAGCGCCCTTGAAAAAGAAGCGCTTGTGGATCGTGCTAAGGTAATATCTCAAAAACTCCATGCGACACAACAAAGCTTAGGCTTACAGATACCGATTTATGTTGTTATGACGAAGTCTGATGTGATCCCTGGGTTTAAGAGTTTGTGCCAGGAGATTCCTCAAGAGAATAGAGTAAATATTTTAGGGTGGTCTAATCCCTATGCTCTTTCCACAGCATATAATCGTCTTTGGATGGATCAGGCCTTTGGTTTTTTGAATCAGTTTTTATTTCGATTGCGTACTGAGATTTTTTCATCCCGTGAGGTAAACGCAACGCGTGATGGTATTTTTGTTTTCCCTGGTCAGATCAGCAAAGTCAAAGAGGGTTTGTCTCTCTACATTGATCATATTTTTAAAGAAAGTTCTTACAACGAAGGACTTTTCCTGCGTGGGATTTATTTTACAGGTGATGGGGTTAATCACAGTGTTGTGGAAGATCCGAATACGGCTGATATCCGGGAAGAGAATGACAAGGTTCTTGAAGATCAACGCGAGATCTATTTCGTTGATGATCTGATTCAACAGAAAATATTCTTTGAGACGGGTCTTGCTCAGCCTATACGATGGCGCGCGGCAGCGGCTAACCGTAATCTCAAAATTGCTAAAATGAGCACAGCGGCCCTCATGACCGTTGGAACCTTTGGGCTTATACACACCTATCATAAATTTAAGGAGCAAAATGATGATTTGCTCCCCGTCTTGAGCAAAATCAATCTCGTTCTCAGCCAATTGAGAAACGTACGGGGTGCCGATTCCACAGAAACGGTTGTTCTCTTTGACGCTTATGCCAAGCAGCTGATTCAAATGATGCATACGTTGTCAGAGAGTGATTTCTCATCGATTTTCATCCCTCCCTCGTGGTTTAGCCCCATCCAAGACAATCTCCACCATTCCTTGCGCATTTCTTACAACCATATCATTTTACGTACAATTTATATTGATCTCCTCCTCAAAGGGCGAGAGCTTCTTTATTTGCGTCCCACTATGACGGATCGTTCAACTACGTTGTCGCAAATCATTCATCCTGTAGATTCAGTTGAGTTTGATTTTTTGCGCACTTATATCCTACGCATTTCGGAATTGGGGCGTATGGTGGGTTTGTTTAATGAGCTTTCTCGCTCTAACGATATAAGCCCTTTACGTGATCTTGTTCGTTTTACCTTTCAAACAGAGCTGCCTAAGTCGTTCGAAGAAGAATTTCACCATTTTAGGCGTGTGCTCCGTGATGTGCCTTTCCCCCCTATTGACCTTGCTCCCTATGAGGTTCTTGCCCAAGACACACTGCGCATTGCGTATAAGCACTTTATTAACGGCATTCTCTTCGCGGCGGATGCAGGAAGTCTTATTGGGCGTCTCAATCGGTTCCTTTTGCAGTTTAGTCAAAAGCAAGAAGGAAGTCTCCCCAACATCCAAGTACTACGGGATTTTGCCTCAGCTCTTGATCAAGCGGTTCCAAACCTTGGTCCAGCAGGTAAAACCTGGATCGATGGCGATTATTTTGATGCAGGCCCGGACTTTATCTCCACCATCGGCCTGATTAATGACACCCCCCTTCTGGGTGGAAAAGCGATGGTTAATGAGCTAGCAGTACAAACGGGTGCGGCTTTTAATGCCTTTAAAGCTGAGATGAACCGTCTCTTGCCCATGTTGTCGGAAGAAGTGGCCGTGAATCCCTTAGCGGATCTGAGATCGCAGACGCACCCTTCTCTTGTCCTCTCAAATCTCCATAAGGGACTGGCTCTCCTCTTTCGTGAGTCTTTTATGGCCATCCCAACAGCCACGCCGTTGGTGACGGTTGTCCCTAACAATAAGATCGTCTATTGGGATCCCAAGCTCATTGACGCAGCCGAGCAGATGGTAAAAAGTTTCGAAACTTTCAAAGGGAAAACTCTTTCCTTGCTCCCTTCTGTATTAAGAGAGTCTATCAGTCTTATTGCTCAACAGAACTTACAAGCAAATCTTCTTGCAACTATTGCCCGTGCTCAGTCTTTCCTTGATGCACCGAAGGGAATTCCGGTGGGAGTTGCAGCAGAGGAAATCCTAAGATCAAAAATTATTAATGTGAAGGAAGTAGCGCCCAAGTTTGTTACCTTATTGGAAGAATTAAAGAAAAGTGGTGCAGGGGAAACCTTTGTTGCCTTGCGCAATCTCTTAGGGGGGCTTGCACTTCGTTTGCTTGATCAAGTGGAAAAGGCTTCTATGGATAATGCTCCTTACTCCATAAAAGAAAAGTCCTTTGGTTGGTGGGATGGCAATCCGGGAGCTATTTACACAGCCTTCAATGTCCGTGACATGGACGATTTACAGCATTACTTCACCCTGCAAAGGGATCGTATGAAGCACTGGGCCATGGATTTTGCAAAATACCTCGTGGACTTCTTGTCATCTGATGTCATGGAAGAGGCAAAATTTAGCCATAATCTGGTAGATCGTTGGCGCCGCATTATCGAACAGATTCTCTTAAGCGAACAAAAAAAGCCGGATAACTCCATTGCACTTCTTGAAGGTAGTATCATAGCTCTCAATGATCTTAGTCTTAAAGTCTGCTTGAATGAAATTAAGCTCAAGGGCATTCGTGAGTCATCAGGTGATTTCTTTTTGGCTGTGAAAAGTATGATCCGTCGGGAGATGCGAGCACGCTGCGAAGTCATGACACGCGGGCAAAGCATTGAAAATTATGGAAAGCTCGTAGACTTTTTCAATGAGCGTCTTAAAGACAAGTTTCCATTCATCGGAACAAATTTAGCAGCCAATCAAGGAGAAGTAGAACCATCTGACATTCGCGAGTTTTTTTCTATGTACAAAGAATTCGGTGGGAGTCCAGAAAAAATTCTCTCTCAAGTTGCAGAACTAGGCAATCTTGCTGCAAAACCTTTGGCTTTTTTAAAAAATATGGAAAAAGTTAAAGATTTTTTCGAGGAGTTTCTTGGAACACCCGCTGACAATGAAGTCCCTGCCTTTGATTTTACGGTGGATTTTCGTATAAACAAAGCAAAAGAAAAATCAGCTAACTATATTGTTGACTGGTCCTTCAAACCCAACGACGAGTCTTCCGTCACTAACCACGATAAGGACAGAAATGGACGTTGGACTTTTGGTAGCCCTACGCAGTTTACCTTTCGTTGGCCTGAAAATGTAGGTGTTGCTCCTACACTCGACGAAGGGCAAAAGTATATGAATGTGGAAGAACAAACGGCCACTTTTACGTTCGATAGCCGGTGGGCGCTTTTGTGGATGCTGCGAGTCTATGGCCAACCAAAACCTTCTGAGACAGAGCCTACTCCCTATATGCTCAAATTTGTGATTCCGTTAGGCCCGGATAAAAAGGCTGTTGTCTACAATAAACTTACCCTTAAAGCCCCCTCCAAAGGAAAGGCACCAGGCCGGGTCATGGATGTTCCTATTTTCCCAACAGATGCACCTCCTTTACCGGACGATGTCACTGCTGTTGCTGAAGATCCTGTGCTGACAAGGGGTAAGATCGTCTCTCAAGCCAGAGAAGAGGGGACGGAGGACGATGAAGGTGCTTCGAAGAAAAATGACAAGGAAAAAGCTTCGAAAAAAAACAAGGAAAAAAAAGAGAACGATGATAGTAACGAAGGAAGTGATGAAGAATGATGATGGTATCCCAGAACGTGACCGATTCTCATAGGAATCTTATTCTCACACCTTTTAAGGATGGAACACCGGGGCCTTATTTACGTTATGACTCTGTTTATGATGTTATCCGTCATGCACGATTGGAGGACAACCACCGATTATCTCGCGGTGTTTGGCAGGTGGATCTTAAGAAAGCGGAGCATGATGTTGTCGAAAAGGTTTGTTTGGATGTTCTTTCTAACCGATCAAAGGATTTACAAATTTTAGGGTGGCTTATTGAAGCCTGGTTCATGCTTCGTGATCTTGAGGGGCTGAATGAGGGTCTGTCCTTAATGTCTTCTTTCTCTCGCACTTTTTGGGAGATTATGCATCCACAAGATGCAGAGCACCGTGCTCTTTTTTTTGAATGGTTTGATGAAACAGTTGCGGTAAAACTCAACCTTCTGTCTCTCACACAGGTTCAAGGCGTTGCAAGACAGTATCATCTTCATGATTACCTTAATGCGCTGCGATTAGAAAAGGAGATCAAACGTAGTGACACTTCGGGTGCCCAAAAGCTTCTCGATAATGCGAAGAAACGTGGGGAGCCAACACAAGCTCAGTTCAAAGAAGCCTTTAATCAAACATCGAAGGACTATAAAAAAAAACGCGTTCTCCAGCTGAACTTTCTAAACGACAGAGTAAAAGAACTCAAAAATAACTTGGGTGATAAATTGGGGAAGGAATCTCCCTCTTTTTCAAAAACACTCTCTGTTGCGGGACAGATCCTGCAGCTCATCGTTGATCCGAGAGACAATGCACAAGAAGTCGTTTCTCCCCTCCCGTCTGGAAAATCATGGGAGACAGACAGTTCTTCTCTCGCATCACTACAGCCATCGCAGGGTTCAGCACTGACAGCGCCTGTACTCACTGATGCACAAAAATCCCTCCATGATATTCCAAGAGCTCAAGCGTATGAACAGCTGCGCACTCTTGCTTTTGTGTTCGAAACCATTGAGCCCCATAGTCCTACAGCGAATATCCTGAAGAAAGTAGCCGCATGGGAGACCATGCAGCTGTCGGAGATTTTGAATACCTTTGCCAAAAGTGGTGATGCTATGGCACTTTTTCTGAATCTCATTGCTAAGGAGAAATAGCACCGCGCCTCTAAGATGATTATGACATATGAACCTCTTTATGAAGCGGTTCTAATTCTTTTTTTTAGCTTCTGGACAGAAAATATCCTTGCACCAGGCAAATACATACATGGCAGTCGGAACTGCGATAAGTACGAGAGCTCCAATAGCGCAGTCAAGGCCTTCTGGAATAAGTGGGGCACATTGGGCTTGTGGCTGAGCCTGTGGTCGCTGCTCTGCCCTACGGGGATTTCTACCCTCATGATGATCATCAAAAGGATCAACGGCATAAGAAGAGGGCGTTGCCGAGAGGAAAAAGCCGATGAAAATGGAGAAAAGACACTTTCTAAGCATTGTGAAAAACCCTTTAGTGTGTTGATACCGGATAATATTAAAATTTTAATAGTTTTTTAACAATATAAATTTTATTCGGAGAGAATATTTTATGGATATAAGTGTCATCGACGTTTTTCCGGGGTCTGCAAAGTGCAAGGAGAACTCTCTCATTGTCGAATTAAAAATAAAAATATTAAAAACGCGAAGCTTTTATGCTACAATCTACGGGTCATTATCATTCAACAATAAATCATTTAATTTTCGAGGATAAGAAAATGTCACAAACTAATACTCAACCGGATTTTGTGGGACTCCGGGGAATACTTTGGCCTATTCATAGTTTTGAACTGAAAAAGTTCTTGCCTATGGGCTTTATGATGCTTTGCATTCTATTCAACTATACAATTCTTCGCGATATTAAAGACGTTCTTGTGGTATTGGCCCCCGCCGGTGGTGCAGAAACCATCTCCTTCTTGAAGCTCTATGGTGTAACGCCGTCTGCAATTCTTTTTATGGTTGTGTTTGTGAAGCTCGCGAATGCTTTATCCAGAGAAAATCTCTTCTACGCTATTATC
>CALBMH010000004.1 GCA_937896365.1 uncultured Alphaproteobacteria bacterium
GGCCGCTTTCCCGCACTGGCGTCGCATGCCTACCGATACGCTTTTCACTTCAAAAACGTGAGGAAAATTCTCGTTTTTTCATGGCCTGGTTATGATGGTCGGAGTTATTGTCAATAGTTGTGTTTAAGATTTTTTGGCCGTATCCTCTTTTCTCCATTTCTATGCCACCTGTATCTCTTCTTGTATCTCACCATCAACAAATCTGGTTCCGTTTATCAACTTGGGGATAAGCTTATATCCTTTTATCCTCAACCATGTCTTCTGTGCCTCAATGGCAAGCTTGAATACCATTGTCAAGGTAGCCAATCGTGATCCACATCCTTTTGTCTTTTTTGTCCTTAATCTTACTGTTGCAAATGTTGATTCTATGACATTGGTCGATCTGATATGAATCCAGTGCTCACAAGGAAAGTCATAGAAGGTAAGGAGAATATCTTTATCCTTTGTCAGACATTCACAGGCCTTTTCAAACTTTGCATGATACAATGATACAAAGGCATTATATGCAACAAGGGCCTGTTGTCTTGTAGGAGCCATATAGATATCATGAATCTTCTCTTTTGCCTTTGATTGTACACTCTTTGGCATCTTATCAAGGATGTTGGCTGTTTTATGTACCCAACAACGTTGTTGTCTTGTTTCAGGATATATTTCACTCATAGCTGCCCAAAAACCAAGACCTCCATCGCCTATGGCAAGTAATGGGCCTTCTTCAAGACCTCTTTGTTTGAGACCAGACAGCAGTTCCATCCATGACAGCTTGCTCTCTCTATATCCGTCAAGGACAGCAACCAGCTCCTTGGTGCCGTCTTCTAATGCACCTATGATAATGATGAAGCATTGCTTTTTATTTTCAGGGTCTTCTAATCTAACATTGAAGTAGATGCCGTCAGCCCAGAAGTAGACATACCGCTTTCCGGTTAGTTCTCTTTTTGACCATTGCTTATACTCTTCTTCCCACTGTCTCTTCAGACGAACGATTGTATTAGCAGAAAGACCTTTTGCCTTATCACCTAAGATGGCAGATAGGGCCTCTGTAAAGTCACCTGTGGATATGCCTTTCAGATACAGCGCAGGGATAAGATTATCAAGAGATGGGATACGGCGAAGATATCTAGGGAGAATAGAGCTGGTAAAAACCTCTTTGTCTTCACGCTTATCTCTTACTCTGGGCTGTTTAACTGATAAGGGACCGATACCGGTTAAGATTGAACGTTCAGGGAGAAAACCGTTTTTTACAACCATGCGTCTGCCCTTTTCATCTGTTGTATCTGAAAAAGAAGATATGTATTCATTGACCTCATGCTCTATTGCAG
>CALBMH010000005.1 GCA_937896365.1 uncultured Alphaproteobacteria bacterium
TTGTCAAGATTGTCCAATATGTCATCGATGAAGATAATCTGATCGGGATCAAATTGGGCGATTTTCAAAAAAGCATCCAAAACTCCTGGCTTAGCCAGCATGCATGAGAAAATGACTCCTCCCTTAAAGGAGGGAACTTTCCCGCAATTGTGAAATCCGCTGAAAAAAGTCTCAGGTATACGGGGAAAAGAATAGCTAAAATCAATTCCAACATTCTTCAATGCATGAATGCGATCATCACAATGGCTTACACGCCCTGCCATAGAACCATTCCAACCGGCTGTAAGGGCGATGGAAGGTATACCACGCGTTTTAAGATCCTCGTTAAAATAGGCAACGTGAGTGTCGGTAATTTCTGTTTTGTATGTGGTCCAAACGTGGCTGGAGAGATGGAGGGCCTCTTCTGGAGAAAAGGGTGTATTAAAATAGTTATCCAGCCAATTATTTTTATGAGATCCACGCAGAACATAATCTTTTGCTGTAATTAACACATCGTCAATGTCAAAAATGACGAGAGATTGAGGCGTTAGATGAAGGGTCTCTTGTTGGATATAAGAAAAACTGTCTGTTTGCCGAATAGTTGATGTGATTTTTGAAATCATATATGACCCCCCCTTCTTTTACTTATAGAAGATTTTTAACCTTTTGTTAAGGGGAGGGTGATCCCCCATCTCTTGGGGTGAGGGGTGTGTTGAGTAAGATCCAAACTAGGAAAGGGATTTAGGGGGGATAAAAATGTTCTAAAATCTAAGAATCCCAGCAATTCTAGTCTTGTTTTTCTCAGGCAAATCATTCTATATAAGGGGGGTCTTCGACACAATTTGCTTACCAATAACAACAATAAAGCAATGGCTGAGTTAAACCATATTCCTGTTCTTTTAAAGGAAGTCTTGAGAGTGTTGTCTCCTAAGGATGGAGGAGTCTATGTTGACGCGACGTTCGGAGGGGGAGGATATACCCGGGCAATTCTTGACAAGGTTGAGTGTCGGGTCGTTGGCATTGATCGTGACCCTCAAGCTGTTGAGCGTGCTAAGAAACTTCAGACAGAATATCCTGGGCGTTTTTTCTACGCTCATGCAAAATTTTCGGAATTTCCGAGGGTTTTAGACGACTTGGGAATAGGAAAATCTGACGGCGTTGTATTTGATCTTGGTGTATCGTCCTATCAAATTGATGATCCGGAGCGCGGTTTTTCTTTTCGTTTTGATGCGCCGCTCTCTATGGTTATGGGATGCAGTGACCTTTCGGCATATGATGTTGTCAATGGCTTTTCTGAAAAAGAACTAGCAGCAATATTTAAACAGGGGGAAGAGCCCTTCGCAAGGCGTATTGCTAAGAAAATTGTGGCTAAACGCGCGGGAGAGTCCATAAAGACAACAGGTCAGCTCGCTTCCCTTATTGCTTCGTGTAAGCCACCTCTCTCTAAGGATGTTCAACATCCAGCCACACTTGCTTTCCAGGCTCTTCGGATTTTTGTTAATGAAGAATTAATAGAGTTGGAAAAAGGGTTGCAACTTTGCAAGAATAGACTGAGGGAGGATGGTCGACTGATTGTTGTGACGTTTCATTCATTAGAAGATCGTATCGTGAAGGATTTTATGCGTAAAGAGAGTGGAAGTTCACCTCTTCCGTCCCGTCACATCCCACTTGTGCGCCAAGAAGATATGTCAAATCGTCCTGCTTTCAATCTTATTCAAAAAAAAGCTATATCTCCCACGGAGCAGGAAATGAAAGACAATCCTCGCTCGCGTTCAGCTCGACTGCGCTGTGCTATTCGTTCGCTCGACCAAGACCTTGACAAGCACCAATATCAAGGCCAAGACCAAGAGAGGGATTGATGTTTAGACGCTCCACGCTTTTTTTTGCTTGCATTGCAGTTGGGGTGGGTATTGCTCTTTTTCAAGTTAAATACCAGGTGGTGAGCCTCGAGCAAGAGTATACGCAAACCCTCGCACGCATAAAAGAAGCGCAAGAAGCCATCCATGTCTTGAAAGCGGAGTGGACCCACCTTAATGATCCTAAGCGCCTGCAAGCCTTGGCGCAAAAGCATTTGAATATTGGCCCGATCCGGTCGAGTCAATTTATCTCCATGAAGGTTCTAGCGCTGAATGACGGTGCTTATGATAAGTATGCGCTTGACCAACTTATTTCTGAAGTTGCAGATGTGGCTTTGGGAGAATATTGATGTGTAAGAACGTGCACACTCTTCCTTGTGGCTTTCGTGAGGTTAGGTCTTCTAAGTTGGCAAAGGAGAGCCCCTAATGCCGAAGCGTTTGTCTCCCCTTGCAAGAAATCTTGCTTCTAAGTCATTGTCAACGTTAACCCATCACTTGAGTTTGTGGCATCAGGTCGTGCGGGATCACACTGTTCTCGATCGTGCACGCAATCGTATCGTTGTGGGAGTGATGGCTTTTGCAATGGCTTATCTGTTTATCGCGCTTCGCCTCTGTGACGTTATGGTTTTTAGAAGCCAGGGGGAGCGTCAGCGAATGAATGACAAAAGATCTGCCGAGCTGGTTTTAGAGCGCGCAGATATCGTGGACCGCCAGGGGGAGATTTTGGCGACACACTTGGTAACAGCGTCTGTGTATGCCAATCCAAAGGTCATTATCAACGCTCGCGAAGCTGCTGAGAAACTCTGCGCCCTTGTACCAGAGCTCGATTTCGAAATGACGCTCAATCGTCTTACGTCAGAAAAGGGTTTTGTGTGGATTATGCGTCATATCCCACCTAAGTTGCAGCAGGCTGTTAATCACTTAGGTATTCCAGGGATTTATCTCCAAAAGGACCAGCGTCGCGTCTATCCTCATGGTCCTATGGCATGCCATGTTCTTGGATACTGTGGTTTGGATAATGTGGGTTTATCAGGTATCGAAAAATACTTTGATCTCAAGTTGCGCCAAGACAAGGCCCCGTTAGTTCTATCCATTGATATCAGAGCCCAACACATCGTCCATGATGAGCTTAAATCAGCTATTGATGAATTCCAAGCCCTTGCTGGGAATGCGATGCTTATGGATCTTGCTTCGGGTGAGCTTTTGGCCATGGTATCTCTTCCTGATTTCGATCCGAATCAGCCAAGCCAAAATGTAAAAGAGTCTATTTTTAACCGTAATACACTCGGTGTTTACGAACCTGGGTCTACATTTAAAATATTTAATACAGCCATTGCCCTAGAGACAAATCGGATTAAGCTTACGACTGTGTATGACGCTCGCCATCCCATTAAGGTGGGTCGTTTTACCATTACAGATTGGCGACCCAAGCACAGCGGTATTTTAACGGTACAAGACACAGTGATGCATTCGTCGAATATTGCTTCTGCGAAGATTGCCTTAGACTTCGGTCTTGATTGGCAGCGCAAGTATTTTATACGCTTTGGTCTTCACACAAAGCCAAAATTAGAAATTCCTGAAATTGCTGCCCCTCTTGTTAACAAACATCCAACAGAAGCGACATTGATTAGTAATTCGTATGGATATGGAATTTCTGTCTCCCCTCTTCAAACATTTCAAGCTGTAGCGGCTCTTATCAATAACGGAGAGTTTCGTCATCTCACCCTTCTACGGCAGAAAATGCCTGTGGTCGGTGAGCCTATTGTGAGCAAACAAACAGCAGCGTCCATTCGTAAGGTTATGCGTATGGTTGTGGTGGGAGGATCAGGAAAAAGTGCTGAAGTAGAAGGTTATCCTGTGATTGGAAAAACGGGCTCTGCTCACATTGTCCGTGGTAGGCGCTATCATGCTAACGACAAGACAACCTCTTTTCTCGCAGCTTTTCCAGCGGATAAACCCAAGTATCTTCTTTTGGTTATGCTCGATTCGCCCAAACCGACACATAAGACCCATGGCTTTTCAACGGGTGGATGGAATGCGTGCCCCACAGCTGGAAAAATGGTAGCAAGGCTTGCACCGATGCTTGGCTTAGCGCCGAATTTCGATTACAAAGGATCCATGGATTCTGATGTAAGAATGGTGAATCATGTCGCTGACTAAGTTTTTAGGCGGCATAGGGGTGGATTATAGAGGCCCTGATGTGGGTTTTAATAACCTCACCCAAGACACGCGCTCTCTACAAAGGGGGGATGTTTTTTTTGATGTGGTTGGAAATAGGGATAATATAAATCAGGCTGTGAGTCTTGGAGCATCTGCTATTGTCTCTGTTTTAGAGGGCTATATAGCTATCTCTGTGCCTTTTATCTCTACGCCTAATGCACGTCTTGTTTTTGCAAAAGCATGTGCTGCTTTTTTCAAAGATCAGCCAAAGACGGTGGTGGCTGTGACAGGGACAAATGGTAAGACTTCCACAGTGGACTTTATTCGTCAGCTTTATCAATCTCTTTCTGTTCGTGCTGCTAGCCTTGGAACACTGGGGTTAAAAGGTGTTGAGGCTTCCTTCCCACTTCCAAACCTTAATACATTGGACGCTTATAATTTCCACAAGGTTCTGTTCGACTTAGCCAACAGGGATGTTAGAGCAGTTGCCTTCGAGGCCTCGAGTCATGGGCTCGACCAGCATCGCCTTGATGCTGTAAAAGTCAGGTATGCGGCGTTTACTAATTTAACACAGGATCACTTGGATTACCACGAGACGATGGATCATTACTTCCAGGCAAAGGCACGCCTCTTTTTAGAGGTTATGGATCCTCAGGGGGTTGCTGTAATTAATCAAGATGATAGTTATGGTGAGGAGTTGATTCGCCTATGTAAAGAGAAAAACATAAAGGTATTTACGTATAGTCTTGAGAATGCCTCGGCTGATCTTTATGGACGTATTGAGCAGATTCATAGGAGTAGTTTGGGTGTTTCTTTCACAGCCTTTAACCATAGTCTGACCGTTAATGTTCCTTTGGTAGGGCTTTTTCAAGTGGCGAATATTTTGGCGGCGATTGGGATTGTTCTTGCGTCTCAATTGTGTCATCTACTGGATTTGAAAGCGGGCTTGGAACAGTTACAAAGTCCGCGGGGGCGCATGGAGTATGTTGGGGTGAGTGTGAGGGGGGGAGACGTGTTCGTGGATTATGCTCATACACCGGATGCGCTGAAACGAGCGTTACAGTCACTGCGTGCTCACGCTACAGGGAAAGTTTATGTCGTTTTTGGGTGTGGCGGCGATCGTGATCGATCGAAGCGCCCTCAAATGGGGCAGATAGCAAAAGAGTGGGCAAGCGATGTTATTGTCACAGATGATAATCCGCGTACAGAAAATGCTTCTGATATTCGATGCCAAGTTATGCTTGGCTGTCCTGGTGCCATTGAGATAGGCGATCGTGAAAAGGCTATACAGTACGCCATCGGCCAGTTGAGCAGAGGTGATGTTGCGCTGATTGCAGGCAAAGGTCATGAGCAGGGACAAATTGTTGGAGGTGATGTAAAACCCTTTTGCGATAAGCAAGTGGCGGAGTTTTATCTAAAAACTCTCAACAATCCAAGCGCTTCCCATACCACAAGCGAAGATGCTGCTTAAAAGATTATCCAGGGAGATCTCTACGCAAAGAACACCTATTTTTAAAAGAAAGGAGAACTAAAAATGTGGACACAGGACGATCTTGCTCAAGCTTTTTCTCTCAAAGATCTTATTCTCTCCGGGGGTGGTTGTACAGGCGTGTCGATTGATAGTCGAACAATCCAGAAAGGTGATCTCTTTATTGCTCTCAAGGGGGAAAATTCAGACGGGCATGCTTATGTGAAGGAAGCCCTTTCCAAAGGAGCTTCGGCAGCTATAGTGCAAGAGCATTATGATTATTTGCCCTCTGCAAAACAAATTGTTGTGCTCTCAACGCAAAGAGCTATGGAACAACTGGCGGAATTCGCTCGTAAGCGTACAAACGCTAAAATTACAGCTATTACGGGGAGTGCTGGAAAAACGACAGTAAAAGAATTCTTAGCTTTTATCCTCAAACAGTTTGGGAAAACGGTGTACTCACGGGCAAGCTATAACAATGCTATTGGCGTTCCTTATAGTCTAGCACATTTAGAAGACGGAACAGACTACGGTGTCTTTGAGATTGGGATGAATAATCCTGGTGAGATTGCTCCTTTAGTGACGATGGTGCGTCCTCACCTGGCTATTATTACGAGCATTGGTGAGTCGCATATTGGTCGCATGGGGTCAGAAGAAGCAATTGCTGAGGAAAAATCTGAAGTGTTGCGTGGACTTAACGCAAGCGGCGCTGCTATTCTACCCTATGATACAACGTATTTTAAACGGCTTTTTAACAAAGCACAGTCTTTTGGTCTCGGACATATTCTGACCTTTGGTAAAAAGCAAGGGGCCTATGCTCAGCTTCTAGGCTTTTCCCCTAATGACCAAGGAACAGGTAGCGATGTTGTTGCTCGAATTGGAGACAAAGAATACACCTATACGATTCATATTCCAGGGGAGCACTCTGCTCTTAACTCGCTTATCATTCTCTTAGCCTGCGAGGTGCTTGGGCTGCAGCTGAAGGATGTCTTAAAATTTCTTGCAACCTTCTCCCCTGTGCAAGGCCGAGGGCTTCGTCATATCATTCCTGTTAAGTCGGGGCACATGACACTGATTGATGATGCTTACAATGCCAATCCCTCTTCCATGCGTGCAGGCTTATCTGTCTTAGCCTTAACACAGCCGACGGGAAAAGGCCGTAAAATTGCGGTTTTAGGAGATATGAAAGAACTTGGTGAGGGAAGTGCGGGGTATCACAAAGCGCTTGCTCTTGTCATTGACGCATTGGGTGTCGATCTTGTTTTTGCGTCAGGAAATGAGATGAAACACCTTTACGATTGTCTTTCTCTGGACAAACGTGGAGGGTATGCTGAGACAGTAGAAGGATTGGTTCCCAAGGTGGTGCGTGCTGTGCATGAAGGCGATGTTGTTTTTGTCAAGGGCTCTAAAAGCAGTTACATTTCCAAAATTGTTGATGCATTTCTTCGGTAAAAGATGAAGTTAAGGATACTCGCGCCATCGTCACAGGAAGCCTAAGTGTTTCTTGAACCTTTTTTTGCTTTCTGCAAGAATACCCCAAGCGGGTGCGTTTTTAGAAAAATAGAATAGGCTACATCGTTCCTCCATGCTGACATACCTTCTTCAATTTACGAGCTACTTGGGCGCTTTTAATCTCTTTAAATATCTTACTTTCCGGACAATGGGGGCGGTTCTCACTGCTCTGCTGATGAGCTTTCTGTTCGGAGAAAGGGTTATTTCTTGGTTAAAGTCAAAGCAAAAAGAAGGACAGCCTATCCGTGCAGATGGACCCGAGAGCCATCTGCTTACAAAGAAGGGAACGCCCACGATGGGGGGGGTACTCATTCTTTTTGCCCTTACGTTGAGTACCTTGCTTTGGGCAGACCTGCACAATGTGTATGTGTGGCTGACGCTAGGGATGACGCTTGGTTTTGGTTGTCTTGGTATGAGCGATGATTACTTGAAGCTTACGAAGAGAAGCTCGAAGGGGCTGCCTGGAAAGGCGAAGCTCTTTTTTCAAGCGCTTTTATCGCTTGTTGCGGCATATATTTTTACTCACTCTGTTAAAGAGCCCCTCGCAACGGGTCTTGCCGTGCCGTTTTTAAAAGATTATTTGATTCCGTTGGGATGGGCGTTCTACCCTTTTAGTTTTTGTGTCATTGTGGGATCTTCCAATGCTGTGAATCTCACAGATGGCCTTGATGGCTTAGCCATAGTCCCCGTCATGATAGCCTCTGCCTGTTTTTGCCTTATTGCTTATCTTGTCGGAAATAGTGTCTTCTCCTCTTACCTACAACTTCATCATGTGCCGCATACCGGTGAGCTTGCAGTGTTTTGTGGTGCCCTAATTGGTGCTGGATTGGGATTTCTTTGGTTTAATGCTCCTCCTGCAAAAGTCTTTATGGGGGATACAGGGTCACTGGCAGTGGGGGGGGCTTTGGGTGCCATTGCTATGATGACCAAGCATGAGCTTGTCTTGGCGGTTATTGGTGGCCTCTTTGTGCTCGAAGCGGTATCCGTCATTGTGCAGGTAGGGTATTACAAACTCACGAAAAAACGGATTTTTCTTATGGCGCCCATTCACCACCACTTTGAGAAAAAGGGGTGGGCAGAACCAACGATTGTCATTCGATTTTGGATTATTGCCAGTGTTCTTGCTATTATTGGCCTGTCAACACTCAAGTTACGTTAGTTATTGTTATGTACTTGATTCTCGGTCTTGCGCGTTCTGGTCTTGCGGCAGCCGTTTTTTTGCAGCAGCAAGGAGAAGCATTTGTCGTTTTTGATGATTATAAAAATGACTTAGGGTATCCCCTTTTAAAAGAATGTGATTGGTCTCGTATTAAGACAGTCGTGATGAGTCCTGGTATTGCGCTATCGCACCCGTCCCCGCATCCTCTTGTTGATAAAGCTTTTAGGCAGAGGTGCGAGATTATTACAGACTGTACACTCCTCCAGCGCTTTGCTCCTGACAAAAGATACATAGGGATCACGGGGACTAACGGTAAATCTACCATAACAGCATTAATTACCCATGTGCTAAGGGCTTGTGGGGTTGACGCTGTAATGGGGGGGAATATTGGTGTACCAGCGTTAGAGCTTGCCCTTAATCACGATGTCTACGTGCTTGAGCTTTCGTCCTTTCAGCTAGAGCGTTCTCCCCCCTTTGATTTGGATGTAGCTGTGTGGACTAATCTGACAGAGGATCATTTAGCTCAGCATGGGACGATGGAACAGTATAGAGCAGCGAAGAAGCGTATTTTTAAAAAAGCTGTTCACAAAGTGATTAGCACGGATGATGCTTACTCTCTAAAAGTTGCAGATGCATTCCCTGATGCTCTACGCGCTGCCCTTGCAGATCCCGTAGTACATTTACTGGTGGATCATCTGTATTTGAAGGGGGATCACAACAAACAAAACAGGCTCATCGCCTATTATGCGCTCAAGGCTTTTGGGCTGGACCATGACACAATCCTCCAAGGCATTCAGACGTTCAAAGGACTCAAACACCGTCAACAATGCGTTGCACGTTTTGGTGCTGTAACATTTATCAATGATAGTAAAGCCACAAGTGCAGTAGCAACGGAGCAAGCTCTTAAGGCCTTTGATGCCATTCACTGGCTCGTGGGAGGTCAGGATAAATCAGATGGAATAGATTCTCTTATTCCGTATTTTCGCAAGGTCAAAAAGGCTTATGTTTTTGGCGCTGCAAGGGAGCGCTTTTCACGAGTGCTCGCCGTGCATAAGGTAAATTTCAGTGCCTATGAGGATATGGATGAGGCGCTCACGTCCGCTTATGAAGAAGCAACGCGTGAAAAAGATACAACGACCATTCTTCTTTCCCCAGCTTGTGCGAGTTTCGATCAATATAAGGATTTTGAAGCACGTGGTGATCATTTTATACAACTTATTGAACAAATAAAATGTAAAGAATCTTCTTTGCAAATGAAGGTGAGTTAGTCGTGGTTATTAAAACTTTTTCTCGCCGCGATACAAGTCTTTTAGGGCGATGGTGGTGGACAGTAGATCGCTGGAACCTCTCTGCTATTTTTCTGCTTATTCTTATCGGGGTCCTTTTGAGTTTTTCTGCAAGCCCTTCTGTGGCAGATCGTTTGAATCTTGGATCTTTTTACTTCGTTAAACGCCACATACTTATGACACCTCTTGCTCTTGCGGCTATCTTCATAGTGTCAGCATTGGCGCCCAAATATATCCGTCGCCTTGCTCTTATCCTATTTGTTATAGCAAGTGTGTTCCTTATTCTGACTCTTTTTGTTGGGGTGGAAGTGAAGGGGGCTCGTCGTTGGGTTAGTTTTGCTGGATTTTCAGTCCAAGCCTCAGAGTTTATCAAGCCAGCCTTTGCAGTTGTTATTGCTTGGGTTTTGGCACAAACTCACAAAAATCCTTCTTTTCCTGGGCTTTCGTTAGCTTTTTTATTCCTCTGCTTTGTGCTAGGATTCTTGCTCCTTCAACCCGACCTTGGTATGTCTGTGGTCATCACTATGACGTGGATTTGCCAAGTGTTTGTGGCAGGGCTGCCGATTATTTGGATGGTGATGCTTGGTCTGATGTCCCTTTTTGGTCTGCTCGGAGCGTACGTTTTTCTTCCCCATGTCGCGCGGCGCATTGATCAGTTCCTCCATCCTGCATCAGGAGATCCGCGTCATGATCTCTATCAGATAGAGCAATCTCTAGGGGCTTTTGGTAATGGGGGATTATTTGGTATGGGGCCTGGCGAAGGTGTTGTAAAGCGCCACGTGCCGGATGCTCATGCAGACTTTGTTTTTGCTGTGGCGGGTGAGGAATTTGGGCTCATTTTATGTGTTGTCATTGTGGGGATATTTTCTTTTATTGTGATCCGAGCGCTCACAAGGTCTGTTATAGGAACAAACTTATTTGGAATGCTTGCTGTTGTTGGGATTGTTACACAATTTGGACTTCAGGCCCTCATTAATATGGCATCCTCTCTTCATCTCATTCCAACAAAGGGGATGACGATGCCTTTTATAAGTTATGGGGGGTCATCCATGATTGCTATTGGCATTGCTCTTGGGATGATTCTTGCTTTGACACGCAAAAACCATGGTATGATAGGAGATATATAAGCCTTTATGAATCAGTCAGAAATTTTTCTTTGTGCCGGTGGGACGGGGGGGCATTTGTTCCCAGCTCTCTCAGTAGCCCGTAAACTTTTAGAAGAGAACTCTCATCTGCGTATTACCCTTGTTTCTGACAAACGAATTCAGGAGAGAGGGATAGAATCTATCCAACTGACCATTCCCAGGCGTTCTAATAAACGACACTTACCGCTTTTTGTGCTGGCGTTGATGGTGAGTTTTTTAAAGTGCTTTTTTCTTTTCTTGAAGAGAAAACCTGATCTTGTTGTAGGCTTTGGCGGTTATCCGAGTGTGCCTGCGGTTTTAGCAGCTCAAATGCTTCGGATTCCGACTCTTCTCCACGAACAAAATGCTTATATGGGGCGGGCGAATCGTTATCTTCTCAAGCGTGCACAGCTTGTAGCTTTATCTTTTGAAAAGACAGAGGCCATGGATGACTCTATTCCCCATATTCTTACGGGCAATCCTGTTCGTTTGAATCACTGTACTCCCTACGTATTACCGTGTGATCGTTTCAACGTGCTTGTGATTGGAGGAAGCCAGGGAGCTGCTGCTTTTTCAACGCTTTTGCCAAAAGCACTGGCCAGCCTATCACCTGAAGAGCGTTCTAAGATAGCTTTGACGCAGCAGTGTCGCCCAGAATATATGGAAGCGACACAAAAAGCTTATGACATGCTTGGTATGCAGATAGTATTAAAATCCTTTTTTGATAACATGCAAGAACTCTATGAGCAGACTCACTTTATTATTGCACGATCAGGGGCTTCGACGGTTTGTGAAGTCACAGTGGCGGGAAGGCCTGCGCTTTTCATCCCCTATCCCTATGCAATGGATAATCATCAGTTTTATAATGCAAAAGCACTGGAAGGAGCTTGTTTTCTTTATGAACAAAAAGATTTATTTCCTGAAAAACTTGCGCAACTGTTAAGAGATTGTTTGCAAAACCCTTCTATACTTGAAAAAAAAGCAAAGGATATTCAGAATGGTCGTATAACGAATGCATCAACACGTCTTGCACAAGTGATTCGAGATTTGCTACCACCAATAGTAGTTTAAGAAAAAATTAAAAAGGATACCCCCCATGCGACTTTCCCCTCATCTTATACGCCATATTCACTTTGTAGGTATTGGGGGTATTGGGATGAGTGGTATCGCCGAAGTCCTCTATAACCTTGGCTACTTTGTTTCAGGGAGCGATGTCAGTGAAAGTTCTAACGTACGACGGTTGAGGGATCTTGGGATAAAAGTTCACATAGGTCATACCATTGAGAATATCCAAGGGGCACAGGTTGTTGTTGTTTCCACAGCAGTATCTAAAGACAATCCTGAAGTTGTAGCGGCCCATAGTCAAGGAATCGCTATTGTGCAGCGCGCAGAAATGCTTGGCGAGTTGATGCGTTTGAAGTTCGCTGTGGCGATTGCAGGAACTCATGGCAAGACGACGACGACCTCTTTAATGTCAGCCCTTTTTGATGAAGCAGAAATGAATCCTACAGTCATTAATGGAGGTATCCTTAATGCATATAATACAAACGCACGTTTGGGTACGGGTGACTGGGTGATTGCTGAAGCCGATGAGTCGGATGGCAGCTTTATTAAGTTATTCCCAACTTTTGCTGTTGTTACGAGCATTGATGAGGACCATCTTGATTTTTACGAAGATTTCGATGCGATTAAAGCTGCTTTTATACGTTTTTTGGAGCGCGTACCTTTTTATGGGGCAGCCGTTCTGTGTACAGATGATCCAGAGGTCCAAAAGCTGATTCCAGACCTTGTCGATAAACGTATTATAACGTATGGCTTACAGGCAGGGGCTCAAGTTCGCGCTGTTAATCTCCATCCAACAGGAGAGGGGATTGAGTTTGATGTGGATATTACACCGCCAACAATCCAGCCAAGCTTGACAACATTGACGCTCATGCCTCGCCGTATCCGAGGGTTCTTCTTGCCGATGATGGGAGAGCATAATGTTCAAAACGCTCTCGCTGTTGTATCTATTGCTCAAGAACTGGGTATGAGTGACCAAGTGCTTACGCGTGCACTACGCCACTTTAAAGGGGTGAGGCGTCGCTTTTCGAAAGTAGGTGAAAGTCATGGTATTACAGTTATCGATGACTATGCCCATCATCCTGCTGA
Organism: uncultured Alphaproteobacteria bacterium; assembly: GCA_937896365.1. Lineage (GTDB taxonomy): Bacteria > Pseudomonadota > Alphaproteobacteria > Paracaedibacterales > JAKBAR01 > JAKBAR01. The sequence goes on from CALBMH010000005.1 coordinate 12,696, forward strand.
GATTAAAGCAACGCTGAAGGCCGCGCGTCAAGCAACACAAGGACGTGTAATTGCGGTTTTGCAACCGCACCGTTATACGCGTATCAAAGCGCTTTTTAAGGATTTTGTGAGGTGCGTTGAGAGTGCTGATAGGGTCATCTTATCGCCTATTTATTCTGCGGGTGAGAAAGCTATTGATGGTCTATCGTCCCATCGTCTTGCCAATGAGATGCGTGCTCTTGGAAAGGAAGTGTACGAGATCGAAGATCCTAAGGAGCTTCCGTTTATCGTGCGTACCCTTGCAGTTAAGGGTGACCTTGTGCTCTGTATGGGCGCTGGTTCAGTTACGTATTGGGCGGCGTCGCTTCCAGGACAGCTTGACCAATTGGCTTTTGATGAACCTGATTCTTTAGCTATGCAGCAACTTTCTATTGGATAACAAATGTCTCTTTTTGCTGAATCTCTCTTAGACCCTCTGCCGTCTCTTCCAAGAGTAAGGGGTCAATACCAATTCCATTCGCCGCTTAGGAACCTAACCTGGTTCGCTGTCGGTGGACCTGCGGAGATCCTCTTTAAGCCTAAAGATCTTGATGATCTTGTTTCTTTCCTCAAGCAAAATACTCTTCCGCTTTTTGTGCTTGGTGCGGGGTCAAATATTATTGTACGTGATGGAGGTATCAAGGGAGTTACAATTCGACTGACGAAGGATTTTGTAAAAATTCAGGTGAAAGAATCAGTCGTAGAGGTGGGCGCCGGTTGTTTAGATCGCACACTAGCTTTGACCTGCCAATCCTATGGTTTGGGGGGCTTAGAATTTTTCATTGGTATTCCAGGCACCGTTGGAGGGGCGTTGGCCATGAATGCAGGGGCTTACGGGGTAGAGACGAAGGATCGGCTGTTGTGGGTGGAGGCTGTCTCCTTTGATGGTGAAGTCCACCGTCTTGCTCCTGATGAGATGGGATTTGGCTACCGCAAGTGTTCTATCCCCAAAGACTGGATCTTTACAAAGGCTGCTTTTTGCGTAACGCCTACTCCCCTTGAGCAGATCCAACGTACGATGCATGCTATCTTGGAAAGACGCCAAGAAACCCAACCTGTCAAGGGGCGTACGGGAGGAAGTACTTTCAAGAATCCTAGAGATCATTCAGCGTGGAAACTTATTGACGAAGCAGGATGCCGATGCATGATGAATGGCGATGCTGTGATATCCGAAAAACATTGTAATTTTATGCTTAATCTTGGAAACGCGTCAGCTAAAGACCTCGAGGAACTGGGTGAGCGCGTTCGTCAAAGCGTTTTAGAGAAGTCAGGAGTCGATCTGGAATGGGAAATTTTGAGGGTTGGAGAGTTTTTTGCCTAGGGAACGGATGCTTGCCCTACGCTTAGGTGCACCCTTGAGAATTCCTAGAAATTTTGCCAAAAAGTAACTTATTTTTAACAAAATTTTCATAAGATAGTATCAAATTTTCTCCTATCCGTAGTCTTTCATGTTTTTAGCTCTGTTTGTATCGTTTTGCCTTATTTTTACTACTAGTAACCTTAAAGCAGGCCTTTTGAATGAGATAGGAGGAGGAAATCCCCTAGGGGATGCAAGAAAATTCCTTGAAAAAGGGACAACTTCCCTCAAAGGTCTTTTGAAAGGAAAGAAGACAAAGAAAAATACGTCCAATGACGGTATAGCAGAGGGCGATGATGCGAAGAAGGATGATAACGACGATTTGAGCGATGAGGGCAAAAGCGAGAAGGGGGCCCAAAAAGTTCTTAAAAGTCTTGAAGGTAAGGCCAGTGCACTACTGGGAACTCTTGGTGGCGGATCTCTTGATGGGCTTTTGGGTGGGAAAAAAGACAAAAAATCAGACAAGAGTGAAGATAAGGGGAAGGATGCTGATGAAGGACAAGGAGAAAAGGATCCTTTTAAAAAAATTACAGGAACTTTAAACAATGGAAAAGTGGAAGAACTTCTCAAGGGAGTCGGAGGCAAAGAAGTTCTGAAGGGATCGGGGGTAGGTGATATTCAAAATCAAGCAAAAGATCTCCTCAAAAGCGGGAAGTCGGACGTTAAATCGTTAACAGGGTCAGTGAAAGACAAGCTGGGTGGCTTTTTAAGCGACATGAAAAAAGAAGAAACAATCTATTCTTTTGCATCGGATATTAAGGAAGAAACGGACGAAGATCGACAGAAAAAAGAAAATGCAAAACTTATCGAGATTAAAAACGCAGCAGCATTAAAAGAAAAACATACGGGCGATATTTTTTATGTTTCGCTGGAACTAGTACGCCCTCCTATGGTTGTTTATTCAAAGGAAGCCTTTGACCGATGGTACAAAATTGAACAACGAGGCCGTCCGTCACTACCTCATAACAAAGGGCGGTCAGCCCGTGATACGAATACGCCCTTCAAGGTTGTTTTAGCTCCTGATCATGCATATGTGGTTTTTATTGATAAAATTTTTGAAGTTCTCAAAGACCAAAAAGCCGGTGCAAAAGCTATTCCCGTGGAGATCATGGAGGATCATAGCGCCACGCATGATGATGACGTTTTTTGGAAGAAATTGGAGCGTGATGGTCATGCTTATCTAAAAGATAGTGATGGTAAGGATCAAAAGCCAGTATCACGTTTTAATGAGCTTAAGGATGACTTTTTCCTAGGCATGCTTGACAAGTGGATTCCAGAAATCCGCTATGCACGAAAGTCTCCACACGCACGTGTGTATGGGTATGTGGAGATGCCGGTGGCAGTGAGACTCGAATCCACTATGTCACAGTATGTGTTGTCTCAGATGGCGCCATCGATTAAGAAACGTATTCAGCTGGATGAGGATAATCGCAATGATCCCCGTAATTTTGATGAGGCTGTGAAAGTCATCCCCACTCTTATGCAACTTCTTAGCCAAGCCAACCCCACACTCGACAAAAGAATGGCGAATCGCTTGCGACAGATTATCAATGAGGCCTTTAGTGATGGTGAGTTTACGTATATCAAACACTTTGAGGATGCCATCCGCCTTCTCGATCAGCCAAAGACATTTGATGCAATTAATTTTAATAATTTGGCAGGGATTTATAAACAAATTCTTGTGCAAAAGGTGAGCGGATAATCTCACTCCTTGACTTACCGCTACTAAGGTTAGTATACCACGGAGAGAGTTAAGGAAAGCTTAAGAGCAGGGATTTTTTAGAAATTCTGTTCGCCTTCCTGTCTTGCAACACCTTCCATTCCGCCGTATAGTCGGATGGAGAATTATAGCTGTAAAATTATGGTAGGATATTTTTGTATGGTTTCCCTTAGGCGCCTGCGTTTTTCAGGAAAGGATGATGTGCTTCCCCTTGTAGAAGGGGGGAAGGGCATTTCTGTATCCAATGGAGAAAGTTCTGGTGCGTGGGCAGCAGCGGGGGGGATTGGTACATTTTCAGCGGTAAATGCTGATTCGTATGATGATAATAGGGACATTATACCTATGATTTATCGTGGCAAGACGCGTCGGGAACGTCATGAAGAGCTGATCCGCTACGCTATTCAAGGGGGCATAACTCAAGCTCGTGTTGCCCATGAAAGGTCTGGTGGCTTTGGTCGTATTCATATGAATGTGCTTTGGGAGATGGGCGCTGTGGAGCCTATCTTGCATGGCGTTCTATCCCAGGTAAAGGGTCTAGTTCATGGTGTGACGTGTGGTGCGGGTATGCCTTATAAATTGGCAGAGATCTGTGTGCACTATGGTGTGTCTTACTATCCTATCGTGTCATCGGCACGTGCGTTTCGTATTTTGTGGAAGCGTGCCTATCATAAATTTCCTCAGTGGCTTGGGGGTGTGGTGTATGAGGATCCATGGAGGGCAGGGGGACACAACGGTATTTCCAATTCGGAGGATCCAGAGATACCCGAAGATCCAATGCCCCGTGTCATTGAGCTGCGCAAAGTAATGACTGAGCTTGGCTTGTCTCATGTGCCCATTATTATGGCAGGGGGCGTGTGGTGGCTTTCGGAGTGGGCGGATTGGCTCGATAACAAGGACATTGGTCCCATTGCCTTTCAATTTGGAACGCGGCCGCTTCTCACCCAAGAAAGCCCGATTTCATCAGCGTGGAAGCACAAGCTCTTGGCACTCAAGCCTGGCGATATTTACCTCAATCGTTTTAGTCCTACGGGGTTTTATTCATCAGCAGTGCGCAATCCCTTTTTGCAAGAGTTGCAAGATCGTGCTGATCGCCAGGTGTCTTATTCAATAGCGTCGGTGGGAGATCATACGGAATCCTTTGCTGTGGGAGTTCGTGGTCGGCAAGTCTTTTTGACGCTCCATGATAAAGCACAAGTAGAATCTTGGGTGTCCCAGGGGTTTACGGAGGCGATGCGGACTCCTGATACGACGCTTATCTTCGTGGCGCCAGAGAAAGCAAATGAGATTTTGACAGACCAAATCAACTGCATGGGATGTTTGTCAGCATGCCGGTTTAGCAACTGGGCACAAAATGAACAGGGAACAACGGGTAAGAAAACAGATCCTCGTTCATTTTGTATTCAAAAAACTCTTCAATCTATTAGTCACAGTGGCGATGTCGATCATGAGCTTATGTTTGCGGGACATGGTGCCTATCGTTTTAGCCAAGATCCATTTTATGCCAATGGGTTTATTCCGACTGTCAATCAGTTGATTGAAAGATTGCAAACAGGGTATTAGATCTAGAATTTTTAGGAGGGGCAGTGAAGCACAGCTATGAGGTTCTATTTATGCTAGTCTACTTGTTATTCTTACCCCTAAGCACTAATAGGAGCCGTTTCCTCACATGCGTTGCTTGATATTTTGACCGATAGAACTCAAACTGGATGTACCTCCTCCCTTTGTTGTGGAGCGCTCTTGGAATTGGTTCATATTATCCGATGCCGAATGACGACGCTGAGGAGGTTGCGTTTCTGTGTGATAAATCCCCATAAATTCATTAAAAATATTATTAAATTTCTCATAATAGGCTGCAAACACAATGCGGTTTTCCTTTGTTTTTGCAGCCTTGGGTGGTAATCCAGTAATGTATTTTTTAAGGTTTATAATCACAATACTCATTGATGCAATAAGTTCTTGTAAGTGTGTGATTGTTTGAGGTGAAAGTTTTCGTTGCATATCTTTCTTGAAAAACTGTTTTGCTTGAGACAAAAGGCTTTGTTTTTGTGGAGGCGCAATCAGTACTTCGCACGCATCATCCATAACACTTTTAAGAATCACCAGAATTTTCTCATCGAGGGGTCCAACGAAATTGCGCCACACAGCTTGATCCCAACTTAAGGGGGCATCAGGGTTATCAGGGTTATAACCAACATTCCTAAGGATCTTATCAAAAAACTCTACAAGGATAGAAAGCGTTTCCTTTGTTTTTTGAAAAGTCTTTAAATCTTTTGGTATTTGATGAAGAAAATTGTCCATCACAGTCACAATACGCTCCACCGGGGCTACTTCACCTTGAACTATTGCTGTTGTGAAGCCGCTACCGTCAGAGTACTTCATGCTCTGTTCGAAGTGATGTTTTTTCTCTTCCTCACCACGAGCATGTTTTTCGGTATCTTTTCTCTTGATCTGAATATGTCTTTTTTGTTGAAGCGTGGAAGGGGGATGCTTGTTGTCGTAACTACTATCTGCACTAGCATCATGCAAAATGAGTGTAAATGATAGTGACAATAACATGAAAAATAAATAATGGTAATAATACATGGCATAGGATGTGCTATAACTCTTTATCCTGATTCTAATCTGGAAAGATAAATAATTTCTTAAATTTGCTTAGTGAGGGAGAGATAATTTTTTACTATCTAGTTAGTCATCTCTAAGATGAGATATAAACAATCTAAGTCTATAAGTGAGACGGTTTCATCATGATCGTAATAAATAAAGTTGAAAGGTCTACATGTCAGCAACACTCATGATGTAAGAGTAGGGTAAGAGAGCCCAAAAGAAGCTCTTCTTACGATCATCCCTATCACCGTTTATGGATTATTTCTTCGGTATTGCTTTTTTAACAGCAGCTTGCATTCTCATCTTTGTGGCTTCTTTTCGCTTTCTTTCTAAGCGTTGTTGTAAGATTTGATCTACAGCCAAACTATTCTCAGCAGTATTTGCGTTGTCATTGCTAGAGGTGAGAGGAATGCTAGGATTAACATTATCCTCGGGACATGCATTTTGCATATTTAGTTGGGTCCATTTATAACTTTTCATCGCGTATCCGCCTTTAACGCATTCAGGATCAAGACACTTCTTCCCACCATCTTGGTATCTTAAAAGATCATTAGCAACTGAATCATACTTATAAGTAATGTTTTTAAGATTATCACTGCCATCATCGACTTCAAGGAACGTTACGAAGAATGCACCTGTGCCGTCTTTCCCCCAATAGCGAGAGCAGTCAAAGTCTCTATATATTTTAGGATAGGTGTCATCAAGGCATACGCTATAGGGAGCAGTGCTCGGGCCTTCCTGGCATGCACGAGCGTAGTAGGCATTATAAGAATTACGAGTCTCCACCGTCCTTTGACAGAAGAAGGTATTGCTAGGGGAAAGCTTCGCTTGCATTTCTCTTACTTGGTTTAAAATTGTTGAGCCAGTGTTAAGAGTTTTAAGGCCGTTATCTAATTTGATATCGAATTGCTTCCCTCTTTGTTCTCCCTGTGCAAATGTGATGGCTGTTAGGACTGTCCCTACTGACACTGCCGTGAGGATAGCACCGTTAACAACAGTATTGGTTGAAGGAATTAAGGGTTTAATACATTCTGGGGTGCAATTCCATAGTGCGTCGCTCACAGTGCTATAGAGTGTTTTTCGAGGCGCGTCTACATTGCTATATCCATCATTATTTTCACTTGCTATAGTCTGTATGCAACAGAGCTGGCAATAAAAAACTGCAAGTGTTATAAGAGCTTTTGTCATACTATTCTCCTAAAATTTAACTAAAATAAAACCATTGCAACTTTTTAAGTGGAGCATATATGTGACAAAATGTCCATTCTTAAAACATCAAAAACTTTAAATTGAAAAACTTTAAAAAACAGCTTGACGATTTGGTGTGTGTTGTTTTATAAGTACGTTCATGACGCGGTGCTGAGGCGCTGGGGATAGCGGAAGCCGAAGGGTTTTCTTGGGAAGAGGGCCTAGTGAGTGTTCTGCTGCTAAAAGGATCTAGGTAGAACTAGTGATGTTTGGTGTGTCTCTGACCGGGGGCAAACGTCAGAAAGATTTTGATCTATTGAGAAGTGAAGAGGAGATAAGGAAGGTATGGAGGCAGCGTTTAAGGATGCTGCTTTGATACTGACTGGAGGCTAGTCATTTTTTTGTGGTGTTAACGAAAGATTAACGATTAAGATCTACACTTAAAGGTGTAGGGGAGGTTGTTGAGGGTTAACATTGAAGAAAAAGGAGATTAGCCTTATAAAATATAGACAGTAATGAACATATAAAATGGTGTGTTACTTTTTTTAAGAAGTAACGCGTCAGTGTTTTTGATAAGTAGGATCCAAGTCAATTTGAGAAGCGTTTATCTTTTATTAGATAGCGCATTACTCATGAGTGTTTTAGTTTGCATTAGCAGGCTGAGATAAAAATGTTCCCTTTGTGGGAAGATTAACATGAGAGTTTGATCCTGGCTCAGAACGAACGCTGGCGGCATGCTTAACACATGCAAGTCGAACGCTTGTAGCAATACAGGAGTGGCAGACGGGTGAGTAACGCGTGGGAACGTACCCTAAGGTTCGGAACAACGATTGGAAACGATCGCTAATACCGGATAAGCACGAAAGTGGAAAGGTTTACCGCCTTAGGAGCGGCCCGCGTTAGATTAGGTAGTTGGTGGGGTAAAGGCCTACCAAGCCTGCGATCTATAGCTGGTCTGAGAGGATGATCAGCCACACTGGGACTGAGACACGGCCCAGACTCCTACGGGAGGCAGCAGTG
>CALBMH010000006.1 GCA_937896365.1 uncultured Alphaproteobacteria bacterium
CTCGATCTGCTTTAAAGCGGCAACAAAATCGCGTAGCCATACAAAAATCCCTTACATAAGTATAAGGTGTCGTACAAATATAAAGCCTTTCGCTTCCAAAAGTTTATGTATCCCAACCGTATAGAATGCTCCTATATAAACCAGCGTGTTTTTTATAATCATCTTTGCTGGGGTGTTTTTCCAATTTCTCAGCCCACAAAGTATTGTGATTTTTAAGAGAATCTTCGCATTGGTATTGTCCAAGCAATTATCACTGTTATCCTCTTTTCATTGTATTGATGTAAGCAATGTAGAAATAGCCTGAGTAAGATAGACATCCCTATATTCTCTATGAAAATGATGCTTACTATTCCAAAAATTTTTTATTTCACTCTAATTTCATTTTTGGTTATTGTTCTAAAAAAAGTTGTCACAGTATCAAAAGAAATATTTCTTAAAGATTTTCAATTATTTTCCTATAAATTTCCAAGATTTTTCTATTTTCAAGTACCGCAGGTTTTCCCTTATCACCTCCTTCTCGGATACTCAGGTCAAGGGGAATCTCCCCAAGGAAAGGTATGCCCAAAGCATTGGCTTGTTTGCGAGCACCATGATGGCTGAAAATATGTGTCGTGTGATAACAATGAGGGCATTCAAAAACGCTCATGTTTTCAATCATGCCTAAAACAGGCACATCGACTTTTCGAAACATATGGAAGCTTTTTCGCGCGTCAATCAACGCAATATCTTGGGGGGTAGAAACGATAACAACGCCGTCAATATGCACTTGTTGCGCCAAAGTCAGTTGGATATCTCCTGTTCCTGGGGGCATATCAAGAATCAGATAATCCAAGGGGCTCCACGCCACATCAAAAAGGAGCTGGAGAAAAGCACTTTGAACCATAGGACCTCTCCATATAATAGGAGACTCTTCGGGCACCATAAAACCAATAGACATCACTTTCATGCCGTAGGCCCTGAGGGGAATAAGCTTTTTTTGCTCACTCACCTCAGGTTTCGTTCCAAGGCCTAGCATGGTTGGAAGAGAGGGGCCATAAATGTCTGCATCCAAAATCCCTACGTTACTCCCTGTGTGATGAAGTGTCGCAGCCAAGTTTACCGCTACTGTGGATTTGCCAACACCTCCCTTGCCGGACGCCACAGCAATAATTTTTCTCACACCGAGAACGTACTTCTTGCGTCGAAACAGATGATCTTGGGGGGTGGACATTTTTATAAAATCTTATGAATAACTCTTCCCGCCCCAGTACTATAAAGTTATGATAGGCACTAGACAATAAGGAATGTAGACGATTTTATAATTATGAGCGATCCAAAAAACCCCTGGGGCCCGCGCAAAAACGATGATCGGGCGGAGAAGAATATATGGGAGAAGAATAAAAATAATCCTGTTGACGAGATGATTAATCGCCTACAAGAGCGTTTGAAAAAAGTAATGGGAGGCGGAGGCGGTCGTGGTTCTGATGGCAATGGTGGCCCTTCAAAGTACCAAGGAGCAGGATTCCTCGTTCTTTTCGGTTTGGGTGCCTTGGCTGTATGGTTCGCTTTGGGACTTTTTCGCGTTCAAGAAGGAGAGGTAGGGGTTGTTCTCCGTTTCGGTGAGATGATGCGCACTGTTGGTCCCGGTTTGCAATATCATCTACCCGCACCCTTTGAGTCAGTCTTTATTCAAAAAGTGTCCGCTGTCAACCGCATTGATGGTGGGATGACGGCTGACGCTAAAGGTGGAAGTGGAAACAGCGATAATGGTGATGTCGAACAAGCTCTGACACTGACATCAGATGAAAATATGGTTATTATCAGCTACACGGTCCAGTGGCGTATTAAGGATGTGGGTGAATTCCTTTTCACGGCCCGTGATCCTGAAGGTATTATCGTTGTAGCGTCTGAAAGCGCTATTCGTGAGATTGTGGGGCAAACACAAGCCAGGTCTGCCCTTACAGAAGGGCGAGAGGGTATCAGCACGCGTGCTCAGGAGCTCTTACAGAAAATTCTTGACTCTTATAAACTTGGGGTTCATATCGTTAGCTTCCAGCTTCAGCGTGTGGAAGCCCCTCCGCAGGTTATTGAGTCCTTTTACGATGTTCAAGCGTCACTCGTTGATGCCGATCGTTTGAAAAATGAAGCAGAGTCTTATCGTAATCAGATTGTACCTGTAGCTCGCGGTAACGCAGAAAAAATTATGCAAGAGTCCCAAGCGTATGCACAAAAAACAGTTGCTGAAGCCGAAGGTGAAGCCTCCCGTTTTAATCTTGTTTACAAAGCCTACAGTGAGAATAAAAAGGTAGCTCTTGCTCGCTCTTATATGGATACGATGCAGCGTGTACTCAAAGTTTCACCAAAGATCATTCTTGATCCAAAGGTTGGTAATCTCGTGCCCTATCTGCCCGTTAACGAGCTCAGAAAGCCGGTTCCCGAAACAGCAAAAACGGAGACAAAGTAATGACCCATCGTTTGACAATTCCCTTTTTCATTATCCTTGGCGCTGTCCTTACCCTTCTTAATTTTATGATGTTCACGGTTGATCAAACAAAGCAAGCTATTGTGCTTCGTTTCGGTGCCTTGACACATGTTCATACTGATCCTGGATTAAAACTACGCATTCCTTTTATTGATGAAGTGATTTTCTATGAAAAGCGTGTTCTCGATTACGATTTGCCGCCTATTCCCATTACAACCATTGACCAAAAACGCCTCGTGGTTGACACGTACACCCGTTATGTTATTAAAGATCCAGTGCTTTTTTTTCAAACGATAAAGCCTGCCAATGAAGGAGGGGTACGACTACGGCTAGAGACAATTATCAGCAGTTCTGTCCGTAATGTGCTTGGAAAAATTGAACTTCGAAAGCTTCTTACAGAAGAGCGTGCCCAGATTATGCGCAAGATTGAGGAAGAAGTAAAAACACTCGCCAAGGGTCTTGGCATTGAGATCATCGATGTACGCATTATAAAAACGGAGCTTCCTTCTGAAAACCGTAATGCTGTTTTTGCCCGTATGAACGCTGAGCTTAATCGTATCGCATCAGAAAACCGAGCGAAAGGTTCTGAGGTAGCCCAAGGTATTCGTGCTAAAGCAGAAGCTGAGCAGACCATCATCTTGGCAGAAGCACAAAAGAAGGCACAGCAAATTCGGGGTGAAGCAGAAGGGAAAGCGATTCAGATTACCGCGGTGGAGCTTGGCAAGGATGTTCACTTTTACCAGTTTTATAAATCCATGCAAATTTATGATGAGTCACTGACATCGCAGACATCGTTTATTTTGTCTACTGATAACGATTTGTTTAGATTTTTCGGGCATCCTGAAAAGCAGATCAAAGATTAATTGACTTAAAAGGTTCTGAGGTTTTGTATGTTTAACCGCCTATCGACTCTTCTTTTTATATCAACATTTTTGACATTGCCTGCGTGCGAGCGTATGGACACGATTAGGCAGCAAATCCAAGGAACAAACCCATCACCATCATCTCCGACATCTTCGGTAGACACTATGAGACAGTTCCAAGAATCTTTTGAGAAAAAGATCAGTGAGAAAGTCGACTCTGAAGTCAAAAAGCAAATAGAAGAAAAGATAAGATTGATTGAGCAAAAGCTTGTGGTTCCAGCGAAAACGAGCGGCAGTGCAGATCAACCAGCGTTAACGGCACAAGCATCAACGACATCTACGCCTGCGGGAGGTGTCGCAGATTTTCGCAAAGGATTTTCAGAAGTAGCGGCGAAAGCCACCCCTGCCGTTGTGAATGTGTCAACAACACAAGTCGTCGACCAAAAATCTCATGTGCCTGAAGGCCCGAAAATGGGCCCTGGTTTTCCTTTTGAAGAGCTTTTTAAGGATTTTTTTGAGCAAGCAGAAAAACCCAAGCGTGTTCAGTCTGTTGGATCGGGCTTTATTGTTAAAGTAACGGATAAAGAAGCTTTTGTTGTTACGAATAACCACGTCATTGCCGATGCTACAAAAATTACGGTTATATTGGCGGATAAGATGGAAGTCGATGCTGTTCTCCATGCAAGTGATGAGCGTACGGATCTTGCTCTACTCCGTATTAAGCTTGAGAATTTGCCTGTTGAGAAGCGTCGATTGCCTGTCCTTGAATGGGGCAATTCTGATGAAGCGACCGTCGGTCAATTTATCCTTGCCATTGGTAATCCCTTTGGTCTTGGGAGCACAGTAACGTCCGGTATTATTTCAGGCAAAGGGCGTGACATTGTACTTCGTGCCAAAAATAAATCGACAGATCTTGTGGATGATTTTATTCAGCATGATGCCTCCATTAATATGGGGAACTCAGGGGGGGTGTTGTTGAATACAGATGGGAAGGTCATCGGTATTAACACAGCGATTTTCTCTCCTAGTGGGGGAAGCATTGGTATTGGTTTTGCGATCCCAGCAAGCCTTGCTAAAGCAACGATTGACCAATTGATTGAGTTCGGCCGAACAAAGCGCGGATGGCTTGGTGTTTCCATTTCTCCTGTCTTGCCTGAGATTGCTGAAAGTCTGGGGCTTGGTGAGGCACGGGGTGGCATTGTGAAGGCTGTGAACAGGGATAGTCCTGCTGAAAAAGCGGGTTTCAAAGAAAATGACATTATCATTGAGTTCGACGGTAAGAAGCTTGGTGATAAGCAGCGACTTTCGCGTGTTGTGGGTGAAACACCCATAGGAACAACCGTACCTGTGAAAATCTTGCGCGATGGCAAAGAATTATCTCTGAATGTCAATGTTGCTGAGTTTCCTGCAAACTTGACTGTCGATGATGTCACAAAGCAAACTATGCAAACATCACCGGAGAAAGTGATGGAAATCCTTGGTATGAGCCTTGCTGAAATGCCTAGGACTCTTGTAGAGAATGCACATCCTCCTGTACCGGACGCATCTCCTATAAAAGGTGGGGTGTTAATTGTAGAGGTTAAGGAAAATTCCAGTGCTGAGGACTGTGGTCTCAAAAAAGGTGATATCATCAATGAAGTCAATCTGAGACCGACAATAAAACCCGAGGAGGTCATAAAGTCTATCGAAGAGATTCGCAAACAAGATTCCAAGCGCCCGAGTGTTTTGTTGACTGTCACACGCAGAGGGCTTCCGGCACAGTATGTGGCTATTTCTTTCAAATCTATCGCAGAGGCAGCTGCTGAAAATGCTAAGGAGAAGTCTGCTAAGACAACGCAACACAGCGCCAAAGACACAAAAAGTGTGGCAGATAAAAAAACAAAAGGAGATCAAAAACAAAAAGAATAAGTTTTATTAACATAAAATTAACTCTTTTGCTCTACCTCATGATTAGGTCTAACTAGAGGAGTTTCTTCCATGAATGAAAAATGTAAAGGTTGTGGTTGCGCGATGAGCGAGTGCGTCTGTGCGAAGGAGATGTGTCCTGACTGCAAATGTAACATGAGTAAGTGTTGTTGCGCCAAAAGACGTCACTGTTTGAAGTTCGTAGCGCTAGGGTTATCCATCGCGATCGGTCCAGTTCTTGCAGGATATTTTATTTCTCAGTCGTTAAGAGCCCCAGCGACAGAAGATCGTTTCATTACAGTTAATGTGTCTGTTGAAAAGGAAGCAAGGGCTGATTATGTGATCTGGCGTCTCGGTTTTCAAAACACGGGCAATGATATAAAAATTCTTCAAGAAAAATTTATTAGAGACCGTGATGCCATCATCTCTTTTCTTAAGCAAAAAGGATTCAAGGATGATGAACTTATGATTGGTGGCCCGCAAATCACAGACCAATTCGCAAGAGAATGGGGACAAGCCGATGTTCAAAAACTCCCCGATAATTCCCGCTATATTCTACAGTCTCGCATAAAAGTCGTGACTACTAATGTGGATGCTGTTATTGCCGCTGTCAAAGAACAAGACATGCTCATTAAAGAGGGTGTTATCATTACGCAACGTGATTGGGATTCCAATCCACGGTACTATCTCAAAAATCAGCTCAAGGTAGAACAAGACCTTTACGGCGATGCTCTTCAAAAAGCAAATGCTCTCGCGAAACAAATGGCTGAGGGTATGAGTGTCAAAGTAAAAGGTCTACGAAGCACGGAACAACAAAATCCGGTGAGTATTATGGGACAAGGGCAATCAGGGGAAAGTCATGGCTGGGGTGGTCGTGAGCGCCTGAAAGGTCCTATAAAAATCGCTTACTTGCAAATGAGCGCTAAATATAATATCGAGAACAAATAAGAAAGTGGCGTTAGGGCATTCCATGGATTTTCCCCAGGGAGCCCTGGGCGCGTCTAAAAAACCTAGGTTTTGGTTATAGTTTCCAGTGGCTGTTGTTGCGGTTTGGATGTCTTGGATTTCAGAGATAGAATGCACCTGTAAACCTCTCGTTTTTGAACCCCGTGTTCTTTGGCAAGCATTTCGCAGAGGTCTTTTGCTTTGATTGTATCTTTGAGTTGTCTAATTTTCTTATAGATCTCCTCCCAATTTATTTCGAATGGCATAGTGGGTGGTGACAGGATAACTACTATTTCGCCCTTGGGTGGATGATTGCCATAGTGCTCCATTATTTCAGAAAAACTGCCACGCTTCACTTCCTCAAAAAGTTTCGATATCTCACGCGTGATAGCCACGTCACGATGAGTAAAAATAGCCTGCATGCTATTTAAATCTCTTAAAAGTTTATTGGCTGTGGAGAAAAAAATAAGCGTATAAGGAATCCGCGATAGGGTCTTAAAATCACCATCCTTGACAAATCCTGCAAAAACAAAATGATCGGTGGGAAAACCTGAGAGTGTCAAGGCAGTGCTCACAGAGGATGGTCCTGGAAGCGATGTAAGGTAAAGCCCGTTTTCATGAACGGTACGCACAAGTTTAAATCCAGGATCCGAAATAAGCGGTGTTCCAGCGTCAGAAATAAGTGCCACAGAACCCCCCTCCGCGATGGTCTTTAAAATCCTAGGCCGCATTTTTTCAGCATTATGCTCGTGGTAAGAAAGCAGTCTCGTCTTAATATCGTAGTGGCTGAGGAGTTTACTGCTTATTCGCATATCCTCGCACGCAATCACATTGACAGCCTTGAGTATCTCAATGGCACGTAGCGTGATATCTTTCAAATTGCCAATAGGCGTTGGCACAAGATAGAGCCCTGGTTTAAGGTGGGAGGTGGGTAGGTTCATAGAAAAATAAGACTGTGCATCATTTGGGCGATCATATCCAAAACTGGCAAAATTATCTACGGCAGCAGCGCCGCCTATCGGAGCATACGTGTATGGCGTACCATAATGATGTAAGGAATTTTCTTCATTTTATCTTTTGTCATACAGGCGCTCCTGCCGATCTGAGTAACCTCAATACGTTGAGTTTACGGGATTGTCGCGCATGGTTGGCATCACGATACAATGATTTTGATAAACGATCCAATGCAAGAGCCGTAGCGGCTGTCAAGAATTTTTGGCGTCATCTACTCAAACACAAGCATATTGGCTCTGAAGTTTTTTTCCTGCTCACAGCCCCTAATGTCAAAAAAACATTGCCACGGTCCCTTACAAGTGAACAAACTCATATTCTTATGGAAAATATTGATCTTATTCCCGATGAACCCTGGGTAGGATTGCGTAATAAAGCTCTTATTATCCTGCTCTATGGTACGGGTTTGCGTATCTCCGAGGCACTGAGTCTAAAACAATCACAGGTGACAGCAGATGTTCTCATCATCAAAGGAAAAGGAAGTAAAGAACGGCAAGTTCCCCTTATGAAAGAAGTGAGTACTCACCTTGATGCTTATCTGAGGGAGTGCCCCTATCACGGCAGTCAGCTTCCCCTCTTCTTAGGCGTGCGCGGGAAATGTTTGCAGGCATCCGCAGCAGCGCTCATTTTGCGTACATTCCGCAGGATGTATAACCTTCCTGAGACATTGACTCCCCACGCTTTGCGTCACACCTGTGCGAGTCATTTGATGAATGCCTCAGGTGACCTACGTGGCATCCAAGCGCTCCTCGGTCATGAAAGTCTCAGTAGTACCCAAGTGTACACGGATCTTGACACAGTGAAGCTCTTAGAAATTTACAAAAAAACCCATCCACGGAAATAATTATTGAAATAAACACTCAAAAAACAGCACACTAAAAACAATTAATACCCATTTTTGACATTTCGAAAACAATGAAAAAATTATTATTCCTCTGGACAGGCTTATCTCTTTGTCACGCAGCGGACAATCTTCTCACAAATCATAAAACGCAAGTAACTATTCCTGCTCTACAAAAAAGGGCTGACACTACCATTCTCAGAAATTTCATACAATCACACATTGAAGAATTCAAACTTTCTAAAGATAGGGAGCTCCTACAGAAGCTCTATAATCATTTTACATCTGAATTCAATACAAAAAATAATGTAGAATTTGAACTATTCTTCAAATTTGTCTCTATCATAGAAAGATTTTTCAACACTACCCAGAAAAACTTATGTGAAAAATTCTCTTCCTTTTCTGATACTTATCTTTTTTATGGCTCAAATACAAAAGTGTCACAATGGA
This sequence comes from uncultured Alphaproteobacteria bacterium, assembly GCA_937896365.1. Taxonomy (GTDB): domain Bacteria; phylum Pseudomonadota; class Alphaproteobacteria; order Paracaedibacterales; family JAKBAR01; genus JAKBAR01. The sequence continues at coordinate 8,477 of CALBMH010000006.1, forward strand.
AAACAGACTATGCTAATACAATATACCCTAAATACTTCCAAAAGGCCTTTGAGTCTTATCAAAGGATCGTCAATCATGTCTTTGACTCATGGAAAGAATACGAGATTTATACTATTAATCCTCAAGCAGGGATCATCAAGGATTCGTCGTCACCTTTTTCACTTGCATATATAAAAGATTCAAAAGGCTATATTCCCACAGCTTTTCTAGGTACGGATATGAAACCGAATACCCAATACATTCAATATTTCTGTTACGGTGGTGATGCTGCTCTTCAAAGTCGAACAAATCTCTTTACTGTTTTCAACGGGACTGTCATGACTAACAGCGGTTGGTACATCCGCAAAGGTATAATGCCTGAACCATATCTTCATCATGAGATGGGCTTTGGGTATGGGGCTCATAGCAACACACCCTATAGCAGTGATGATAATTGGATCATCCTAGAAACCGCGAGAATTAAAGTTGATCTTGGTAATCGTTACGATATTTTTATCCCCACATCTTTTGACAATGCTGCAGAAGAGGAGATTGTTAATCTCTTGTTCTTAGAGGATCTCCAAGAGTCACACCAACGAGACCTTCTAAAGCTCTGCTTCACTCCAGAAAGCGATAATGATGAGGATCAAAATTCCCTCGTTTCAGAAAAAACAACACCGATCATGATCAAACAAGAACAAACAGTCCCTTCCTCCTCAATTAAATCACTTGAAGAAGAATTCAAGGTAACCTACC
>CALBMH010000007.1 GCA_937896365.1 uncultured Alphaproteobacteria bacterium
AGACACTCTTTCCCTACACGACGCTCTTCCGATCTAAATTTATCAGATAGTTTACCCCAAAAGAGTGTACCAATAGCAAACCCAAAGAGGTAAATAGTGAGGGTGTATTCCACCATCGCTTCTGAAGCCTGCAAAGCTTGCGCTATATCAGGTAAAGATGGTGTATAAACAGTTTCAGAAAGTTGTGGAAGACCCACAATAAAAACAATAAGCCAGATTGCTGGCAGCAAAACATACTTCATGAAAAACCTCGATATTTAAATTTCAAAAGTTAAGCAACAAAAAAGCGTTCTCTATTTTCAAGAGCCGCTGAACAGACCTAATTTTCTAACTTAAACAACGACGATTTTCTTCACTTTGACACCTTAATAGTATGAGCGGTATTGTTAACTACAGAAATATTCTATACACAACCAATTTATTCGTCCAGCTCTACTATACTTTTCTAGGTAGGTAGAATGGCAAGCCCAAACATTTCTTGCTGCTCTGACCAGAGCACTGGCACGTTATTCATCAAGTCAACTAATTTCAAATGCCTGGGCTGCTCGCCAAATAAAATAGCTTCTTTCAGTTTGGGTGCTAAAAAATTCAAACGCAAGATCAGCTGGGCGTATTTGGCGGTAACATCGTAACACTCGCATAATTCTTTCATGCCATTACAGTTGCCGGATTTTAATTGACGTTGCCATAAATGCGCTTGCACCAGGTCTTTTAACAGCGTGAGATCAACACTGGAATCTTCTGATGCCGGTTGCACACCCTGTGGTGCTAAGATCATTTTTCTCCCCCCACGTTTTTTAAGCTTAAGCGGCATAAAAATTGAGATTTCTCCATCAACAGTGCTGGTCTGGATCATACTGTCTTCAAGAATCGGGTTTTCTTTAGCGAATTGTTCTCTGATCGTTTTCGCTCACTCATTTTTTAGGGAAGAAGAACAGGGATAGCAATCGGAGATTTGAACGGCATCATGGCGCGATTGATAGAGCCCCTGAGATTAATTTGTGCGTGGCTATTACCTTAATATGGGAGGGAAGCTGTGGGTGGTCGATTGTGTCCGTTGTATAGAATGCCTCAAGTTCCGCTTGTTCTATTTTTTCTATACAGTCATCAGAAAACACAGCATGTGTAATACAAGCGCTTACTGAGCTGGCACCGCTGTTTATCAGTAAATGCGCAGCTTTACATAAGGTATCGCCTGTATCGATGATGTCATCGACAATAATACAGCTCTTTCCTGCGATATTTCCAATAATGTCTGACATTGTGCACTCACCGCTAGAGCTACGGCTTTTGTTGATGATCGCAAGGTCCGTTCCCAGTTTGGCAGCATATATTTTGGCTCTTGGAAGGCCGCCAACATCTGGGGATACAACGACATAATTATCCCTACTCTTAAGCTCAGGAATGAAAAGATCAGTTGGCTCCAAGTTTTTAACACCAATTCTAAAAAACCCTTCTGATTGTTTTGTATGCATATCGAGTGCGATAATTCTATCAACACCACTCGTCTCAATAAGTCTACCCACTAAGCTGGCCGATATGGGGCCGTAGGTGTAGGAGGGGCGATCTTGTCGACCATAGCCAAAATAAGGAATCACGGCAGTAATGCGACGGCAACCAGCTCTTTTCGCCGTATCGGCGAGGAGCAACAACTCCATTAAATGATCATTTGCAGGTCTGGATGTTGATTGCACAATAACCACATCCTGTTCGTAAAGATCTTTATCAATTTGAACTTTCAGTTCTTGATCGGCAAATTTTTTTGTATTCGCTTTAATAAGCTCCCATCCAAGTCTTTCAGCGACGCGTTCAGTAAGTCCTGGATGGCTGCTACCGCCGATGATTATCATAGTGCACCTCTGTGGATTGTGTGAAAGAAGACTTGGACAATGACCCTAAGCTCACCCTATGTTGACAGATTACTTATGCGCTGAAAACGCATCAAACTACTAAGGATTAATCCCAGAATCATGCATATAAATCCCCCCCACATGAGATTGATGTAGGGTTTGTATATGATTTTTACAGTATAGACGTTTTTATGAGAGCTTTGGCTAAGCATAATTAGCACTTGGGATAGACCGTTGACATTTGTGAGAGCTGTTTCGAGGTGACGGGTTCCTTGCGTCCAATACAGTCTTTCCTCAGCCTGTAGTTTTGACATAGAATCATTCACTGTGAAGGAGGCTTGTAGAGCATTATAGTTGGGACCATCCACGTTTTTTACTTCTGTTAAGGTAAAGCTTATATTATCAATCGTGTGTTTATCTCCTACTGCCATCAACGTATGACATTCGGTGGAGAGTGCACTTGAGAGCGCAATGCCTATAACACAAAGAGCAAAGCCACTGTGGGCGATGGGTTGCCCAAGAGAGCCCCAGGAAAACCTGTTGAGAAGGTATTGAAAGGATACCCAAAGCAAAGTGGCGCTGGTAGCAAGGTAAAGAGCAATAAAAAGAGAAATCTTATTGTACAGTGCGAGGAAGGAAAAGAGCGACGTGCTGATAATCAAATAGGTGAGGGAGTAACTTTTGAAGGTCTTGATATCTGATAACCATGGCATTGTGACAGCCAAGGGGAGTAAAATGAGGCAGGGAAGCCATAAGGGGATGAAAGTTTGACTATAAAACGCTGCGTCGAGGGTATAACTCCAGCCCAAAAGGTTGGTGATGAGAGGTGAGAACGTGCCGATAAGCATAGCTATACAGGATAGAAAGATAAACAAAGCTCCTATGAGCATAAAGGTCGAACGATCAAAGGCAAGCGCGAAGGAATTGCTAAAGTCATGGCGATGCTTAAGATAAATGAAGATACCAAAGCTTGTCCAAAAAAGAAAAAGAATGAGTAAAAGAATTCCCCTCTTTTCATCAACACCGAAAGAGTGAATAGAACTCAGCGTGCCTGAGCGGATTAGCGTGAGACTGAGCAAACAGCTGAGAAAAACGATGATTCCTAAAAGAAGACTGAGGCGCTGGTACTTTCCTTGTTTGTGAGCAATGAGGGTGATGTGAATCTGAATAAGACCTAGAAGCCACGGGATAAGGGCAAGATTCTCAACAGGATCGAAAAACCACCATCCACCCCAACCGAGTTCATAATAGGCCCACACACTCCCTAAAACGATGCCGATGGTAAGAAATGTTTGGGCAATGAGAGAAAACGCGTAGAGTTGCTTAAAACAGTGTTGTGATGTTTTACGATTGAGCAAAAGGCTGAGACTCAAGACAAAAGGCACTGCAAACCCCAGTGTTCCTAGGTAAAGGTGAGGGGGGTGAAGGGCTAAATTCATGTCTTGCAGAACGGGATTCAGGTCTTGTCCCTCTAAGGGAATATCGATAAACCTCTCGAAAGGATTTGAGGCAAGATACAAAAAGAGAAGGAAACTCAGTTGTAACAGTGTGAAAAGAGTGATACCTGTCCGTTTAACGCTGTCAGAAAGCTTTGTATGGGAGAATAACCACTGGTATAGACTCAAGAGAAAGCACCATAGAAGCATTGATCCTTCATGACTTGCCCACGTACCAGCAATTTTATAGAGAAGTGGCTTGTGTGTATGGGAATGGAGGAAGACGTTAAGAAGCTCGAAATGATTATTTATATGAGCATAAGCAAAAAGAGAAAAGGCACCGAGTAGGAAAAGAAATATGAGTGAGCTGATAGCTCGTACACTTTTAAATAAATGAATGAAACTTAGTGTACCACATAGAATAAGCAAGCTCTCGCCAAGGATTCCTATCATGGTTTTTGCTTCATATCAGGGGGTCTGTAGTTCTCGTCATGCTTGGCAAGAATAGTTTTTGCTTCAAATACACGAAGGGTATCCTGATTAAAACTTCCTTCAGCAATAATTGTTTGACCTTCGCGAAAAAGATCGGGCAGGAGACCGATATAGTGAACAGGAATATCAATTGTTCCATCGGTTACAATAAAAAAAGAGGCTAAGCCGTTTTGTTGGAGACTCTTTTCTTTGACGATGCCCCCAAGGCGAAGGTGTTTATGGTGGGTGATATTCTCTTCCATGATTTGACGGGGGGTAACAAAGAAACGAATGTTTTTCTGAAGAGCTATACCCAAAAAAAGGGCAAGCCCCCCCCCACATAAAAAAATACTAGCAAGGGCGTACAGTCGTTTCCGCTTGGGTATCATTGCACTTCTTTCATGCTTTTTTCTCCTAGGTTTGGGTACCTTTTAATTTTAAGCGCTCTGCTGTATGGGGAGATACTTTTGCAATCAGTTGTTTGGGAAGACGAAGGTCGATCGCCATGAGTTCGTTTAAGTTTATTTTTTTCGCCTCAAGAAGAAAGTTAAGGCGTAAAATTGCTGCTTCCACTTGATTTTCAGGGAGTTTAATAGTCAATGTTTTGTTCAAAATGAGATCCCATCGCCGTTTATTGATACGAACGAGAGCTGTAACACGCTGCATAATCTCCTTATACCCCATCAAAAGCTTCAGCAGTTTAGGCGTTTGCTGTGGTGCGTCCTGTCCTACGACGACCGGGAGATTTTCAAATTGTTTACGCATGGGTGCTTGGATGATCATTCCATTTTCGTCCACAAGGTAAAAGCGTTGCTGGTGTTGCCATAAGGCAATTGGTTTGCGTTCAGTCACGACAATGTGCAAAGCTCCTGGTAACTCGCGCCTGACTTCAGCCTTTACAATCCAAGGCATACGTTCTAAGCGCCCTTTGATTTCTTTCAGGGGGTATTTAAAGCTCGATTCTCCACGGTACATGTCCACAGCACTCAGCACATCCTGCCTACTTGTGAAAACGCGTCCTTGTATATAAATATCGTTCAGACGGTAGCCAAACTGGCCGGCAAGAAATGATATTTTCGATGAGGTTATATGAGATAACTGAGCGATATAACCCAAATACCAGCTCAAGACTACTGCTATGAGAACGAAAGACAGGCCTATAAAAGAAAGACTGTAACGAAACCGGCTCAAAAAGAGCAATAGGGGCGCAAAAAAGTACCTCTTAGGATTTTTTTTCCGTGACAGTTTGAGGCGCGACACCCGCATGGTCTACTTCACGTCCTATACGCAGCATTATCAATAAGGTATCTAAGAATGTGTGGAAAAGAAATACCCGCATGGGCTGCAATTTCAGGAACAAGAGACAGAGGCGTCATACCGGGATGTGTATTCAACTCCAATATGTGAAATACCCCGCCATGCAAAATAAAGTCCACACGGCTAATATCCTTACAACCAAGCGCCCTGTGTGTACGCAATGCCATGCTAAGAACCGACGTGTAATCCTCTTCTTCTATAGGTGCGGGCATGAAGTGCTCTGCAAAACCTTCTGTATATTTTGCTTTATAGTCATAAAAGCCTGTTTTTGGGCGAATTTCAATGGCTCCAAGGGCCTTATCTCCCATAATAGCTACTTGGATTTCGCGGCCAGGCAAATAGGCTTCCACAAGGACGTCATCACCAAAAGGCCAGTCATCACTTAAAATGTTTGGGGGTAATTCATCTGTGACAATATGGACACCGTGGCTTGAACCGTTCTTAAGAGGTTTAAGAACAAAAGGCTTTTCAAAAGGGGGGTCCTCTTTTAGAGTCTTACGACTCACAACCTTCCAAGCGGGTGTCGCAAGGCCAATGTTTTCAAAGATCCTACGGGAGAGAACCTTATCCATCGCTAAAGCTGATGATGCCACACCCGAGTGCGTATAGGGAATTTTCAAAACATCCAAAAAGCCTTGGATCACACCATCCTCACCCCCTGTACCATGAAGAGCATTAAAAACAACATCCGGCTTGGGTGTGAGACTTTGCAACAAAGCGTCGGTGTCTTCTGTTACATCCACACCTCTGACCGCATAACCCATGTCTTTGAGTGACTTCTCAATGCCTCGCCCTGAACTTAAAGAGACGTCTCGCTCAGCCGACCATCCTCCCATCAGAACGACGACGCTTTGTTGTGTCATTGATTGTCCTTAAAAAGATTAGAAGACTTCATTTTTGGCTCCATCCTATCGCCTTCACACTCATTGTGCAATGGAAAGAATACTTGGCATGGTTCTTGCATCTTTTGTTTCGTATAGGCAGTGAATTTAAGAACCCTTATGGCTGTTCATCATATTACAACCTCCGGAACCATTGAAAATGCAAGTATTGTCATGCTCTCTGCAAAAGAGCTCCTCACGCAACAACTCACTCTTGCTGCACAAAACTTAAGCAATGCAGATACGATAGGATTCAAGGGACTCATCCAAACAGGTCTTGAGGCCGTGTATCGCAATCCTAAATTGGGAGGATTATCCCCAGCAATTTCGTATGTTCAAGGAAGTGAGGTCAAGCGTGATATCGGACAAGGATCACTCAAGCCAACGGGAGATGTGTATAACCTCGCTCTTAACGGGCTTGGCTATTTCGTTGTGCAAGTAGGTGAACTCAAGCAATTTACCCGTGATGGTCGTTTTCGTCTCGATAAAAGCGGGAATTTGGTGACGATGGATGGTTATGCGGTACAAGGGGAGAGTGGCGAACTCAATTTTGCTGACTATGCGACCTTTTCTGTCTTGAGGGATGGAACGGTTCTTGGTTTCGATGCTAATGGTATTCAGACCATTGCGGGAAAACTAAAAGTATCGCGTTTTAAAGATGAGCAAGAAGATCTTGAGTATGTGGGAACAGGTCGCTTTATCGCTCTTGGAGAAGAGTCTCCCATCGATGGCACCACACACGTCACGCAAGGTTTTCTGGAACAAGCGAATGTCAATCCCATTGCTGAGTCCATTCGATTGATGCGTGTGATGCAGATGTATGGAGAAGCACAACGGGTTATAGAAATGGATGATTCAACGAAAAGCCGTACGATTCATTTGCGTATTACAAGCGCATAGCGATAAAGAGAAGCACAGATGCCCAATGTAGAGGAGAGATAATGGTTGTGAGTGTTGACAGAGCCCTTCATATTGCTCAAACAGGAATGAATTATTACACGACAGCACTTGCGACGGCATCCCACAATCTTACAATAACAGGCGTTCCTGGGGGTAAAAAAGCCTCTGTTTATGGGACTGATTTACCCTATACACGCCATGATCCCGCGGGAGCAAATACCTCATTGGGGGGGACAAAAACCCCATCAGGTGTTGAAATTGGTCTTGGTGTGCGTGTCGCTGCTGTTGTACGCAATTTTGCCCAAGGAGACCTTACAAAAACGGATAATGCCTTAGACCTTGCGGTAAACGGCGATGGGTTTTTTAAAATTCTTCTTCCCGATGGAACGATTGCGTATACGCGTGCGGGTGTTTTTTCAGTGAGTGCTATAGGAACGATCGTAACACAGCCCAGTGGCTATATGGTTGGCCCTGGAATAACACTTCCGGCGGGGACAACGGGAGTGAAAATCACAGAGGCTGGTGAAGTTTTTGTGCAGGTGAATAATGTGCAAACACTAACGCAAGTAGGGCAACTTGAGCTTGTGACATTTATGAACCCCTCAGGCTTGGCAGCCATTGGCGATACGATGTTCCAAGAAACAGAATCTTCAGGAGCACCAGACACAGGAGCGCCAGGAACGGGACGGCGTGGAAAGCTTAAACAGGGCTATCGTGAGGCTTCTAATAGTAACACGCTCGAAGATGTCATCGAGCTCATGCGTATTGAAAAGCATTATAATTTTCTTACAAAAGTTCTGACAACAGCCAGTGCTATTTGGGAACAAGATGCACGGATAGGAGGATAGATAATGATGTTTAAAATAGGTGTATTAACAGTCTTATCCTTCGTTCTTCCAAGCTTTGACGCAGAGTCAAACTTTGAAGAAGAAGCAAAGAACCATGTCAAAAATGATTATCCCGGACAAGAGATCCAACTTGTTTTTGACCATCTGCAACCGCTTAGAAAGCTTTTAGAAGAGAACCGTGATTTGACGAGTTATAAAAACCTTGGCCAGGGACGTGTTCAATTCACCGCAAAGGGAATGGATAAACCTCTCACAGCTAAAGTCAATTTTTTGGTGTCTGTGCCTGTACTGAATAAACCGTTATCACCTCATCACGTGATACAGGCGGATGATGTTGTCCTTATGAAAGTACTGCTATCGTCATTGAAGGGTTCCTATGTCTTTCGTGCTGAAGAGCTTATCGGTAAGCAGTCACGACAAAAAGTTCTGGGTGTTTTAACCCCCATCCAAACAACGGATATTATAGCACCCATTGCCGTGAAACGAGAGGGGATTACGCGTATTCTTTATCGTACGGGAAACCTAACACTCATTACGAGGGCAAGAGCACTCAAAGACGGTGCCGTTGGTCAACGTATCATCTTTGAAACGATGGGTAACGTTAAGAAGGTATTGGAAGCCACCGTGGTGGATGCCCATACGGCTGAGATTCAAACACATTCCTTTTAAGAGAAGGGAAAAGGAAAAAGAGAACGCATGAAGTTTTTCACACTCATTCTCCTTCTTTTGCTTCTCAGTGCTTGTAATCTTGCTGAAAAGCTCTCGCGCATCGGTGAACCTCCTGCCTTATCGCAGATTCACGACCCTACGCTCCTGCCTCATTACCAACCGGTGAGTATGCCCATGCCTGAACCTATTGAGCAATCGCCAGGCAATTGCAACTCATTATGGCAAACGGGATCTAAAGCTTTCTTTAAGGACCAGCGGGCTAATAAAGTGGGGGATATTGTAACTGTATCCATTGATATGGACCAAGAGCAGAAAATTGAGATGACGCCCAAAATTGATCAGAAATCAACCTTGAGTGCAGGTGTGGCCAATCTTTATGGTATCCGCAATCGAACCTATGGCGTTGGACCCGCCACAGGGGCAGCCGCTGCTGCTGGAGGGGTAACAAATTTGTTAAATGCTCAGTCGAGTCCTTCTATGAGTGGTGCAGGGAGCTACACGGTAAAAGATAAACTCAAATTTAATATGGCTGCCACTGTGATTCAAATTCTTCCTAATGGGGCTATGGTTATTGAGGGGCGCCAAGAGCTAGGACTTGTCAACGAAGTTCGCGAGATCCATGTTATAGGCGTGATTCGCCGTGAGGATATTAGTTCATCCAATACAATTACCACACCCAAAATAGCCCAACTCCGTATTGGTTATCGGGGGAGGGGTGACCTCACTGATAATATGAATGGACCCATAGGGCATCAAATCATTAATAAACTCTCGCCATTTTAGATAAAAAATCAAGCCCTCACTAAAACAAACACTCCCTTAACCTTTCTGATA
>CALBMH010000008.1 GCA_937896365.1 uncultured Alphaproteobacteria bacterium
CCCTTAATGATTTGTTAATCTTTGTAAAGAAAAAGTTAACAGCCTAAAGGGGGGGGCGATTGTCTTTTTGATGGAGAGTAGTCGAAGACTACAGTGTGTGCTCCTTTGCAGTAAGTTTCTCTAGGTTTTCTTTGTTTCCCTTCGACATAGATGCATTTTAATCATAGCACTAGGCAAGGGATTAACAATTCGTTAGGATGACAATATTCGTGTTCGTTTTGAATTTATGACGTATGTTTTTTGTTGAGTACTTGCTCCCTTTTATCATAGCCCTGACGGTTTTGGTTTTTATCCATGAATTAGGTCACTACATTCCCGCGCGGCGTAACGGGGTGAAGGTGGAGGTTTTCTCCATTGGTTTTGGGCCTGAAATTTTTGGCTTCTATGACAAACATGGTACGCGATGGAAGTTTAGTATAATCCCTCTTGGTGGATATGTACGCATGTTCGGTGATGCGGATGCGGCGAGCCGCCCTGATGTGGAGGGGATTTCAAAGATGAGTAAGGAAGAGTACACGCTCACTCTTCAAAGCAAGACTGTGTGGCAACGCATGGCTATTAGCTTTGGTGGACCTTTTGCAAACTTGCTTTTTGCCGTTGTTGCCATGTTTTTTCTCTTTTCTATCAAAGGTCATCCTGTTCTTCCATCAAAGATTATGGAAGTAAAACCTGAGAGTATTGCAATGCAGATAGGATTGAAACCTGGTGACAGAATTATTGAATTTAATGAGATAAAGGTAGAAACTTTCAAAGAGTTGCGTGCGGCTATTCACTCTTTTGAGGGGGTTGAGCTCAAAATAGCAGTAGAGCGCAAAGACCAGCCCCAGAGGCAACCTGTTGTCTTGTCGCTTAAGAAAGAAGGAGGCTTTAGTAAGCCATTTTTGCTGGGTATTGTGCCAGCAGGGCCTGAATTTGAGAAAAAAGGCTTGATGGAAGCTATTCTCTCCTCTTTTAAGACAACATATGAGCTTTCTGCTGATGTTGTGACAACTCTTGTGGAGACATTCATGGGTAAGCGCAAGGGAAGTGAGCTGGGAGGCATTATTGCTATCGGAGAGATGGCAGGTAAAAGTGCCCAGTCCAGTTCTGCAAATTTCGTATGGTTTCTCGCTCTGCTCTCTATCAATCTGGGTATGCTCAATCTCTTTCCTCTTCCTATGCTGGATGGTGGTCATATTCTGTTCTATGGTATTGAAGCCGTCATCGGTCGTCCTGTGCCGGCAAAGATACAGGAATATGTGTTTCTTGTAGGGTTTATCGTGATTGTCAGCTTAATGCTTTTTGTGACATGGAATGATCTGAGTCGGTACAAGGTTTTTGAAATGGTCCGAAATTTATTTTAGTGTTATGTCTTTCAGTAGCGAATTTTAGTGTGAGAATTGATTTTTTATATTTTGGGTTTGTATAAAAGCTTAGGAGAGAACGAGCGTCTTTATGAAGAAAATTGCCCTTATCACCGGTCTGCTCTTGGTTAATTTGAGCATTCTTTCACCAATGTCTTACGCCGAAGAATCTGCGGCAGCCATCAACGGGGTTACTATTTTAGGAAATAAACGTATTGAGAGCGAGACCATCCTCTCTTATATCCAGATCAAACCAGGCGGGCATGCAAGTGAGGAGCAAATCAACCAAGCGCTCAAGGAGCTCTTTGCAACGGGATTTTTTAATGATGTGAAGGTCCATGTGGAAGGAGAAAACCTTATTATACAGGTGGAAGAAAATCCCATTGTTAATCGCGTGGCCTATGAGGGAAATAATAAACTCAAGGATGAGCAGCTTAAAGAGGAAATTCAGTTGCGTCCTCGTGAAGTCTTGTCACGCACAAAAATTCAGGCCGCCCAACAACGTATTCTAGAAATGTATCGGGCTATGGGGCGATTTGCTGCCACTGTGGAGCCTAAGATCATCCAATTAGATGATAACCGCTGTGATGTGGTTTTTGAGATTCATGAGGGAGAGACAACCTATGTGCGCAAGATCAACTTTATTGGAAACAAACACTATACAAAATCAAAACTCAAAGACTCTTTGATTACGAAAGAATACCGGTGGTTCCGTTTCTTTGCGAATGATGATACTTTTGACCCTATGCGTTTTAATGCTGATCAACAGGCTTTACGCCAGTACTATTATGACCATGGCCACCCTGACTACCAGCAAGTTGCAGCTATTGCCGAAATCACCCCTGACTACAATGCCTATCACTTAAATTTTAGTATTGATGAAGGAAAGCCCTACAGATTTGGTCAAATTGACCTTGTGTCAACCATTTCTGTTATCAATGCTTCTGAGTTTAAGCCCCTTATCCTTTTTAATACGGGTGATCAGTTTAGTGGTAAAATGATTGAGCGGAGTATTGAAAAGATTACAGAAGCTCTTGGTAACAAGGGATTTGCTTTTACTGAAATCGAAGCAAAGCATGTTAAGCATCCTGAAAATCAAACAGTTGACATCATTCTTGAAATCAAAGAAGGTCCCAAGGTTTATATCGAACGTATTGAGATTCAAGGCAATGACCGTACGCGCGACCATGTGATTCGCCGTGAGCTTGCTCTTCATGAAGGGGATGCACTGAATAGCGCGCGTCTTAAGCGTTCTGAGCGTAATTTAAAAGATCTTGGTTATTTCAAAAATGTGGAGCTTATTGTTGAACAGGGAAGTGCGCCAGATCGTGCTGTCCTTTTGGTGAAGACTGAAGAGCAATCCACAGGAGAGCTTTCGTTCTCAGCAGGTTTTTCCACCGTTGATGGTCCTATTGGAACCATTCGGTTTATTGAGCGCAATTTTATGGGGAAAGGACAAGTTGTCCATTCTGAATTTGCTGTCTCTAAACGTCACCAAGATATTAACGTTGGTATCGTCGAGCCGTATCTTTTCGGTCGCCAGCTTGAGGGGAGCTTGGATGCCTTTGCTTATAGGTCTACCCGTTTTAGCTCTTATACCCAAATTACAAAAGGACTCTCTCCTAGTCTTGGTTATAAGATTACAGAAAATCTCACCCAAGTTCTCCATTACACTGTTAAACAAGACCGTGTTAGCCATGTATCTGTTAATGCGTCTAACTTCCTTAAACAGCAGGCGGGGAATTATGTCACCTCGGAAGTGGGACAAACTCTCTATTATGACAGGCGCGATAGCAAGATTGATCCCACATCAGGCTACGTATTGACGTTGGCTAACTCCTTTGCAGGACTGGGGGGAAAGGTTAAATACCTCAAACATGTTTTGGGGGGGACTTTATATTTTTCTCCCATTGAAGATGTGGTCTTTGCCTTGAAGGGGAGTTATGGTGTGATGCAAAAAGCAGGGAAGAAAATCCGCATCGTAGATAGCTTTTTTCTCGGTGCTGATTCTTTTCGTGGTTTTCAATACGGTGGTATTGGACCCCATGATAGCCGCACAGGTGATCCGCTCGGTGGCACACGTTTTTGGGTTGTAACGCCAGAAACCCTTTTTCCTATCGGTCTTCCGAATGAATTCGGTGTGAAGGGCGCGTTGTTTGCGGACATAGGAACAGTATGGCGTTCCACTGAGGTAGGACCGAATGTGCGTGACAATAAGTATATTCGTGCGTCTTGGGGTGTAGGGCTGGCTTGGAATTCGCCCTTTGGCCCTATTCGTATTGATTACGCCACGCCCTTTAGAAAAGACAAGATGGACGATACTCAGCGCTTTCTTATCGGATTTAAAACGAAGTTGTGATGAATGTAAAAAGGCTAATCGTTCTAAGTTTATGTCTCATTGGGGGTGGGAGCCTCTTCTTTTCTTTCAAATGTAACAGATCAGCGCATTCTTCGTTACCTCTTATGAAAGAATTAGGCATCCGGATTGGTGTTGTTGATATCCAAAGAGTACGGGCAGAGAGTGAACCTCATAGAGCCCTTCGGAAATTTATCGAGGATCGCTACAGTGAGTCAAACCAGCTTATTTTCAATTCCGAAAATGAATTACGACAGGAGCATAAAAACTTACGGAACGCAGAAAAAATTGCTGATAAACCGGATCAAGACCTTATCAAAAAAAGACAAGAGTTTGATAAGAAAGTGGCTGAGCTTGAGCAAATGGTGATGCAAAGGAAGAATGCTCTCAATGACCAGTTTGGAGAGATTACGCAGCGTATTGAGGCGAAGCTTCAAGACATTTTGAATGGACTTGCTGAGGCCTATGAGGCAGATCTTATCATTAATCGCTCTGTGGGAAGTGATATGTCCATTGTACTTTTTGCTAGTCAAGAACTGGACATCACTGATAAGGTAATTGAAAAATTGGATGCTTCGTTAAGCCAGCTCAGTATTCCCAATGATTGAGGAAGTTCAATGATCGATCCGCGCTTTTATGGGGTCCCACAGACCCTGAGTGCAAGCCAGGTTGCGGACGTTACGGGGGCAGAGTTACAGGGGAATCCAGAGTATCTGTTCGATGGCACGGGGAAGCTTCAAGGAGCAGGCCCAACCTGTCTTAGTTTTTTTCACAATACAAGATACCTTGATGATCTTAAGACAACAAAAGCTGGTGGTGTGATTCTTGCGGAAGAGTTTGCCAATGCTGCGCCGAGGGATACGATAAAATTTATTACAAGGACTCCCTATCGCGCTTTTGCTAAAATTATTAATGTATTTTATCCAGCCTTGAATGAGGGGGGGGGTATTCACCCAACGGCGGTGATTCATCCATCTGCTAAGATCGGAAAAAATTGTTTTATTGGTCCTTATGTTATTATTGATGAAAATACTGAAATTGGTGATGGCACATGCATTGATGCCTATTCTTTTGTTGGAAGGGCAGTGACGATTGGCCAGAACTGTCATATTCGTTCCCATGTCACGCTTAGTTACTGTCTTGTCGCTTCTTGTGTCCATATCAAGCCAGGTGCGCGTATTGGTCAGCGTGGCTTTGGGTTTGAGATGGATGAAAAAGGACCCATTGACATGCCTCAGATGGGGCGTGTGGTGATTGAGGATTATGTAGAAGTAGGGGCCAATACCTGTATTGATCGAGGTTCCCAAGGAGATACAGTGATTGGCAGAGGATCACGCATCGACAATCTTGTCCAAATAGCACATAATGTAAAGCTTGGAAGAAACTGTATCCTTGTCGCACAGGTGGGGATCGCGGGGAGTACGGAGTTAGGAAATTATGTTGTAGTTGCAGGTCAAGTGGGTATCTCTGGTCATCTTAAGATTGGCGATGGCGTTCGTATTGGCGCTCAAAGTGGTGTGATGCGTGATATTCTAGCGAAGACGGATGTGGCGGGAAGTCCAGCTGTGTCAGCGCGCGATTGGCATAGACAAACAGTGATGCTTAAACGCATGCTCTCTCGAGAAAGGATCGTTAAAGAACAAATGAAGAAGGCGAGTAAATGACAGTCGACGTCTTAAAAACGGAAGGTGGCCGTGTGAACTCAAATGACAATAAAAAGGTGCTCATGATCTTGGATGTCACTGAGATTATGGCGCTGGTTCCCCATCGTTATCCTATGCTTTTGATTGACCGTTTGGAAATTCTTGCTCTTTCAGAAAAAGCTATTGGCATTAAGAATGTCACAATGAATGAATGGTATTTTGATGGTCATTTCCCAGGAAAGCCTATCATGCCGGGTGTGTTGATTGTGGAAGCCATGGCTCAGTCCGCAGCAGCACTTGTGATGAAATCGATGCAAGAGGATGGCATCAATCTCAACAGTAAACTTGTTTATTTTATGTCTATCGAGGAAGCGAAGTTTAGACGACCTGTTGTTCCTGGCGATACGCTGCGGCTCCATGTAGAGAAGGAAAAGAGTCGCGGTAATGTCTGGCGTTTTAAAGGTTCGGGAATCGTCGATGGTAAAGTGACGAGCGAGGCGAATTTTACAGCCATGATTACGG
>CALBMH010000009.1 GCA_937896365.1 uncultured Alphaproteobacteria bacterium
TTGATGGGCCATCGGGATCGGGGAAGCTAGAGGGAAGTGATTTACGGTAAAGACGAAGAAGACACTGTAGGGAGAGATTTAACTAACACATGAGCTAAGTAGGCCATCTCTCGAAATGTTTTTGTAATGTAATACGCCCCATCACCTCATGGGTAATGGGGGACAAAAGCATCACAGGACTGGTGCTTTTGTGGGAAGCGTCGTAATAATATCTTTCAAAAGTTCATTGACGAGGTCGTTTTTTTGTTCAACGTGTTTCTCATATGCTTCTTTCCGCAGTTTGCTAGAGAGCTTCGAACTGTCTGTAGAGATTATTTTGTCGAGGGCTTTTGATTGTGCATCAGACAGCGCCATCTCCTTCTTTGCTTCCATCTTTCTTATTTTTTCTCCGTCCGCTTCGGCATCAGCTACTGCGAAATCAACATCCCCGATGATGTTCTTGAGATGTAAATAATCTAATGCCTTGCTGTGAAGTAGAGAGACTTCGTTTATTTCATTTAAGAGTTGCCTGACCAGGTCAATTTTTGGCTGATCTTTTTTCGCCTTATAAAAAAACAAGAGCTCATTCGCGGCATCACGATCACCACGAAGCGCTGACCAGGTTATATTCTCAAGATACGCTGGGTTTTTCTCTGTCTTTTCTTGGACAAATTTATGGAAGGTCTTGTCTCCTTGTTGATCATGGTTATCTTCAAAGACTTTGTTATCATACTGGATTTCCATGAAAATATTTAAGGCTAAGTAACGTCCGGCAGTACGATTGCCCTTGTCTTTTTCCGCTTTTAAAATTTTTTCTGCGGCTCTAAAGTCTGGAACCTTCATGACAGTCTCCGATTTCTTCTGACTGATGCTACCACGATTCATGAGGTCAAGAGCTTTTTGGATATTTTCACTATTATTTCTGTGAAAATTTTTGAATGCTTCTTGCGTTATAAACTGAAATTTTAAATCAGATTTTTTTACGGGAGATTCATCGCGAACATCCTTACTCAAGATGTGTGATGGGGAAGGGGTCATCGCCATGGCTGATCCAGCCGCCATTAAGAGCGAAAAGGCTAAGACAACACGTTTCATAATATAAACTCCTTGTTCTTTGGTTGCGAGGATGAAGATAGTTTTTTTGTTATAAAAGTCAATCTTTTTGTAAAGATTTATTTTTATAATTAAGTGTTAATTAATTTTTATGTAGTAGCCTATGGTGAGTAGTTTATCAAGGAGGGTTCGTATGATAAGGAGTGTATTTTACAATTTGTGTATGTATGTGTTCTTTTCTTCTTTTTTGTTAGCAAGCCACAATGAGGGGGATGTGCTGCTGCCAGACTCACAAGCGAAGAATCGTCTTTTTGCTGTACATCGTGACCCAACTGGAAAAGAAGTCATTGAGGCATTTTCCCAAGATCGAAAGCATCTTCAAACGTATTTTTTAGGGAACAAACACTGTAAAACACTGGGTGTGTTTGGTGACTATATTTACGTGCATGATATGTTGACTGGATCGATCGAGAAAGGATTTTTATTGGGAAAGGAAATCCAGCTTGAACGGATCGTGCCTTATATCAAAACAACTGAGCGCGTTTCCATGACAACTCATCCAAACCAACAAGGTATCCTCTTTTCAATAGAACAAGCTCTATTGCTGTCTGAGGGTGCAAAAGAAGAATTCCACAAAGACTTCCAGCCTGGTTGGTACTATCTCAGTGCTAAAGAAGGTGCAAAAGACAACGCGAGTCCAAAAATGATTGCAGATCCTTTTCATACTTGTCCTCTTTTTTTACCAGACTCTGATTGGGTTTTTTATAAATGCATGATGACTCCTGAGAGCTATACACAAAATATTATTACAGGCGAAAAGTATAGGTTACCAGACTCTCTCTATCCTATGCGAATGTCCTTCGATCCGACAGGTCAATCCTTGGTTGTTTTTGGTGCGGAGAATGCCCATTGGTATGATTTAAAGGATGTGATGGGGAAAAATGAGAGGGCCATGTCCCAAAGGACTGTGGATTATCTTGGCTATGTGGGGCACCCTAACCATATTCTTTTCTCAGGAAGTAAGGCTCTTGTTTTAACAAGTACACGAGATATCCTTATCGATCTGACCACAGGTTATATCCACCATCTTTTAAACTATTTTGGGGGACGAGACAAAATCCATGTTGGGGGAATATCTTGGAAGGGAAAATTTTACCTCGCTTATCATAATGGTTTATGCATATTAGACCCTTATGCGATGATTCCAAAGTTTCAATGGTTTAAAGACACGAGCAATGTAAGATCTTCTATCAATTATGTTGACGATGTATCAAACGTAAAGGTTGAGTGCATGCCTGGTCAGCTGTGCTTTTTGATTGATGGCAGCCTTTTTTCATATAAAGAGTTGCAAGATAAGAACGATGTGGATAGCTTTTCTCGCTGGGATCACACTAAAAACAAGTATCTTGATCTTTTTTTGCAAAAGCTGAGGGATTATCTACCGTATGCGCTGCTCTTTTCCAGTCAAAAGCCCTATTCTGATGTACGCATTGATTGTGTGAAATAATGATAGAAGCGGTCATTTTTTCATTGACTTTCACATTAAAATTGTCCATAAAACAAGCAAATAGGCGCAACGTTTTTAATTTGCGCTTCCCTTTAAGGGGGTGTAGCTCAGTTGGTTAGAGCGCCTGCCTGTCACGCAGGAGGTCGCGGGTTCAAGTCCCGTCACTCCCGCCATTTTTCCTTTTCTTCATCGGAACCTTTTTTATGTCTTCCTCTTTTTGGATCGTTCTTGACAAGCCTGGAGGGATGAGTTCGAACCATGTTTTGGGGAAGGTGAAGCGGATTCTCGGGCTTAAGAAAGGGGGGTTTTCCGGAACGCTTGACCCTTTAGCAACGGGGGTTCTTCCGATCGCTTTTGGTGAAGCTTTAAAGACAATGCACTTTATGACCTTTTCAAAAAAGTCCTATATATTTCAGGTGAGATGGGGGCAGCAAACGACGACGGACGATGAGGAGGGCGATGTGACTGATACGTCCCCTGTACGGCCGTCCTTCGAACAAATTCAAGGTATTCTCCCGAAGTTTTTGGGGGCTATTGAGCAAATGCCGCCTTCCTATTCAGCTCTTAAGATTGCTGGAAAGCGTGCCTATGACCTCGCTCGGCGGGGGCAAGAGGTTAAGCTTGAGAAGCGCCGAGTGTTTATCTATGATCTTGTTCTCACAGGTATTGATGATAGGGACTATGCGACGTTCCATGTAAGCTGTAGTGCCGGGACGTACGTGCGCAGCCTTGCCCATGATATTGCTGTGATGCTCGGAACGAGGGGGTGTATAAGCCTGCTGAGACGAACCTCGGTTGGATGTTTTTCGCTTGATCACACGATTTCGCTGGAAAAACTCAGTGAAAGCGTGCACAGTGACTCTGTTCTTGTGCGTAAGCATTCTGTGGGGGTCGGGCTGGACGACATCCTGGCGGTTCCTATAACAATGGATGATTATGCAAACGCTAAGCTTGGCCGAAAGGTCCCCTGTTCGCTGACCATAGAAGAAAAAGCTCTTGTGGGAATGTGGGTGGCGGAGCGGTTTGCAGGCTTTTCTATTTTTCAAGAAGGGGGTTTATTCCCCAAGCGGATGATTAATTTTGATGACTAAAAAAGGATAAAATCACGATGTCGATTACAAAAGAACGTAAACAAGAACTCATTCACGCGTTTGCTACGGTTCCCAATGATACGGGTTCTCCAGAAGTGCAAATTGCTGTGTTGACGGAGCGTATTCGCAATCTGTCTGAGCACATGGGGAAGCATGCAAAGGATTTTCATTCCCGTCGGGGGCTCCTTGTGATGGTAGGACAACGTCGCCGTTTACTCGATTATTTGAAAAAGAAATCTGTTGCGCGCTATCAGACGGTCATCCAAAAACTTAATATTCGTCGATAAAGTCATCGCGTTGAAAAAAGAATTTTTCATAACGCATTAACGTAGATAACTAAGGGGGGCTCTGTGGGGTCCCTTTTTTCTTTTTAAGGGAACTTTCATATATGACAAAAATGTTTAACCTCCACCGTACAGAAGTCGAGTGGGCCGGACGTACACTGACGCTTGAGACAGGGAAGATTGCACGCCAGGCTGATGGTGCTGTGATGGTCAGTTATGGTGAGACGACTGTGCTCGCTACTGTGTGCTCTAAAAAAGAACCCAGTGAAGGGGTCGATTTTTTCCCTCTCACCGTGCATTACCTTGAAAAAGCCTTTGCTGTAGGTAAAATCCCCGGTGGTTTTGTAAAGCGTGAGACGAAGCCGAGTGATCATGAAACGCTGACAGCACGCCTCATCGACCGATCGATCCGGCCGCTGTTTCCTGAAAACTACTATAATGATGTTCAGGTTATTTGCACTGTTTTGGCTTATGATCAAGTCAATAACGCGGAGATTCCTGCGATGATTGCAGCTTCTGCAGCACTTGCTATCTCTGGTCTCCCCTTCCAAGGGCCCATCGCTGGAGCAAGAGTTGGGTATAAAGATGGTGCCTATATCTTGAATCCTAAAGTTGGGGAGATCACTGACCTTGATCTTATTGTTGCGGCAACTGATGAAGGTGTGCTGATGGTGGAATCTGAAGCAAAAGAATTGTCTGAGGAGATTATGCTCAGTGCGGTAGAATTCGGTCATAAAGCCATACAATCCATTATTAAAGCTATTCAAAAACTAGTTAAGGACGTTGGTGCAAAGCCAGGCAAGGGTATCGAAAGCGCCGAATACTTAGAAGCGTTCAAGGCTTTCAAAAAAGATTTCGAGAAAAAGATTAAAAAAGCTTATACAATCAAGGCAAAAACCAAGCGTTATGAGGCCCTTGATGCGGTTGAAGCTGAAGCCAAAGACACATACGGTGAGACGTATTCGTCTGTCATTTTTAATCGTGCCTTAGACAATCTCAAAGCAGATGTTGTGCGAACGCAAGTTCTCAAAGAGGGTGTTCGTGTGGATGGGCGTGACCTTATGACAGTTCGTCCTATTGAGAATGAAGTAGCTATGCTTCCTCGTGTGCACGGAAGTGCTCTTTTCACACGGGGGGAGACGCAAGCCCTCGTAGTGGCGACCCTTGGTACAGCGGCGGATGAGCAGATGATTGATTCTCTCGATGGTGAATCCCGTGAGCGTTTTCTGTTGCATTACAATTTCAACCCTTACTCTGTTGGAGAAACAGGCCGTATGGGGGCTCCGGGGCGTCGTGAAATTGGTCACGGCCGTTTAGCATGGCGTGCCCTTAATCCTCTTATTCCTAGCAAAGATAAATTTTCTTATACAATTCGCGTTGTGTCCGAAATTACTGAGTCAAATGGATCGTCATCGATGGCAACAGTGTGTGGCGCATCCCTTGCTTTGATGGATGCGGGTGTGCCCTTACCACGTTCTGTAGCAGGGATTGCCATGGGCCTCATCAAAGAAGGAAAAGACTATGCTGTTTTATCTGATATTTTAGGAGATGAGGATCACTTGGGTGATATGGATTTTAAGGTGGCGGGAACAGAGCAGGGTATTACGGCTCTTCAGATGGATATTAAAATTACTTCTATTACGCACAAAATTATGGAAGAAGCTCTTCATCAAGCTAAGGATGGGCGCCTTCACATTTTGAAACAGATGGAGAAAGCCATTGCTGTGTCACGTTCTTCTGTAAGTGGTCATGCCCCGACTGTGGAGGTATTCAAGATTCCGCGTGATAAAATCCGCGATCTTATTGGACCTGGGGGTAAGACGATTCGTGAGCTTACCGAGCGCTTCCAAGTAAAAATCGACATTGATGATGAGGGAAGTGTCGCAATTGCAGGCCTTTCAAAAGAAAAATTGGTGGCGGCTGTTGCTACGATCAGAAGTATGTTCGAGGAACCTGAAGTCAACAAAATTTATAAGGGTATCGTGACGAAAGTGGTGGATTTTGGTGCCTTTGTGAAGTTTTTGGGTGAGCGTGAGGGGTTGGTGCACGTTTCGGAAATCACAGGCGAGCGCATTGAGCGCGTGTCCGATGTCTTGCAAAACGGTCAAGCTGTTGAAGTTAAAGTTCTTGGGTTTGATGACCGCGGTAAGGTGAAACTCACCATGCGTGGGCTTTTCAAAGGGGCGTAAGAGGAGGGGACGCACAGGAAAAGAGGAGAGGGATAAGGCCTAAGCTGCGTAGGGAAGAGACATACCTCCCTCAAACGCTTATGTCCTTCTTGGGGTGTTTTTCGCAGATACCTTTATGTTAAATGTTTGGTAAATATCGAAAAATATTTTAAATTTAAATTTTCAATTAAAAAAAATTGCTGTTGATATTTTAATACCTAATTGCAATATTTGCTTTAAGGATTTTTAGATTAGGTTTTTGGTAAGTGAAAAATTCTTCTTCTCTCGTTCTTAATGGTATCGAGTTCAGTGTGTAAGGCTCTTGAATTTTTAGGAGAAGAAGGGCGATATGAGGTGTGCTTATCACGTAGTAATATTTTTAGTGGGGGGCTGCCTGAGTTGTGGACAAACTCTAAACTAGCTGAAAAACAACCGGCCCTTGTTCCTGATGTTCAGAGGTATGAACAAAATCAACCGTTGTCAACAATCCTCCTCTTTGATCTTCCAGAGCGACATCTATTGTTCCACAAGATCCACAGGAGGAGCCTACAACCTCTAAGGCTAAGAAGAGAAAAAAGGGAAATGACGGAGGAGGATCTTCCATAGCCTAAAAAGAGAAAACAAAAGAAAAACCTTACTATGAAGCTTGAGGAAATGACCTCTAAAGCGCGTCACCATATTAGTGAAATGGCTTAAGAACGATTCCGATGAGCTGAGGAAGAATTTAGGGGAGTACAAGGTCTCTGACTTGATTGCCAAGAAAGCCTATGAGATACGAGAAGGGGCAGAGGATAATACCGCAGGTGTACTGGATTTATTTCGTTGGGCTTTTGAATTTTATGGCGTTTTTAAAGAAATTACTGAACGGTATATAAGTGCCCCCAGAAAACAAAGAGAATCTAATAAGACTTATCAGGCGTTGTATAAAATGTATGAAAAAAATCAAGCAAGAAGAGCAACAGGAAAAATTTCAAGAATAATTATCTTGCAATAAGTTTTTTCACTTTTTCTAGATCCTCTGGAGTGTCAACACTTTGGGGGATAGAGCCTACGACCACCACATGGATACGCATACCATCTTCTATGGCGCGAAGTTGTTCAAGGCGCTCGTTGATTTCAAGGTAAGAGGGTTTCAGACTGACGAAGCGTTCAAGCGCTATGCGCTTGTAACCATACACACCGATGTGGTGGTAGATTGTTTTGGCCTCGTTCGGGATACACGATCTCGAAAAGTAATAGGATTTAGTCTTTGCGCCCAGCGATGTGGCGGTCATTGCGATTTTGACAACATTTGGATTGGTACGATCGGAGTCATCTATGGTGGCTGCAGCGATCGTTGTGATATCATGATCGGTCTCCGTCATGAACTGCGCCATGAGTCTCAGGTCATCAGAATTAAGATTCGGTTGATCACCTTGCACGTTCACGATAAGATTGTATTGGCCTTTAGGGTCCACGATCTTCATGGCAGCGTGTACACGGTCTGTGCCAGAGGGGAGGGCTGGATCTGTGATGATCGCTATACCACCGTGAGCTTCAACGACATTCTTGATCTCAGGACCATCGCAGGCAACGATCACAGGCCCAATCTCTGCTTTTAAAGCTTGCTTCATCACATGAACGATCATCGGAAAGCCGTGGATATCTGCCAAGGGTTTATGAGGTAGACGTGTCGCAGCAAGGCGTGCGGGAATAACCGTTAAAATTGTCATGGTTTCAATTCTTGCATTGGAGAGAGAAAAACACTCTAATTACACCATAGATGTTGAGGATCGCAAGAGTTTATGTATCCATTTCGTACGTATCCCACGACACAGTTGCGTCGCAACCGCCAGTATAGCTGGCTGCGTGATCTTGTGGCTGAGACTCATCTCTCTTCAAAAGATCTTATATTGCCTATTTTTATTCGAGAAGCTGACGGGGAAAAAGACATTGAGATGATGCCATATGTCTTCCGTCATGCACCTGATGAGCTTCTTTTCATTGTGGAGAAAGCTATTGCTCTTGGTATTCCTGCGATTGCTCTTTTTCCTTATACTCCTTTAGAGCGCAAATCGGCTGAGGGTTTGGAAGCAGTAAACCCTGATAATCTTGTGTGTCGAGCGCTACGTGATCTTAAAAAACGCTTTGGTGAGGAGATTGGGATTATCACTGACGTAGCCCTTGATCCCTATACGATCCATGGTCATGACGGAGTGATTGTGAAGGATCGTGTGTGTAATCGTACGAGTAATCATATGCTTGTGAAGCAGGCTTTGAATCAGGCACAGGCAGGAGCAGATATTGTTGCCCCGTCTGATATGATGGATGGTCGCGTTAAAGAAATTCGGGAAGCCCTTGATCAAAATGGATATGAGAACACACTGATTTTGAGTTATGCTGCCAAGTACGCTACGCATTTTTATGGCCCGTTCCGTGACGCTGTAGGAGCGGGGGCAATGCGGGAGTTACCTCACAAAAATCTCCAACATAAAAAAACCTATCAAATGGATATTCGAAATACAGAAGAAGCACTCTATGAAACGGCTCTGGATATTGCAGAGGGGGCTGATATGGTGATGGTAAAGCCTGCTCTCCTCAGTTTGGATATCCTTTATCGTGTCAAGCAAGCCTTTAAGGTGCCTACCTTTGCGTATCATATTAGTGGTGAATATGCGTGCTTGACGTATGCAGCGCAGCGAGGCGCATTGGAATATGACGCGTGCTTGTTGGAAGTCCTCTATTGTCTCAAGCGGGCTGGGTGTGATGGTATTTTTACGTATGCAGCTCTGGAAGCGGCAGAGTTACTGAGATAGCAGTGTACTCCCTTGAAAAATACTTGAAAGAAACCGTCTCTTTATGTAACCATTAACACTTAATTTAAAGTTTCAGATTTGAGGAACGACAATGGAAAATAAAATTCCCATGACGTTGGCGGGTTTTCAACGTTTGCAAGAAGAGTTAAAGCACCTTAAATCCCATGAACGGCCAGCAGTGATCAAAGCAATTGCTGAGGCGCGGGAGCATGGAGATCTTTCTGAAAATGCTGAGTACCATGCGGCTAAGGAGCGTCAAGGTTTTATTGAAGGACGTATCGCGGAACTTGAAGACAAACTCGGTCGTGCTGAAGTGATTGAGGTTTCACATATTTCAGGGGACGAAATTAAGTTCGGTGCCACAGTCAGACTAATTGATAATGATACGCATGAAGAGGTGACCTATCAAATTGTAGGGAGCGATGAATCGGATATCAAAAGGGGGCTTCTCTCTGTGACGGCTCCTCTTGCCCGCGCTCTTATCGGTAAGAAAAAAGGCGACACCATCGAGGTCAGCACTCCCAGCGGAGGTAAATCCTATGAAATTACGGGTGTTGAGTTTATGTAGTTTTGTAATCCTCAAGGTAAAGTGACTTCTTCCTTCGTTCTCTTGCAAGTTCTCCCATCTCTGGGTCAAGGGGGTGTGGAGCATGCCACTTTTGATATGGCAGAGGCGCTGTGCGAAGTTTTTCCTGACTGTCCCACTTACGTCGGGTCGAGTGGTGGTGATTTGCTCGGTAAGCCCCACGGTTTTATCCACCTTACGCTTCCCTTGCACTCAAAGAATCCCTTCAGAATACTCTTGAACGCTTATCGTCTCAGGATGTTTATACAGCAGTACAGCATCACTCTTGTCCATGGACGTTCGCGCTCACCCTCGTGGAGTGCTTGGCTGGCGTGCCGTCTCACTGGCGTGCCTTTTATAACAACATACCATGGTGCTTATAAGGCAAAATCGTCTCTCAAAAAGTTGTATAATTCTGTAATGGCTAGAGGTGAGAAAGTCATTGCAATCTCCAACTACATGAAAAAGCATATCGAAAAACACTATCCTTTCGCCAAAACTGAGCTTGTTTACGAGGGAATTAATACAGATTTTTATCAATCAACAACCAAAGCCTCTGGGAAGACCATTTTTCTTCCCTGTCGTCTGTCTCCTATCAAAGGAGTACATATTGCCATTGGGGCTTTTCAGAAAGTTGTTGAAAAGCATACAGATGCGAGGCTTATGCTTATTCGAATAGGAAAGAAAAACTATATCGAAGAGATTGATAAGCTTATTGAGAGACTGAATCTTAAGGCGCATGTGGAATTTATTGAGCCAACGTCTGATCTTCGCCCTTATTATGAGCGATCGGCTATTATTTTAGTGGCTTCCGTTGTACCAGAAGCTTTAGGGCGGGTAAGTCTCGAAGCGCTCGCCATGGAACGCCTTCTCATTGCAACGGACTTAGGTGCTAATCCAGAGATATGTATTGAAGGTATGACAGGGTTCCTTGTGTCTCCGGCGAATGTAGGGCAGCTTGCATCAGCGCTTGTGCATTGTTTGACTTTAGATGATGAAATGAAGAATAGAATCGCGAGGAACGGACGCGCCCATGTTGAAGAGCGTTTCTCTTCAAAAAGTATGTTTGAAAAAATGATAGACTTGTACAAGTCTTTATAGGTCTTATCTTACAATGAGATTTTTCTTAAGCTTCCTCTCAAGAGCTTATCAAAAGTTAGCCGTGACAAAACGTTTGGAATCTTGTAGGGTCGAAGCGAATTATTTTGTGGAAATTTAAGTCTATGATTAAACTTTTTTTGGCTATTGCTTTACTCACTCTTTTTACATCGTGTAGTAAAAAAGAATCGGATCCAAAAATGCTCGTTATCGGAACGTCTGTGGATAATCCACCCTTCGAATTCTATCATAACGGAGAGATGACGGGGTTCGACATTGAATTTGGTAAAATCCTTGCCAAAAAGTTAAATCGTGAGGCCAAGTTTATAGACATGTCTTTTGATACAATTATTGCTGCACTTCAATCGAAGAAGATCGATATAGCCCTTGCAGCCATATCTCCCACAGAAGAACGTGCGAAATCTGTGGATTTCACGTGCCAGTACCATGAGTCGTCCTCTGTGCTTGTAACACCAGGGTTTACCGATGTCACGGACTTTAAAAAGCTCCATGGTCAGATAGTTGGGGTTCAGCTTGGTTCGACGCACGAACATTATGCAAAGGCGATTTTCAAAAAGTATGTTAACGCTGAGATACGCAGCCTTGGAAAAGTCACGGACCTTATTCAAGAGTTGCGTGTACAACGTATCGCTGGGCTTATCACAGGTATTGCGGAAGCGGACAAGATCATTGAGATGAATCCTAGTTTTAAGGCTATTAAGTTGCCCGAAAGTTTAGGTGGCGAAGCTGTCGCCCTTCCTAAGGATTCACGTCTGACGAAGGTCATTGGTGATATCATTATCACCCTTGAAGCGGACGGTACGTTAGAGCAGCTGCGTCATAAATGGAAGCTTCATTAATGCTTCAATTCGCTGTTATCAGGGACGCTTTTCCGTTTATTTTGGAGGGACTTGGTGTCACGCTTCAATTTACGATAGTCTCTCTGCTATGTGGATTGCCGCTAGGGCTCTTATTAGGTTTTTTAAAGATCAGTCCATGCAGGTATTTGGGCCGCGTTGCTAATTTTTATACATCGGTTTTTAGGGGAACTCCCTTAATCGTCCAACTGAGTCTCGTTTTTTTCGGTCTTCCTGTGATCACGGGTTGTAATATGTCGCCTTTCATGGCAGGGATACTCACTTTTTCTTTCAACTCTGCCGCCTACACATCAGAGATTATCCGCGCTGGTCTTCAAAGTATCGATAGCGGTCAATGGGAAGCTGGGGATGTTCTTGGGTTATCACGTGCACACATATTGCGTTATATTATTCTGCCTCAAGCTTTTCGGGTAACATTGCCTGCGCTCGTCAATGAATGGATTGATTTGCTCAAGGAATCAGCACTTGTTTCCATTATTGGTGAGGCGGATCTTTTCCGTCGGGCTCAGGTGATTGCATCGGAAAAGTATTTGTATTTCGAACCTTATCTTACCGTAGCCTTATGTTATTATGTGATGGTGTTTCTCCTTACGTGCCTTGCTGGGTATGTGGAGCGGAGGATGCGTTATGTCTGAAGGTCTTGCTCTCCAAGGTGTTTCAAAAAGTGTTCCGGATGGAACGAAAGCCAGGCTAGATATTCTAAAGGAT
>CALBMH010000010.1 GCA_937896365.1 uncultured Alphaproteobacteria bacterium
AATTTAAAATATTGACATACACAATATCTCAATATCTCAATATCTCAATATCTCAATATCTCATGTATAGTTCGATAAGATAAAACATATCTAAAAAAATCAGATGGGAAGGAATAAAAAGTAAACAACACTAAAGGAGGGGAACGTTTTTAGCTCTTCTCACTTTGCATTCGCGATGAAGCGTGTAAAGGTCCTTGTCATAGCGCCATACATAACCTGCGCACGTGAAATTTTTTCCTTCCTGCACTTTTTGAAGAAGGGCGTCAACATCACGAAATTTTGGCGGATGATTTTTTTGTGAGAGTGACCACACAATATCACGCAAGAGTTCCCGTTGCAGAAAAGGATCGAGACGTAAAAAAATTTTTGTATCAAAAGTGTCTGAAGAGAAAACATGAGAACGATGCTCCTTGGTAAGAGTTCTAACAAAAGTATCCTCTATCGTGATATGTTTTATGGTGTCAGAAATAGCATCCACATTAAATCCCTTTTGACGCATAAAGGTAATCATTTGGCGCAATCTTACACGCTCAAAGTCACTGTTATCATTTGAAGGATCAGAGATAAAAGGTTGGTTGCAGGTTTTGAGGTACACCTCAAGGCTCTCCCGTGTGCACTCTAATAATGGCCGTAACAGCGTAATACTATCCAAAATTTCCCTATGTGCGCTCATCCCTGCAAGCCCACGTACACTACTTCCCTTAAAAAGACGCAAAAAGAACGTTTCGAGTTGATCCTCTTTGTGATGGCCCGTTATCAAGTATTTTGCACCCCTCACTTTACAAAAATCCGAAAGGAGCTGATAACGGGCTTGACGGGCTTTTTTTTGAATAGCTGCCTTTGGCTTTGGCCCTTCCCATGTAAGAAGAGCATGCTCAAAACCCAACCCTTCGCACCATTTCCCAACCTGCTTCGCTTCATCCGATGATTCTGGACGCAATCCGTGATCAACAGTTGCGGAAATAATACGGTGAAACCGCCCCGTCTTTGTATGATTATGATAGTGGTGCGTAAGATAAAGTAAGGCCATACTGTCCGCCCCTCCCGAAACCGCAACAACACAAGATTCACCTACCCGACATCGCTCATTAAAAAACGAGGAAATTGTTTTATTTAAATCCATTAAGAAGTCTCTCCCAGATCTAACAGTTATCCACTGTCAAAAATAGATCCCCCCTAAATCCCTTCCCTAGTTTGGATCTTACTCAACACCCCTCACCCCAAGAGATGGGGGATCGCCCGCCCCTTAACAAAAGGTTAAAAATCTTCTATAAATAAAAGAAGGGGGGAGGGTCACATAGGATAAGCGATCTTACTGTTGTCTTCTTCTTTATGATCATCCTTGCCTTCATAGACTCCTAGCGCACGTAGTTTGCGGTGAAGAGCTGATCTCTCCATACCTATAAAACGCGCTGTTTGTGAAATATTCCCGCCGAAACGATTAACCTGAGCAATAAGGTAATCACGTTCAAAAGCTTCCCTCGCTTCACGTAAAGGAAGAACAACGATTTCAGCACTTTTATTCCACGCTGCTGTTAGATTGTTATTACTTATAATGTCTGTGGGAAGCTCATGAAGAGCTATGGCCTCACGATTGGAGGGATGCGCATGAATAAGGACCCAATCAATGGTATTCTTCAATTGTCTCATATTGCCTGGCCAATCATAGCTTTGCAAAATAGCAAGGGCCTCGTCTGAGAATTTCCGAGCTCCAACACCATGAAGAGGGGCCTGCTCCTCCATAAGAAATCTCACAAGATGAGGAATATCCACCACCCTTTCTTTGAGAGCTGGAATATCAAAATGTGAAACCGCAAGACGGTAATAAAGGTCTTCTCGAAAATTCCCTTCCTGTAAAGCCTGACCGATTTTGTTTGACCCCGCGATAAAGCGCACATCGACGGTAATTCTATCCTGGCCTCCCACCCGCTGAAAAGCCTTTTCTTGCAGAAGTTTTAAAAACTTTGCCTGAATAGGCAGAGGCATTTCATCAATATGATCGATAAAAAGTGTCCCTGCACTGCATTGTTCAACAATACCAATCTTGCGTGGTTGATCTGCAGAAAGACCTGATATTTCTGTGCCAAAAAGCTCCGCTTCAACAAATTGAGGGTGGACAGTACTGCAATTAAACGTAAGGAAAGGGCCTCTTGATCGTTTCGATTGCTCATGAATATATTTAGCAATGGACTCTTTCTCGGATCCTACAGGACCTTTTAAAAAGACACGACTATTAGTTGGCGATGCTCTTTCAATGGCACTTTTAAGATTAATGATAAGCGTTGTTTGCCCGAACAAAGCAAGGGATGACCCAGCCTTTTTTTTAAGAGAGTCATTTTCCATTTTAAGCATAGAAGACTCGATCGCACGCTGGACGAGGACAAGCAAGCGTTCTGTTTGAAAAGGTTTTTCTATAAAATCATAAGCTCCTTTTTTAATAGCACTCACAGCTGTTTCAATCGTTCCATGTCCGCTGATCATGATAACAGGAACATAAGCGTGGTCTCTCTTAATAAGATCAAGAATTTTGAGGCCATCACGATCGCTATCACCAAGCCAAACGTCAAGAATCACAAGATTTGGCTGACGGAGCTTAATGGAACCAAGCGCTGACAACCCATCATGAGCCGTACGGGTGGTATAACCTTCATCTTCTAAAATACCAGAGATCAATTCTCGGATATCACGCTCGTCATCGACAACTAAAATGTCATGTGCCATTAGCTTCTCTCTATCTTTTTATTCTCAGTGCTCTGTTTAGCAAAGCGAATGATAACCACCGCGCCACCCACGGGACTATTCGTAAGTTCGAGCGTTCCACCGTGATCTTCAACAATCTTAACAACAATGGCAAGACCAAGACCAGTCCCTTTCGACCGCGTTGTTACATACGGTTCTAAAAGACGCTCACGATTTTGTAAAGGGAAACCTGGACCATTGTCCGCAATAACAAGGGCGATCTCATGGTTCTTTTGTGTCAAAGTCACATAGAGAATCTTATTTTCCTTTCGAAGATCATTCTGCACAGAATTTCCCTCATCTTCAAGGGCGTCCAGCGCATTTTGCAAGAGATTCGTAAGCACCTGAGAGATTTGTTGTGCATCACACAAGAAGGTAATAGGCGTAGGGGGAATTTTCACATCGAATGCTACATCTTTGTGCGCTTCTTGTTGCAAGAAGATGGCTTGACGACAAATTTCACCTAAATCTTCTGGTTTAAGATCGGGCTCAGGCATTCTCGCAAAAGAAGAAAATTCACTGACCAGTTTTCCAATATGACTGACTTGTCGAATGATTGTATCAATACATCCAATGAAAGTCTCAGGGTCAGCTTGAATTTCTTTGAAATAACGCCGTTTGAGGCGCTCAGCAGAAAGTTGAATAGGAGTAAGAGGGTTTTTGATTTCATGGGCAATACGCCGTGCAACATCAGACCAGGCTGCCTTACGCTGCGCCGAGACAAGGGATGTAATATCGTCAAAAGTAACTACATAACCTTGAAGCTTGGAAGAATTCGGGCGCGTGAGCTTCGTTTCGGGAACAATACACACCTGTAGGATCCGTGAACGCCCGTCACGCTCAATGGTAATCTGCTCGGAATAAGGAGAAAAACTCGTGACCTTTCCTACAAGAGACAAAATTTCCTGACTGATATCGCTCAGATTTTTAGGTCTTTCGTCGTTATGATTCTTCCCTCTCAAAAGCTCAAGAGCACGTTGGTTAATTAAATCAATCTTATGATGGGCATTCATACCGATAATACCTGCTGAAACCCCCGAAAGGACTGATTCAATAAACTGCTGACGATGCTCGAGCTCCTCATTTTTGGAAATGAGTTCTTTTCGTTGGAAGTAAACTTGGGCAATCATCCGATTAAAAGCATCGGCCAAATGTCCAAGTTCATGATCTTCGGGAATATCCTTTACAGAGACCCCCAGATCCCCCTGACGCACAGACTCAGCTGCTGTAATCAGTTGACGCACAGGCTGTACAAGAAAATAGGCAAGGGATAAGCCTACCCAAATGGATGCAAAAAGAAGGATGATGGCAATGAGTACGAAAAAAGCGATAAATGTACTATGGAGGCCTGAACGCTGATTTTCTAGACGGTGGTATTCAGCCACAGCTCCTTGGGTTTGATTAAGATGGTGCAATACCTTAGCATCGACAAATTTCCCAAGGTAAAGATATGTATTTGTCAGCGGATCAAGGCGCACTAAGGCACGAACACGGTCACCGTTCTCACTCACACGAATGACAAGCTCTCCTTGTTGTGCACGCTTAAAATCATCAATGAGAATTTTTTCAAACTCCAAGGCAAAGGTTAAGTATGACCGTGAGACAACATGCTGACTGATATCAAAAACAATGGCCTCACCAAGCCCACGGTGCTCTACCTGGTCTGTGAGCATTTCAGAGAAGCTTGCCTTGTCATTGATAAGCATGGGTACATGGGGACGCATCTCCGCCACAATCGTTGCTGCATCATGACGAATAGCATTTTGATTCTCTTCCAAATACGCTTGTGCCACACTACGGGCCTCTTCAATAGCAGCCTTAACCGGTTCACTAAACCACGCTTTTACACCAAAGTTGAAAAAAAGAGCTGAGAAGATAGCGACTAAAATGGCAGGAGTAACAGCAATCGCACTGAAGAGGAGCACAAGCTTGATATGTAACCGCGAACCAGCAAGACCTTGTTTATGCTCACTCCACAAACTAACAAGGCGCCGGATAATGACAATCAGAAGAGAAAACAAAAGAATCAGATCGAGATAGATAAAGGGAAGAACCCGATGCGTCTTATCTTCAAAAGTGCCCGACTTAGATAATGCCAGATATGTTGCAACACACGAGGCGAGCGCTGCGAGAGATAGTACAAGGGCGACCTTCCCTGAGGAGCGACGAGTTACCTTCACGAAGAAATGCCGCACTTTAAAGAAAAAGAACCTTAAAAAAAGAGGTTTAGAACTGCGCCACATCAATTCGCTGTATTCGTTTTCCAAGTTTCTTGCATTCAGTATGGTTTCCCCTTCTCATTCACGTCGATGCGATGCTCTGCAAGTTTGCGTCGTAACGTATTGCGGTTGATTCCAAGGATGTGCGCAGCCTTTTTTTGATTGTTCTTCGTGAGCCTCAGTGCTTGCCTCAGTAGAGGGTATTCAACCTCTTTTATAATGATATGGTAAAAGCCTGAGGAAGGTTCTGCACCCTCAAGAGCTTCAAAATACTGATCTAAATATTGACCCACAAGGGAGGCTAGACTTCTGTCTTGAAAACCATTGGCCTGCTCTTGAGTAATAATTTGTTTTTCAATGGGTGAAGGGCTCATAAAACCTGTCAATTAAATCAAGCATCGCTTGTGCATTCGCAGCTTGATTTACCTTAACGCGAAATTCGGTGGAATCATAGAGACCTTTGCTATACCAACCCACATGTTTACGAGCGATACGTACACCCGTATCTTCACCATAATGATCTAACATATCTTGGATATGGGATCTCATCATCGTATATTGCTCACCAAGAGTTGGGTCAGGTAACCTTTCTCCTGTTCGTAAGTAGTGTCCTGCTTGCCGAATAAGCCATGGGCGACCATAGCAACCACGCCCAATCATAACACCATCAGCACCACTGAGCTCAAGGGCACGCGTTGCATCTCCAAGCTCTCTTATATCACCATTAGCAATCACAGGAATTCTCACAGTCTCTTTGACGTTCCGGATAAAAGCCCAATCGGCTGAACCATTATACAACTGGCACCGTGTACGGCCATGAATCGTGATCATCTGAATCCCTACATCCTCAGCGATCTTTGCGAGCTTAGGCGCATTCAAACTTTGGTGATCCCATCCCATGCGCATTTTAAGGGTGACAGGTATCTTAACAGCGTTGACGGTAGCTTTAAGAATCTCTGTGGCAAGGCATTCATCACGCATTAATGATGATCCCGCATGGCCATTCACGACTTTTTTAACAGGACAACCAAAATTAATATCGATGATATCAGCACCCATATCCTCATTAAGCTTTGCCGCTTCTCCCATGACAAAAGGTTCACATCCCGCAAGCTGAACCGCCATGGGATATTCTCCTGGAAACTTTTGTGCCATTTGGAGAGATTGGCGCGTTTGACGAATCATGGCCTGCGAGGCTATCATTTCCGAAACAACAAGCCCTGCGCCAATTTTCTTCACAAGCCTGCGAAAAGGCATATCTGTAACACCGGACATAGGTGCAAGAAGAACATTTGTTTCAAGCTGAATGGAACCAATACGAATCATGATCGATATCTTCCTCCCAGGGCCTACGCATGAAAAAGCTGATGTTTTTTATTCACGCCACCTCAACCTTAACCTTTCCTTAATCTCTAGAAGTTATCTTTGAGATGGTGGTTGAGAACGCCCCGTTTGTACGGGGCGCATCGATCGGTCTACAGGATTCGAACGCGCGGGGTCATTGTAGGAGAAGTTGGCAGTGACATGCAATCTTTTTAACGCTTTTGGGAGATTTTCCAAGAGCATAGCTGATCTATGTCGTGGTGGAGCGAAGGGAGGGCAACAGTCAACAAATCCAGGGTCAGGAGGGGCACCATCCAGGGAATCGATTGAACACGCACCTTGGCTGTTCCTCTCTCATAGACACCAAGAAAT
>CALBMH010000011.1 GCA_937896365.1 uncultured Alphaproteobacteria bacterium
TATCGCTTTTTACTGTAAACAGGGTCGTTTCACGGCCAATCCAGAGATTATTCATATTCAAAAGGTGATCAAGACTATACAAGAACATTGCTTTTCCAACATGCACTGTACTTTTGCAAATGAGATCAAAGAGGATATTATCCTCCATATGAATCGTGCGTGTGTTTGGCAATTATTCCAAAATCTTATGGCTAACGCTCTTAAGCACAGCACGGGTGCTCACCCACACATGACACTTAGCGGGAAAAGAGTGCCTGGTCATATGTATCGGTTCACACTCCATAATGAAGGCAATTGTCCCAAACACATTGTGCGTCATAAACTCTTCAACGCTTTTGAATCTTCTGCCAAGGACGGTGCAGGCCTGGGATTGATGATATGCAAAAAAATAGTGACCGCTTACAATGGGGTTATCGGCTTCCGCTCATCCATCAAACGTGGCACTTCTGTAACCTTCACACTCCCCCTCTATGAGGGCGTTTTGGAAGGTAACTTGACGATGTCACTCCAATAGTGAATCGTTTGAAGAAGGCTATCTTTGAACTCATCAAATTGGAAAGACTTACGAATAAAGCCGCTGCTTTGCAGATGGTACGAACGCGCCACATCTTCTTCACTGGTGCTTGTAGTCATAACAATAACAGGGATATCCTTCCAAACCGGGCGCCGCTTGAGATCTTGAAGAAGCTCGAATCCTTGTATGTGGGGAAGATATAAATCCATGAAAACAATATCGGGCGAGAAAGTAGAAGAGGGTTTGTCATGAAAAAAATTAAGGGCTTCTTGACCATCTTTGACCACATACAGATCGATCTTCTTTGGACATTCTGACAGAGCTTTACGGAAAAGAAATTCATCATGAGCATTATCTTCCACAAGAAGAACGTTGAGATCAGACCGTTTCTCATCTTTTCTTTTTTCTTTACGAAAGCCTTCAAAGAAGCTGTTCACATCCGTACTAAAAATGTCCGCCAGATGATATAAAAGAGAAGCTGATATTTTATTGGTTCCCTGCTCATAACGCTGTACTTGTTGCAATGAAACACCAAGTTCATCTGCTAAGCGTTTAAGGGGCCACTTCATCTGCTTACGATAAAAGCGCAGTTTATCAGCAAGAAACGTATCGAGTTCACTAATGGGGACCATGATGAGCACTCACTCTATGCCTATTCTTTAGGATTACCCTAAGAATCTTACTTGCTCTGACTGTGTCAGCTCTAAGCGCATGAGACAATGGGAAATTCTTCCGCTCTTTCACGTCGATTCTAAAAAGACCCTACCCCAAGATAAGCACGTGATCGAGGAGTGATCGCTAACCAGAAAGCAAGGAGATATATCATGATACGTATGTTTGAACGCGAAAAGGAAAGTACTGCTCCCACCCAAGAGGAGAAGCATCTGAAGAACCCTCAAGAGGAAATGCACCAAAAGCGGGAGGAATTTGATCAAGAACATGATCTATCCCACTTAAGCTCTGAAGAAAAGAAACGCATGCACGAGGAATATTCCAAGATTGGAAGCATGGGAGGGAACAAACGTGCTGAAGATCTGAAGAAGGAGGGCTACCAAGATATGGGCCATATGGGAGGCGTTACCCGCGCTGAGCAAATGGCAAAGAGTGGTCAAACTCAGAAAAAATAAAAAAATGATGAGGGGGATTAATAGTCTTCCTCATTTATCAAGGAGGCTAGCATGCATAAAGATGTAATCGGAGTAGAAATTCTGGCAATACTGGTTGGCCTAGGTTTACACAGTGGCGCTGAGGCATCGAAACTCATCATTAAAAATGATGATACGGCCACCGTTGACGTAGTCGTGGAACCTGGTGATGGTACTGTTTCTTCGTCAACACCGCAAGTTAAACAAGTGGTAGAAGCAGGCAAGGAAATAACTCTCACTGTGACAAAAGATGAGCTTGGTAATATGGAGATTTTTTCTGTGAAAGGAAAGGTTGCTACACCCTCTCTTTATAACCGCTGTAGCGGGCTTTTCTTAAAGAATGATTATAAAATTGTGTTCACAGGAGCCAAGACAGGAGGAACTGTTTGCCATGCGGAAAAAATGGAACAACGCAACAAAAAAGATCCTGGAGAAGGTCATAGCGAGAAAATGGTGGAACGACGGCCGGGTGACAAGGACTCCAGCACCCCTCAAGAAGAAGGAAGGAGATAACCATCGTGCATTTAGAAGTTACCATGCTTCTAAGCATCTAAATGGGTAAAAGAATACACATACCAAAAATAAGACCCTACTCTTCACTGTTTATCAGCGGTGAGGAGTAAAAGCATATAAACGCGGCCCCCCTTAAAACTGCCCTCAGATCCCCATGGCTTTATGCATTAAAAAGCGTTTGAGAGGAGTCATACGATCAACAAGGCCAAGACCATAGGAACGCAGCATTTGCAGCGTATGCGACTTGATGCCAAAGAGCCTAATGAGACTATGCGTTACATAAAGAAGAGGTTTTTGATCTTTTTCACGCTCCCTGTGATATTCTGCCAGGAGAGTATCTGATCCGACATCAAGCCCAAGTGTATAGGCCTTAATCACTTTATCGCACAACACCTTTGCATCTCGCCAGCCCAGGTTTACGCCCTGTCCTGCCACAGGATGCATCACATGGGCAGCATCCCCCACAAGAGCATAACGATAACCCACAAGTGATGAGGTCTTCTGGTAGCTTAGAGGATAAAACATAAGCTTTGATGCAAAGGAAATCGGCCCTAAATAAGGAAAGAGATGATAAATATTCTTGAGAAGCTCGTCCTGTGTCATGTCTTGTAAAGTTTCCTTAGAACTCCAAACAATAGCACTTCGATGCTCCCATTGGTAAGGATCACTGTCTTTACCAGAAATTCTATCAAGACTTTCGTTTCCCCCCTTCTCACTCTGGCGAGGCGTAGAAGGCATAGGAAGGAATGCCAAAGGTCCTGAGGAATGGAAAACCTCAAAAGCAGTCTCTTCGTGGGGGTTAGCGTGGGTTAGAATGCCAACAAGCGCTGTGTGGCCGTATTCTCTACAGTTTACACGAATACCAAAATGCCTGCGACTTGGGGAGTGACGTCCTTCAGCTGCGATCACTAACATTGACTTAAGAAGTGTATTATCCGAGAGCGTGAGCGTTATACACCGCGGATCTTTGGAAAAATGCTGAACAGTTACCCCTTTCTTTACGACAATCCCACTATTATCCAAAAGAGCCTGTTGTAAGATCTGGCGCAACAGCATGTTGTCGATCATATATCCCATGGGATCATCACGACGGGAGAGTTCTTGTTGATCAAACGTCAAACTAAAAGGTGTATGGGCTTCAAACACCTTGATCTTGTTAATCGGACTAAGATAGTTTTTCAAAGAGTCCCAAAGGCCTGTGTCCTTTAAAATTTGAGCTGAACCATACGAAATAGCGGTCGTTCTTCCATCAAAAGCAAAAGGGGGTTGTTCCATGGCGTTGGCTTCCACGACAACAACCTTTAAGCCCGCTCTTGACAAGCACAGTGCTGCCACAGTCCCGACAAGGCCTGCCCCCAGAATAACACTATGAACTGTTTCGTCCTCCATGCTCATATTATAATCCGCTCCCACTTCCTTGGTATTTGCAGAAAATTCTGGTATAGGTTACCTTGAATGTGGAAAAAAGTCCCTTGTTTTTATCTTAAAAAGT
This sequence comes from uncultured Alphaproteobacteria bacterium, assembly GCA_937896365.1. Classification (GTDB taxonomy): domain Bacteria; phylum Pseudomonadota; class Alphaproteobacteria; order Paracaedibacterales; family JAKBAR01; genus JAKBAR01. Next base: position 3,665 of record CALBMH010000011.1, read on the forward strand.
TTTATGAAAAAGACGCTATTCCCTTTAGGTTTGACCGAAACGTTTGCTCACTTTTTTGAAAAAATGGCCAGTATCTGTCTTGTTGGCGCTGCGCTACTCATCATTACTATTCTTGCCTTTTATTCTCCACTCGATCCTTCTTTTAACACAGCAACATCTGATCACGCGCACCATCCCTTAGGAGTTTTAGGGTCCTATCCTGCTGATTTTCTGTATCAGCTTTTTGGAAATTATGGCTATTGCCTTGCTCTCATGCTCTTTGGCTATAGCGTGCGTTTATGGAAACTTAAGCCTCTCAGTCTCTTTACCCGACCCATAGCTTTAACTTTAGGTATCTTTCTGCTTGGCATCGGCACAGCTTCCTTTCTTAGAATAAAAGCAGGAACTGTATCTTATGTGGTTTTTTATTACTCTATCCAGCATAGATTCCCTCACCCCGTCATTGTTCTTTTACAGATAGCAGCCATAGCGTCAGGACTTGCTTTGGTTACCTTTGCCTGCTATATGCCCCTTTCTTCCAGACAACTAAAAAAAGCCTTGAAGAACGCTATCAACGCGCTCGAACACGGCACGTATATCCTTTATGGCCTCATCAAATTCAGCCAGCCCGTTCTTAAAAATACCGCAAAAAAAATATTCCGTTATATTCACATGTCTATTCACAAGGGCCCTTTCAGTCTTAAAAAGACTCGCCACCCCCCTAAAGAGAGGACACGAGAGATGCCCGCATCTCAATCAGTCTATGATGCACCACTGCAACAATCAGAACAACTTTCTTTGTTTGATCCAGACAAGAAGACTAAGGAAAGCTCACTTGCCCTTGACGAACAACATCAAGAAAACGGTGAACAAACGAGCAATAAAGCTATAAGTCACTTTAAAGAATGGCTAAAGGAAAAAGAAAGAAACAATAAAAAGTCTTCCAACGAAAAAAAACAGACTTTTATTCCACAGTACAACAACCATAACTTTGAACTTCCCTGTGTCGACCTTCTCGATCCAGCAAAAACAAAGCAAATTGTTGTTGATCCAAATTCTCTTGAAGAGCAGGCACATCAACTCGAGACAGTTCTAGCTGAGTTTGGTGTCAAAGGTGAGATTGTGAACATCCGACCTGGCCCCGTTGTAACGATGTATGAACTCATGCCAGCAGCCGGTATCAAAAGCTCTCGCGTCATAGGGCTTTCAGAAGATATTGCTCGATCGATGTGTGCTCTTTCCGCCCGTATTGCCGTGATTCCTGGTAAAAATGTTATTGGCATCGAGCTTCCCAATCCTACTCGTGAAACTGTTTATTTGCGTGATCTCCTTCAAAGTGACGCTTTTAAAAAGTCCACAGGGAGTCTTCGCCTTATCCTTGGCAAAGACATTGGCGGACAACCTTCCATTACCGATCTTGCGCGGATGCCCCATCTCCTTGTGGCAGGAACAACAGGTTCAGGTAAGTCTGTCTCTGTCAACACAATGATTCTCTCTTTACTTTATCAGTACACACCGGATCAGTGCAAATTTATTATGATCGACCCAAAGATGCTTGAGCTCTCTATTTATAATGATGTTCCTCACCTCCTGACTCCCGTGGTGACAGATCCTAAGAAGGCTGTCGTAGCACTCAAGTGGGCGGTCAAAGAAATGGAGAGCCGTTACCGCGCCATGTCCAAGGTGAGTGTGCGCAATATCGATGGGTATAATACGCGCCTGAAAGAAGCGAAGGAAAACGGTGAAGTCCTTATGCGCAAAGTACAAACAGGATTTGATCCTGATTCGGGAAAGCCTGTTTTTGAAACGCAACCCCTGGACTTCACTCCTCTGCCCTATATTGTCGTCGTTGTGGATGAGATGGCAGACCTCATGCTTGTCGCAGGGAAAGACATTGAAGCCGCCGTCCAGCGCCTTGCCCAAATGGCACGTGCTGCTGGTATTCACTTAATCATGGCGACACAAAGACCTTCTGTGGACGTGATTACTGGAACTATCAAAGCGAACTTTCCCACCCGTATATCCTTCCAGGTAACAAGCAAAATCGATAGTCGCACGATCCTTGGTGAGCAAGGGGCAGAGCAGCTCCTTGGTCAGGGCGATATGCTCTATATGGCGGGGGGTGGGCGTATTCAGCGTGTTCACGGTCCTTTTGTTCGTGACGAAGAAATAGAACGCATTGTGGGATTCCTCAAAACGCAAGGAGAACCCTCTTATGTTGAATCCGTTACACAACAAGACGACGAGGAAGACGCAGAAGCAACAGATGCGAGCAATGAGAATGAAAGAGATCAACTGTATCAACAAGCTGTGGACCTTATTTTACGTGAAGGCAAAGCGTCGACAAGCTTTATACAGCGCCACCTCCAAATTGGTTATAATCGGGCAGCACGCCTGATTGACCTTATGGAAAAGGATGGTCTTATCTCAGCAGCTAATCATGCTGGAAAAAGAGAGATTCTAGGAAAAAATTATGGTTAGGAAATAAGAAAAATGACACTCAAATGCGCACTTGCTCTATTTATATCCAGTTTTTCAGCACTCTTTTCAGCACTTCTTGCTGCGGGGCATGAAAAACATGAACATGAAAAGGTTGCCGTAGACGTTTATGATGCAGCACAGGTTCCACCCCTTCCAAAGGACGCACAAGATGAATGGCTAAGGAAAGCAGAAAATTTCCTCAGTGGTATTAAAACACTCAAAGCCCCGTTTATCCAAGTCACCGCCCACACAAATGGGGTCATTGAATCACGCAACGGCCTTCTAAAATGGCTACGGCCAGGCTGTGTGATGTTTAACTACAACGATAAGCCTTTTTTACAAGTCATTGCCGATGGTGAATTTTTCGTACAGAAAGACGATGATGGCACATCCTCGCCTATTGCCATTGAAAACACACCCGCAGGTCTTATTCTCAAGGAAAAAGTCGATTTAAAAAAGGATGCCGTAATTCACTATATCACCGAAAAAGACGCCTTTATCATCATTTCAGTGGCGAATAAAGATGACCCGGGAAGTGCAAGATTAATACTCGTCTTTAAGAAATCGCCTTTCTCTCTGACGCAATGGACGATCATTGACACAACGGGACGCATTACGGATGTGGTTCTCTTGAATCCAGAAATGAATCTTCCTATGCAAAAAAGTGAATTCAAGATTGATTAAAGGAGTGATTTCAGCCCATCCACCCAAAAGGGGATCCTAATGATAATGCAGGACCAGGGATATTATAATCCCTTGCATCATCCTCTCTTTCGCGCTACCAAGAAAAAAAGAGTTAAGACCTTTCATGAGATATGGCAACCCATAAGACAACATCACATCTATCCCCAATGGTAACGCTCACACATCCTCAAATGATCAAAGCCTATAAGGACATGCTTCTTATTCGCCGTTTTGAGGAAAAGGCTGGGCAGTTGTATGGCATGGGCCTTATTGGTGGTTTTTGCCACCTTTATATTGGACAAGAAGCCGTCGTTGTAGGGCTGCAGATGAATCTTACAGATAAAGATACCGTGATCACAAGCTACCGTGATCACGGACATATGCTCGCTTGCGGCATGGAAGCAAGGGGTGTAATGGCTGAGCTCACAGGACGTATAGGTGGTTATTCAAAAGGCAAGGGTGGCTCCATGCATATGTTCAGCCGAGAGAAAAATTTCTTTGGCGGCCATGGGATTGTGGGAGCGCAAGTGTCTATTGGCACAGGCATGGCTTTTGCCCATCAATATAATAACGATGGCGCTGTATGCGTAGCCTATATGGGGGATGGCGCCGCTAATCAAGGGCAAGTGTACGAATCTCTCAATATGGCGGGTTTATGGAAACTTCCCATCGTTTACGTCATTGAGGATAATCAATATGGTATGGGTACCTCCGTGTGCCGCGCGTCGGCATCTCTTGATTTTTACAAACGGGGTGACCCCTGGGGAATTCCTGGTCGTGAAGTGGATGGCATGGATGTGTTCGCGATCAAAAAAGCTGGAGAATGGGGAGTCAACCATGCGCGCTCTGGTAAAGGCCCTGCTATACTCCACGTTAGAACGTATCGTTACCGTGGTCATTCCATGTCCGATCCAGGAAAATATCGCAGCAAGGAAGAGGTGGAGACGATGCGGGAAAATCGTGATCCCATCGAAGCCCTGAAGAATGTGATGCTCACGGAAAACGTTCTCAGCCTAGAAGAATTCAAAGACATTGAAAAACGTGTCAAAGAAATCGCGAACGCCTCAGCTGACTTTGCTGGGTCAAGTCCAGAACCTGATGTGTCAGAGCTCTATACGGATGTTCTGCTCTAATTAAAAATCATACACCAAGTCAAGGTTAAAACAGAATGGGGGTACGCCTCGAGAGAATCCTCAAAAAGTTTATAAAATTCATACATAAAAAAGCCCGGCATTACAGCCGGGATTACTCTCATTGATAAACACTTTTTTGATATAACGCTAAGCAGCAACAGCAGCGGTCATTCCATGAAAGCTGAGTTCACGTTTCTGAAAGCTATCTGCGCCCCCTTCGGCATCAAGGATACTCTTCTCCTCTCGAAGTTGTACTCCTGCTAATGCCTGCTGACGCATCGCGTCCATAACGATTTCTTGCTTGAGCTGCTGCTTTTCCATTGTTATGGATTTGCTTAGCTTGCTTACATCGATAGCAATAAGTTGGCCATCTTTGTCACCCCCTGGATCACGATCGTCTTTGTTAGAATGATGACTGCCCACCGTGTTAGCAGCCCTTTTCTCAACAACAACGTCAACGAGAGGTTGGATAGTTGCTTTTTGTTCAGTTTTACCATAGTACCAGTTAGAGAAAGCATTGAGAGCCATTTTTGCACCACCAACGACAACCTTTGATCCTATATAGGACCCTGCTCGAATACCAAGGTCTACGATTCCTTCTGCGACAGGGTCCATTATGCTTTTCTGGTTAGTATAACCGAGAACAGGCAAGGATGTTATATAGCCCAAAGCGGAGGAGATTTTGTTAGTGCCAAGAATAGTCGAAGCAACCGTCCCTACCGTTCCTGTAATCGCTGGATTACTCACATAGGTGCGTATGCCATATTTCACGGTGTTCTCAGCAAACTTACGTACAGCTTTCGTCGCAAAATCTGTTAAACCCGTTTCAGAAATACGGGATACAATGGAGCCTGCAACACTTAAAGCTACAGGAGAAAGCTTAGAATGTTCAGATTCCTTCCCCTCCTTGTACTCTTGATACATATCACTGACTGTGCTGTAGGTAATGCAGGCGAGATCAAAACCTATACCACCGAGAACATGCCCTACCATACCACCGACATTTGCCCCCCAGTCGTAAGCGCGCTGCAAACGATCGCCATATGTTGTCGTGATGACAATTTTATCGAACCAACGCGCACTTTGGTACGCTGCATCAAGGATTGCCTTTTCTTTGCTCTCAACATATTGACCACCGAGATGCGCACCAGCATATTGACAAGCTTCGACAGCAACAAATTGTGCCACACCACTACCGGTAGAGTAGAACCAAGAAGATTGTTGTTTCTCTTCTTTCTCCTTTATGAGAGGCATTTGGGTCTTTTGTGCCTCTTCTTTTTTGGACGCTCCCCAAAAAGAACTTTTCGCCCAGCCAAACCAACTATTGCTTTCCTTAGTATCTTGTTGTGATGCAGATACTGTTGATACGGAAAGTAGAAGAGCAGCAGAGAATGTTGTTATTGTCTTATGTAATGCCATCATTATCACTCTAAATATGTTTTTCTGGATTTTATGTATATACTAATGACACATAAGTCAATAAAAGAAATTCTTTTATTTGGATATTTTATTTTAAAAAATTTATATAAAACTTTAAATAATAGATCTTACTCAGCTTTCCGACTCTCTTTAATACCTAATTATTTTGTTATTTTGAAGCAACCCTCTTTTGAATTTTTCTAAAAATACGCTGTAAAATAAGGGCAAAGGCGCCATTTCCCATGACATTGGCAGCTGTACCAAAAGAATCTTGCAAAATATAAATTGTTGTAAGCATACTAATCATCTCAGGGTTAAAACCGAGGAATTGCTGGAGAACCGGCAGAATCACCAAAACACTCGCTCCCGGAATACCCACACACGAAAGCTTTGCAAGAGAAAAGGCAAGGGCGTATCCGATGAAAGCTGACAATTCAGGAACGCTTTGCCCACAGATGGTCAAAAGCGCCACAGCTGTCACCGTGATCGTCAAATCATCTCCCAGCATATGAATATTGGTTGTGGAGGGAATAACGAGGTCTGTAAAATTTCGGTCTTTTGTATTATTTTCCGTGCAAGTCAGCGTCACAGGCATTGTTGCCGCACTTGACATGGTGCTAAAACCTGTAAGCCCTGCAGGGAGCATTGTTCGTAAAAACACTGCTGCTTGAGTAAAGCTGAACCCAGCTCCTACCCAATACAAAGTGAGAATATAAACAATAGTAAGAATCAGACTAGCGATGAAAACATGACCGTAATGCATTAATAAATGAACAAGAGCCTGATCATAGCTCAGCTTTAAACAAAACCCAAAAACATAAATAGGAAGCATTGGAATAAAAGCACGTTGCAGCAAAAAAGTGATCCCATCACTGACAAAAATAGCTTTTTCTTTGACAAACTTACGAAAAACTAAGTGGCTTGGTAAAAAGCTCACAGCAAGACCACCAATAATGCCCACCACCATCGCCTTATCTGTTCCGATGAAATGAGGTAAGTTAAAAGAAAAAAGGGTGGTAATATGAGAAGTAAACTTATCAGAAAAACCTGCACAGTGGGAAACGCCAAGCGCTGATAGTACTTCTTTTGCATAGCCATAAGAAACCAAAACAGCGAGGATATTGGAAACCGTCACACTTCCCAAAACAAGGCCTATCAACCACGTTGATTTTTTATCAATTCCAACAAGGGCTCTGAAAATGAAACTAAACACCATAACAGGCAAAATAAAAAGAAGTACTTCGACAAAAAGAGAACTTATCGTAAAAAACAGTTGAACATAAAAAATATCAACGACTGCACCGAGATAAAAAGCGAACAAAATACTAACAACAAGCTGTACAGGCAAGCTTTTTAGAAAGAAAAATACAGAAGTCGCCACGTTTTCTTATGCCAATTTTTCGTGATTCTCCCAATCTAGGACCTTCCCGTCGGAAAGTCAAAAAATTGCTTCGAATTATTAGGGCTTCAAATTTAACCTTGTTCCCAAGAACAAAGGACTATAATCTACCTTACAGTTGAACGCCAGAAGTCCCTACGCCTCTATGTTCGCGCACCTTAAAGGTACCATTGAGAAAATAGAACTTGACCATTTTGTCATTGATGTCAATGGTGTAGGGTACTTAGTTGCTGCGTCCATCTTAACTCTTGCCAATTTAAAGTCCGGTGAAACGGTAAAAATCCATATTGAGACGTTGATGCGCCAAGAAGCTCTCCAGCTTTTTGGTTTTTTAGCACATGAAGAACACTCTTGGTTTCGTCTTTTATTGAATGTACAGGGTGTGGGACCAAAAGTAGCTCTTGGCATTATTGGAAGCCTTGGCCTGAGTAATCTCGCACAAGCAATCATTCATCAGGATAAGGTTATGCTGAGCCGAGCCGATGGTGTGGGACCAAAACTTGCAGGGCGCCTCCTGTTAGAGCTTAAGGATCGCCTCAAGAACCTTGATTGGCCCCAACATGCTGAAAGTGAACGGATAGCCCCAACAGCATCGACCCCTGCTATTGATGATGCCTTGTCTGCTCTCATGAATCTGGGCTATTCTCGCTTTGAAGCCCAAAAAGCTCTGGAAAATATTGAAAACGCGATGTCAAAAGATAGCAGCGCTCTTATCCGTTCAGCACTCCAGCAGATGCAGCATCGAAAGATCGTTTAAACCATGTCGGTCCAAACCCAAAAAACAACTCTTTCATCTCTCTCTGAACTCCAAACAGATCAAGATGATAAGATTGATCTGTCTCTTCGTCCCCAAAGTTTGGTTGACTTTGTAGGCCAGCAGGAAGTCAAAGCCAACCTTGGTGTTTTTATTGAAGCAACACAGCTTCGTCAAGCACCTCTTGATCACACACTTCTCTTCGGTCCTCCAGGCCTTGGAAAAACAACGCTCGCTCAAATTATTGCAAAAGAACTGGGCGTTGGGTTTCGATCAACCTCGGGGCCTATCATTGCTCGCGCAGGCGATCTCGCAGCTATCCTAACAACCCTTCAACCCCACGATCTACTCTTTATTGACGAGATTCACAGGCTTAATCCTGCTGTAGAGGAAGTCCTCTACCCCGCCATGGAAGATTTCAAGCTTGATCTCATGATTGGTGAAGGCCCTGCTGCGCGTTCCATTCAAATTGATTTACCCCCTTTTACACTCGTTGGAGCGACTACACGCTCAGGTCTTTTAACACAGCCTCTTCGAGAGCGTTTTGGCATACCTGTTCGTCTTCAATTTTATACACTCGATGAACTTATGAGCATTGTCAACCGTAGTGCGCGCTTATTGGGCTTTGAACTGAGCGGGGATGCTGCAATCGAGCTTGCAAGAAGATCACGTGGAACACCACGCATTGCAGGAAGATTGTTACGTCGTCTTTGGGATTTTGCTCTTGTTGCTGGGGAAAGAAAGGTTAGTCATGAACTTGCTTGTGATGCTCTTGATCGCTTATCTGTGGATAAGCTAGGGCTTGATGGACAAGATCGCAAATATCTTCTCTACCTCGCAGATCACTTTCATGGAGGACCTGTGGGCGTTGACACACTAGCTACAGCGTTATCAGAACAAAAAGATACACTTGAAGAAGTGATTGAGCCTTATCTCATCCAACAAGGACTTATCCAACGCACACCCAGAGGACGCGTATTAAGCAATATTGCTTACGACCATCTCGGACGTGATGTACCAAGAAGTATAAGGCAAAAAGAGTTTGAACTTCGTGAAAATCCCTTACCAAAACAACAAAATGGAGATGCCCCCTGAACGTATTGTATTTTATTTCCCGGACTACGTGTGTTACAATAACCCCTAAGAGGTGCTGTGAAGTTTGTGAGGTTCGCAATCCCTTGGCCCATGAGTTATCCTCGGGAGCCGTCACTGTCTTTGGCTGAGGTCTTAGATAAATGGTGCCCACTTGGCGTTTGTGGCCACGAGAGGATGCACGTCCCACGGCTTTTGCGGCACCACTTGCATCGATGATATGATGCTATGTTACGCATTCGCCCCTTTCTTTTTCTGAAACGATTTCTCCCCAAAAGCCTTTTTGGGCGTTTCGTTATCATTCTTCTTGTCCCTCTCATTCTCGTTCAAGTGGTCTTAAGCTATATCTTTTTCGATCGCCACACAGATACGGTTCTTCGTCTTCTATCTCACACTATCGCAGGTGATATAGCCCTCGTGAGTCATATGGTGGAAAGTGGAAAGCCTCTGACTCAGGTCGCTGAATTAGCCTCACAACATCTGATCTTAGATATAACCTTTGCGAAAGGTGAGACCCTTAAAGAAAAGGGGCAAGCCAGGGATACCTGGTTGTATGAGCATCTCAATCATGCGCTTACTGAGCAGCTTCATAAGCCTTATTTTTTCCGTATGGATAGAGAGAAAATTTATATTGATGTTCAGCTTAATGAGGGGGTTTTAAATGTTGAAACACTGAGAAAACGTTTATTTAGCAAGACAACATACTTAGTTTTGATATGGACGACAGCCTCAGCAATTTTACTTTTTCTTGTTGCCATCGTGTTCATACGCAATCAGATCAAACCAATACGCACATTGGCTGATGCGGCGGAACGCTTTGGAAAAGGCCATGAAATCATTGGGTTTAAACCTGAAGGAGCCTTAGAAGTACGCAAGGCTTCCATTGCTTTTAACCAAATGCGTAATCGCATTTTACGTTTTATAGAAGAACGTACACAACAGTTGGCGGGTGTCTCCCATGATCTTCGTACCCCCCTTGCACGTATGAAATTGCAACTTGCCCTGCTACCTCCATCACAGGATATCAAAAATCTTCAAGAAGACGTCGAAGAAATGACGCAAATGATCCAAGGATTTCTTAATTTTGCACGGGGAGTGATGGAAGAGCCTTCCGTAGAAGTTAATATCAAACTCTTTGTCTATGACATAGCGTCAGACTTTTACAAACAACATCCAAACTTTTTGGAAATTCTTCATGTCGATGACATAAATCTTTCTTTAAAACGCCAACTTTTTAACCGTTGCTTAACGAATTTGCTATTAAACTCTCAGAAGTACGCATCAAAAGTCCAGATCTCGACCTGTGTGAAAGGGGCAGTCATTGAGATATATGTGGATGATGATGGACCCGGCATTCCCCTCGAAAAGTACGAAGCCGTTTTCCAACCCTTCAAACGCTTGGATCCGGCTCGAAACTCTGAAACGGGAGGCGTTGGTCTTGGCCTTACGATTGTTCGTGATGCCATTCATCACCATGGTGGACGTGTGGATCTTGATACCTCACCTTTGGGTGGACTTCGAGTGCGTTTAAGTATACCACGCTAGAAAGGGGAATCCCGATCGATGCCGCGCGGTATGATGGAGAAACAAAAGACGTAATAAGGGAGCAGTACCAATGGCCAGCCAATCTAACCCATTTGATTTTTTTAAGTCTGCGATGCAAACGATGAAAATTGATCGAGAAGCAATGCTTGCAACGCAAAAAAAGAACATAGAAGCTCTCAATGAAACAAACAAAATGGCCATCGAAGTCATGCGTAATGTCTCTCAGCTACAACAACAATATATCAAGCAAGCTTTTGAAAACATATCGTCCATGATGAAAGAAGCGATGGTTGGAGGAACAACACAAGAATCATGGAAAAAACATACGGAAAACCTTAAAAACCACATAAATCACTCTATGGACCACAGTGCGAGTGTCGCGTCTGTGCTCAGTAAGTCGCACAAGGAAATGTATGAGACCGTAAAACAGCATATATCGGAGCATATGAAGGGGAAAGAGGCAGCGAAAAAACCTGGAAGTCATTAGACCTTTTTAGGTTAGCTCGAGAGTTCCTTTCGAGCACTTTATTTATGTCAGTAAGTAGCTCTTCCAGGCATCCTTTTCTTGAATAGTTTGGCCATATTTGCTTAAGTGAGAGCGTCTTTGATGAAAAGTTGAGTGATTCACTTATGCACAATATGCCACGGATTGAAGGGCTTTGCTCCCGCCAAGCTCATGCCGATTTTCCAGAGGGCACGTATGAACGTGAGCTTGGCCAGGAAGGATTTTTTGGCCTATGCACCCACATGATCCATAAACATGCGCCAACAGCGTGGATAGAGTTTAATGGCTCCCTCAGGCCACGGGCCTTTGATCTGAAGGGGCTTACCCAAGATTATCATAGTCCGTGGGAAGCGACTATGGTCCTTCATAATGCCTATGCTCAAGTACGTTGGTGGAACGTGTCAACATCCATGATGGATCTTGTCCGTAATGCTGATGGTGATGAGTTGTTGTTTATCCATAAGGGAAAAGCCAATCTTTACTGTGACTATGGTCACTTAGAAATTACTGAAGGTGATTATGTGCTTCTCCCCCGTGGAACGATGTGGCGCTTGGATGTGATTGAGCCCCTACAGATTCTCATGACAGAGGCAACAGGCGGTGCGTATTCCCTCCCTGATAAGGGTATCGTGGGTCCCCATGCGATTTTTGATCCAGCCATGCTTGATGTGCCAAAAATAGATGAACAATTCAAAGCACAGCAACATACCCGTCCCACAAAAATTATTGTTAAACGCCGTAACCTGCTTACCGCTGTGACATACCCGTACAATCCACTGGATGCTCTTGGATGGCATGGCAATCTTATGGTTGTGCGCATTAACGTGAAGGATATACGGCCATTGATGAGCCATAGGTTCCATCTGCCCCCCAGTGCCCATACAACCTTTGTTGCTCGACGGTTTGTTGTGTGCACTTTCGCCCCACGCCCTATCGAATCCGACCCAGACGCACTAAAAGTCCCCTTCTACCACAACAACGACGATTATGAAGAATTTATTTTCTACCACAAAGGTGAATTTTTCAGCCGCGATAACATTTACCCTGGCATGACGACGTTTCATCCTGCAGGGTTCACCCATGGCCCTCATCCTGGCGCTTTTAAGAAGGGCACGGATTTTGCGCGCAAGGAAACCGATGAAGTAGCGGTCATGATTGATTTTCGCGATGCCGTCGATGTGGGTGAAGAAATGGAAAAAATAGAATGGAAAGAATATATCCATTCGTGGAAAGGAATCACAAATCCATGAGTCCTAAAATGACACAAGATCTGCCTGTAACACTGGCAACCCTTAAAAAAGGCGGGCGTGATGGCACACTTATTGTTATCTCACCTGACCATACCACATACGGGCTGTGCGCGGCGTTCGGCACGCTGCAATCGGCGCTTGAAAATTGGGATCATGCGTTACCGGGACTCCACAAAATAAGCCTCGAGCTTGAAAGGACTCCAGGAACTCCCTTGCCGCCCTTCGACGCATTCCACTCTCCTCTCCCCCGTGCCTACCAATGGGTAGACGGCAGTGCCTATGTCAATCATGTCGAACTCGTACGCAAGGCTCGCGGTGCTGATATGCCCGAGAGTTTTTGGACGGATCCGTTAATGTATCAAGGAGCCTCGGATCGCTTTGTGGGGCCCCATGATGCCATTGAGATTGCCGATGAGAGCTTTGGCATTGACATGGAAGCGGAAGTAGCCGTCGTTACAGACGACGTGCCTATGGGCATTTCTGCAGATCGAGCATTGCCCCACATTAAACTTCTCATGCTTGTGAATGACGTGAGCTTGCGCAATCTCATCCCAGCAGAGCTTGCCAAAGGCTTTGGATTTTTGCATGGCAAGCCAGCTTCTGCTTTTTCTCCTTTCGCGATTACACCTGCTGTTCTAGGTGAGCATTGGCAAGAATGCAAAGTCCATCTCCCTCTTGAAGTGGATCTTAAACGTAAAGACACAGAGTACAAGCGCTTTGGCGCTCCCAATGCGGGTGCAGATATGACATTTAATTTTGCACAGCTTATTGCCCATGCCGCCAAGACCCGCCACCTTCACGCAGGAACAATCGTTGGATCAGGTACCGTGTCGAATACGAACCGAAGCAGTGGTTCTTGCTGCATTGCTGAAAGGCGCATGCTTGAAATGCTCGAAGGACACAAACCTACGACATCATTTTTGAATTTTGGTGATAGTGTGCGCATAAAAATGGGTCAGTACTTTGGCACGATTGAACAGAAAGTCATTAAATACTCTCCCTAACCTTGCCTCCTAAGCGTAAAGAGCTTGAGAGGACCCAAGTAGACTTTCTCCCCCTTGACATCGAGGGGAATAATCGCGTTATCACTAAAAGCTTTTATCGCAAGACCCGCTTGCCAAGAGGAAAGGCTTGAGCCTTTCATAGCGAGAGCTAAAAGATTCTTAAAATCAGTTACTTTTAACTTTATTTTACCCTTTTGCTCCTCCGATAAGGGCTTCTCAATATCTCCAAAGCAAGTCAGTGCAAATAAACGAGCGTCATGCCTATAAATCATTGTCGCATGGAGGGAAAAGTTCGAGATATCCTTCGAAAAATTCCCTTTTCCCGAGATTTCATGATTATGGAGCTCATCACCCCATATCTTTAGACGATTTCTTTTCAAAGAGAAGTATTCAACCGTCGAGGCGTGGTTATCAGAGAAAATAATTTTCGCACTGTGAGAGGTTAAGTCACCCAAACGAAAACCCTCCCCCTTAAGAGTAAAACCACTCAATTTAAATAGAGGAGCGCGCATACGAGCCTTATCGAGAAAAATTCCCCCATAACTTGCCTCTCCAAGAGAAATGTAAAAGCCTTTCCTATCTATTTTTATACTGTACTCTTCCATTGAGAGGCCCGGAATCTCCAAAAGCCGACTCAGGAAAAGAGAGTGTTTTGCATAACCGTAAACACCCATAATGCATACTCCTACAAGAATGCCCATGAAAAAACGCTTAAAGATCATACTTTGCTCTCAAGCATCTTGAACAATCGAAGAGACTCTGATTCAATCAACTGATGAAGCTGTTCCATAAATATTTTTTTATTCAAACCTGGCTGAATAGGTTTTAAAATTTTAATCGTCGCTGTGCCAGGCCTTTTTGTAAAACGTCTCCTTCCCCAAAAAAAACCCGTATTCAGAGCAATAGGTACGACGGGGATATTTAAATGCTCATACAAAATGCCAATACCACTTTGATACGTTATCGATACACCAGGCTTTGTGCGTGTGCCTTCTGGAAAAATGAGAAGAGGGCGATTGGTGGCCTTCCCCTTTTCGGCGCTCTTAAGAATTATTTTAAGCGCTTCTTTGGGTTTTGATCTATTGATAGGAATAGCTTCATATTTACGCAACAACCACCCCCAAAAGGGAATATACATCAGCTCTTTTTTCAAAATAATAAGCGGATGATCAAAGAGAAGGGGATACACAAAAGTTTCAAAGACGGATTGATGTTTCGATGCAACAATAAACGGCCCTTTAGGGAGATTTTCCACACCCTCCACACGATAATCCAATCCTTGCACATGCTTGAGGAGAAAAAAAGTACACCGAAGCCAAAAACGGGCGTAGACAATAAGAAATCGTTGGGGCAAAACCAGACACCCTAAACCTGTCATTGCGAAAATCAATGTTGGAACGAGATAGATAACCTGAAAAAGAAAGGATCGAAAAAAAACCATATCACCATATCCTGGAAATTGAGATAAAATGGTTTTGAACACTAGCACACATCAACCCACGTCCCAAAGCTGCTTTCATGTAAGAGAGAAATTCCTAAAGATTAAGGGTCAGTGCCAGTCAAGAGCACCTTTCTTCCATTCATAGATAAAACCAACAGTCAGAATAAAAAGGAAGAACATCATCGATAAAAAACCAAAGAGACCGATGGTTGGCAGACTTATTGCCCAAGGAAAGAGAAAAGCAACCTCAAGATCAAAAATGATGAAAAGGATGGCTACAAGGTAAAACCGGGCATCAAAAGGAGCACGAGCATTTCTTTTCTCATCATCAAAAGCATCGAAGCCACATTCGTAGGGCGATAGCTTTTCCGGATATCCCCTACACTTGCCCCGCAAGAAAGGGAGGGTAACGAGACAAATTGATAAGGCAAACCCAATAAGTAGAAAAAGCAAAATAGGAAAATAATCCGCTGCAACACCCATGATCGATTTTCCTTGCCTTATTCACCAAGCCTCAATTTTCTTTTTACACAGTATACCTATCTATTTCAATCCCCCTCCTAATAACCCTCCCAATGCCTTATCTAAAAATCCCCCCAAAAGATTTTCTGCTTTACCAGCAAGATTCTTGGCGATATCTCTTGTCGGATCTTTTTTTTCTTTGTCTTTCTTCTGCTCTTTTTCTTTCTTTCTTTTCTCTTCTTCCTCATCTTTGCCCGTAAAAACGGTGACATCATAGTTTTTGGGACCACTCGCATGCATTTCTTTTTGGAACGCCTGATGCGACTCATCTTCATGGGGCAAGGGATGGCGTTTCTTCGTATCGACAGAACTATCTGGAAGCTTCTCCCTATCCTCTCTTTCGTGTTCTCCAAGTTCGGATGAAGGGATGCTCGGATCTTTTTTGTAGGACGATAGTGCGTGTCTTTTGTTCTCGATAAAACGCCCCTTGTGCGGGTCAAAACTCATCGTTGTTTCGTCATCAGGGATGGACTCATAAATATACTGCAAGATGCTTTTTTTAGGGCTTTGCTTTGATGCCTCCCTTGCGACCTCGTCAATCAAGTCACGAAGGGCAAGCATATCTTTGCCCGCTTTTTTGTTAATAGAAATGTAAACTTTTTCCAATCGGTCGATCAGCTTCTTCTCCTCTTTTTTGTAAAGTTGCACACCCTCTTCATAGGGTACTTGATTCTCTGCTAAGTATTCTTCTACGGAGTGTGCTATTTGCGTCATCATCATTCTTATGTGACCACTATTCAGACGTTTTTTTAAGATGGCTTCTTTAAAATCAGCATCACTGATCGTCAAATCAAATCGTGTTTTTTTATCTTTATACTCTGTTTTATAGTGATCAGAGAGACCCATTTGATAGGTCATAAACTCAAACTTAGGAGATTCCTTGAATTTCACAAAATCATTCATCCCTTTTATGAAATCGCGCATACCTGTTCTTAGAGGATGATGCTCATGGAGTCGCCTGTTGAGATAGTTTTCTGTAAGACTGATTATGTACTTTGTACAGCTTGCCCGAGTTCCGCAGTGATGGTCTTTATCATTGATTGTGTGGACGTATTCATACAGCCCGTAAAGTGCTTCAGTCTTTTTTTTCTCCACGATATCGTTTCGAAAGGGCGCGTCACTGTATGTTTTTTTTGTTTTATCAATAGCCTCACGCTCTCTTTGCAATTCTTGGAACATCAAGAAATGAGGCGTATCAGGAAGAGTCGGACGCGTCTCCTCTGGCAAACCATTCCAAAGAACCCCCATCATTTCTCCACTGTATTCATGCTTACTTATGATCTCTTTTAAATGACCGAGCTTGTCAAGAAGTGGCGCTTTGGAATACCCTTGGGGAAGAATCCTTATAAAACGCTCCATCTTATCAAAGAAATCCCTTGTAGCCGATAGCCCTTCAGCACGTTGACTTTTTTCAATCGTTTCGGCAACTCGGTAAAGAAGGACTTCTAAGTCCACCGGTGTTAAAACACTAGGCAGAATTTTAGCTATTTTTTCTTCTGACGGAAGGTCCAAAAGGTCCCCGTTATGAAGACGCTCTTTCGCTCTATCAGAAAGCACAGCAAGAGTATAGGTTGCGTAGGAAATGCGGCTCGACCGGATCGCGTCTTTTATACTCCGCCTACGATCTTCTATCAGCGACGTAACGCTGCCAATACTCCCGTAATCCTCTCTGAGTGAACGTATTTCATCCTCGAAGAGTTTTGTATACTTATCTGAACAATCTTTCTCAACCCAACATCCCCTCTCTGTCAATGAAGGAGATTTTCTGAAGCGATCCACAATGCGCTCCATCGCTTCACTATACAGCTTCCTATCGCGCTTTTGCTTTTCTTTTCTCTGTTGTTCTTCGCGCTCCGATTGGTTGCGTTCCTGCTCTCGAGCAAATGCTTGGCGCTGCTCATAGGTTAGCGTGGATCCCATGAGTTCCACAGCCATTATTAAAAAAAACGCAGACGAAACGAACAGGTACATATTCACAAGGTACTAAGAATTTCCTTGCGTACAGCATACGAAACAATCTTTAACAATCTCTTAATAAAAAGCTAAAAAGGCGCCAGAGGAGATATTTTCCACCCTTCAAAACTTTCCTTCCCCAATGGATTCTACGATGTGATGGTATCTTTTGGGGATTAATGCATGTTAGCAATAAATTTTTTTGCCCGTTCTGAGTGAGGATTTTTAAAGAAATCCCTTGCTTTTCGAAATTCTGTTACTCTTCCATTGTCCAAGAATAAAACGTGATCAGCAATTTTTTCGGCAAGACGCAACTCATGGGTTGCCACAACAAGAAGCTCACAGGAATTTTTGATATCGCACAAAAGTGTTGCGACCTCACCCACCCTTTCAGGGTCCAAAGCACTCGTCGGCTCATCCATCAGCAAAATCTTAGGCGACATCATGAGGGCTCGTGCAATCGCTATACGCTGCTTTTGCCCTCCAGAGAGTTGGTACGGCCGAGCGTTTGCCTTGTCGCTTAATCCGAAATGCGTAAGAAGGTCCTGCGCTTTTTTTGTGAGTGCCCGTGGATGTTCTCCTCTTATCTTGGGGGCAAGCATCAAATTTTCCAAAACAGTCATGTGAGGGAAAAGCTGGAAACTCTGAAAAACAAGGCCGATGACGCCCTTATTAAGAGACTTAAGGGATTCACCCTCCCACAGCATTTTTCCTGTATAGGCTTCTATTCCGGAAAGACAGCGAAGCAACGTGGATTTTCCACTGCCTGAAGGTCCAAGAAGAACAAGAGTCTCATTTTTCCCAACAACACAGTGAATATCCTTTAGAATA
>CALBMH010000012.1 GCA_937896365.1 uncultured Alphaproteobacteria bacterium
TATCATTAAAATAAAATTTTATTTCACCTATAACTGTGAAATATTTTTTCCTATGAATAGAATGTAAACTAACAACATATGAGGATGCGTCATGTTTATAAAAAAATTATCCATAAAGACACTACCTGTTATAGGTCTTTTCTCTTTATTGAGTTATTTAGGTCTTACAGGCCTTCTTGCAAAGGAGATTCAGCGACCAAATCCCAACGAATTTATTATAACGCCTCAACTTTCTACTATACATCAGTATCAGCAAAACTACTTAGACAATAAAGCACGACAAATTCTTCATTTTAATTCATTAGACAAAAATGAAGAATTCATGGACGATAAATCAAAAAAGTTTATCGAAGAAAATTTCCAAGAGAATGGTATGATTTTTGAATCTGATGTAGATATTTTGCGGTATGCTCTCGCAGAAGCAAAGAACGTGAAAGGTGGACTTTACCTGCATTTTGGTATCAAGAATGGTCGTAGCCTTAACTTAGAAGCTTTGTTAAACCCTGACGAGACCATTTATGCTTTTGATCGTCTTACAGGACTTCCTTGCAAATGGAGGGAGGGCTTTGATAAAGGAACCTTCGCATTTAAGGATCCTTCCAAAGTTTTGACACAAGCCACTCCTCCAAATGTCGTAGCCTATGGGGGAGAATTTGCTGAAACTCTGAAGGAATTTTTTTCTTCTAGAAATGAGAGCAAAATATCCTTCATCGCTATGGATGTGGAAGTCTATGAATCAGCAAAAGAAGTTCTTACAGCTTTGACCCACTACATACGCGATAGAACGATTCTCTATCTTGATGAAGCAATTAATTATGTAGATATAGATGCGTCCGGATGTTGGTGGAATCATGAAATGAAGGCACTTTGGGAGTGGTGCCATGAGTCTGGTTTCAACACAAGATATCGTGCTTACAACCGCTGTCATGAGCAAGTTGTTGTACAGTTAGAAGCAAAAGAATCAATCAAGTAATGCCGTTTATTTTCCACACTAACGATTTGGAAAGAAGCGCCTTGCATAAGCACGCTCCTTTCCTACTTAATGAAAAAAGATAACTCCTCAATCCTATGATCTGATGCTGCTCTTGGAAGAAAGAAAAGTCAGGCTTATTTTCGAGACATTCTCTCGACTTAACCCCCATCCCCAAACGGAGCTTTGTTACGAGGATCCCTTTACGCTCCTAATTGCTGTTCTCCTGTCAGCCCAAACAACAGATGTGAATGTCAACAAGGCAACGCCCCTCTTATTCGCAAAAGCAAAGACCGCAAAAACTATGGCTAATCTGGACATCAAAAGCGTTGAAGAGTGTATTAAAAATCTTAATTTCTATCCTACTAAAGCAAAGCATATTGTGGCACTCTCAAAAATTCTGAGTGAAAAGTATAATGGCGACGTTCCATCATCGCATACGGATCTTGAAGCCCTGCCCGGTGTAGGACGAAAGACAGCCAATGTGGTGCTAAATATTGCTTTTAACCAGCCAACCCTGGCTGTGGATACCCACATACACCGTGTGGCGAATCGTCTCGGACTGTGCTTCACAAAAACACCCCTTGAAACAGAGCAAGCTCTTCTCAAAACCATACCCCAAGAGTATCTCCACAACGCCCATCATTGGCTGATTCTCCATGGCCGTTATATCTGCAAAGCCCGAAAGCCTAGCTGCGATACGTGCCCTCTTCGCAAGTGGTGCATGAAGAAGCTTTGAGGGGAGTTTAGAGAGGCTTTGCTCTGTATAGAAAACTAGGTTAAGATGGCACCAATCGTTCCATTCAGGAGCACGCGTGCTCATGACTTTCGTTCTTCGTTCCTTTCTCAAAATGCTCTTGTTTGTGGGTGCCATTGCTGTGGGAGTAGGAATGCTTTTCTCTCCCTTAGAGAGCGCATTTAAGCATAACCCAACACTGAACCTCGTGATTTTTAGTATCTTTATTGTTGGTATCGTAATCAATTTTTTCAACCTTTATCGTGTTCAAAGGGAGCAGAAGTGGCTTGATTCCTATGATAGAGGGCATGAGCGCTTTCCTGGGACGCCTGAACCTCATATTTTAACACCCGTCGTTTTGATTTTTAATGAAGCAAAGAACCACTATTTATCCCCCGTTCTCGTACGTTCTTTACTTGCAAGCGTCGAAGCACGCCTTGATGCCATGCGCGACGTCAGCCGTTATATCATTGGCTTGCTTATTTTTATGGGGCTTTTGGGAACGTTCTGGGGCCTATCGCAAACCATTGGAGCCATTGCCGGTGTGATTTCAGGGATTGATTTAGGAACGGGAGAGGTGAAAGAGGCTTTTTCAACGCTCAAACAAGGGCTTCAATCTCCCCTTTCAGGCATGGGAACAGCGTTTAGTTGCTCAATGTTTGGTCTTGCGGGCTCTCTGATTGTTGGTTTTCTAGACCTTCAGATTTCACGCCTTGCAACCGATTTCTATCATAGCGTTGAAGAGCGACTGACACTCGTGACAAAAGTCACAACACCCGATGTGACACATAGTGGTCCTGCGTATCTCCAAGGATTATTAGAACAAACAGCTGAGAATATGAATCAACTGCAAAACTTGATCCGCCGTGGTGAGGATAACCGTATGAGCGTGATGAAATCTATGCAAGGTGTAGGGGAAAAGCTGACAGTTATGACCGATCAAATGCTTACACATCAACAGCTCCTGAAAAAGATTGCAGAAAACCAGATTGAGCTTCAATCTGCACTCCAGCAGTTTTATAAGGTTCAGCACTACTCTTCCGCCGATGACGCTTTAAAACAGCATTTGCGTAGTATGGATGTAACGCTTACAAAGCTTTTAGAAGAATCCATTGACGGTCGTCATCGTGGTGTTCAGGATTTGCGTAATGAAATACGCCTTGTGGCTCGCACTATTTCAGCCTTGGCTAATGGTCAAGACGTAGCGGCTTAGAAGGGAAGAGGGAAAGGGGGGGGTGTCACCCGTAGGCTCCGGACCCCTCCTGTCTTACTATGTACTCAAGGTTTAGAGAGTGGGTTGACCATGCTCATCCCAGGAGCACCCGCAGACACATCGGCCTCGGCGGCAAAGGGCTTGCCGTTGTTTATCACAGGTTTCGACCCTCCACTCAGGTCCACCGTATCCCACTCATTCTTTTTAGTATTGAAAGTGTAGTATTTGGGCGAATCGAACTTCGATTCGTATGTCACAACAGCTAAACGTTCCTTACGATCCGCCGGTGAAAACATACCAAGGCCCACCATCCCCATGAAATCAATATATTTGACTGTAAATTCCCGTTTTTGCATCAGAGAAGGAATAAGAGATACCAAATCATCCAAATTTTTAAGGGGCTTACCATCCAGCTCCGTTACCTGAATTACCCGCGTGTCCATAAAGAAAGAAGACAGGTCAGCATTGAAGAGAGATTTAAAAGGCGACGTTTGACCGACTCCTAACATAAAAATACCCTCTTTTTCATGTCCCAGAAAAAGTCTCACGAATTCACCGTTCTGCACCCACGCCGCGTCAGCAAAAGCAATCATGTGCTGTGCAGACGTCAGTGTGAGAGGATAGGTTTTTACCTTTGCTTCCTTAAGCTCGCCTTTACGGTAGAACGCAAGGGTTACCGTCTCATTTTGCCCCATAGCATTGACGATTTTGTCAAGATCGTACACCTTAGGGCCAATAAGCTTATCCCCTATCTTCCATAGAATATCCCCTGGCTCGAACACCTGGGAAGCCTCTGACCCTGCCATACGTGAATTAATCATGAGGACCTTGTTATTAGCGTCGGGGAAAGCATTGAGATATTCTTGCATCGCCGAGACGGGAAGAAGCCCCACTTTCACCAAATCTTCGAGACTTGTATACTGGGGACAAATCCCAAGACTGCGGCGCGACGGTTGCTTCTTTTGCTTCAAAGCACTCAGCGCATCTGAAACATATGTAATGGGAAGACCCGCCCCCGACGTAAACTTGCCCCCATAAACGATCAGGACCACTTTACCACTTTCATCAAAACCGGGCGACCCACTGGCACCAGGCACCGTGAGCCCCGCGAATTTAACAGATTGCTCAGCAAACGGCCCAAGCATCTCGTAAAGGGAGAAAAGCGTACACTTATACGTTGAAAATTCATCCTTGGCAGAATTCCCCATGGTGTACACACTCGTGTTCACCTCTAAAGGCTTTTCTGACAACTCGAGTGCCACAGCATCCTTAGGCAGTTTTGCCTTCTCAATTTTCAAAAAGGCAAAGTCAAAAAGAGGATCAAAATAGAGCAATTGCGCTGTGGCTGTCGTACCATTTGAAAACTTCACAGTGTACGTACTCACCGTCATATCGCCCACCACATGACGATTTGTCGCTATAATAGCGTAATCTTCTTGAGGGTCAATATGAACAATAAAACCAGAACCTGTCCAAGCAGAACGCTTTTCACTATCGATGGATGCATAGGTTTTTACATCAATCACAACAACGCCACGACGCACCAAATCAAGAATTTTCTTTTTGCTCGCAGGGGATTCATCTTGGACAGGCGCTGCAATGGGAGATTCCTGGGATATCGGGCCTGCACCTTGTGGCTGACGGTCCGAACCCACATCCGCCGCTATCAAAGCCATCGGTACAAAAATCGGAAGTGGTAAAAAAGCTAGAATTTTTTGAATCATGGTTATCCCCAATGCGCAACAACAAGGGGAGTGTATCTGATTTAAAAAAAATTTTAAAGGTGTCAAGATATCACAAGTAATTACCTGTTATGCTTTATAATTGAGCCCCGCAAGACGATAGAACTCAGATTTTTCCTGCCAATTTTCAATGACTTTAAGATGCAAAAACAGATGAACCTTGCGCCCTAAGACCGTTTTAAGTTCCTTTTGAGCAGCTTCACGGATCGTTTTCACACGGGCACCCTTATGCCCAAGCACAATCGCTTTTTGCCCCTCTTTTGCTACCACAATCACTTGTGAAATCTTCAGATCGCCATTACGAAATTCCTCAAACGCTTCTGTCTCCACATAAATAGCGTAAGGCAGCTCTTGGTGGAGTTGCAAAATCAGCTGCTCCCGTGTGATTTCAGCCGCTAAAATCCGCTCTGGCATGTCAGAGATATGTTCCTCAGGATAAAGCCATGGTGATTCAGGCAAAGTTGCGCTCATATAGTCAATCACGTCCTGCACACCCTCTTGATGAAGGGCAGAAATCATAAAAACCTTGGAAACACGCGGATGATTGAAAAAACTCGCCAGATGTAAAAGCTTTCGCTGATCCGCTTTATCCACCTTATTCAGCACGATGATAAACGGTGTTTTGAGTATCTCGAGTTTTTCCTTAATCTCTTGCGCATCAATCCTGCTCGCCACATCAATAATCCAAAGACGCAGGTCTGCTTCTTTGGCAGCATCAAAGGCTGCTTGGACCATAGCCCGCTCCATACGTACTTTCGGTTTAAAAAGCCCAGGCGTATCAAAAAGCACAATCTGAGTCTGCCCATGAATCGCAATCCCCGTTACACGCTGGCGCGTTGTTTGCACCTTGTGCGTTACGATAGAGACTTTTTCCCCCACAATGGCATTGGTAAGCGTTGACTTACCGGCATTCGTTGCCCCCATAAGAGCAACAATACCGCATCGTGTAGAGCGATTAAGGTAGCAGGATTGGATTTGTTTAGTCATGACTCATCATATCTTTCAATAGGTTTTGTGCGGCTGCCTGTTCAGCTTGTCTCTTTGTAATCCCATCCCCCGCTGCCTCACCCACCTTTGGAATACTTACCTGAATTCGAAACAAAGGCGCGTGATCAGGGCCTATTACCTCTAAAAGTTTATAAGAAGGAACGCATTTAAATGTCGCCTGGGAATATTCCTGAAGAGTGGTTTTAGGATCACGTGGTGGTTTCAAGTCTCTCACAAGTAACGGCTCCCATAAGGAAAAAATAATTTTTTTGACATTTTTAAAGTCACTCTCGAGGTAAAGGGCCCCCAACAACGCTTCCAAAGCATCAGGCAAGATATTCGAATGGGGTGTTAACTCTGCCTTGTTCACCTTCATATACGCCTGAAGATTTATTTTTTCAGCAACTTTCAAACAACTTTCTTTCGATACAAGAAGGGCAAAACGCTTGGCTAAATCCCCTTCAGTCTCCTTTGTATGCCTTGTGTAAAGAATATCAGCCATGGCAAGCCCAAGCACGCGATCACCAAGGAACTCGAGACGCTCAAAAGCATTATTCTTCCTTTTATTACGTATACTTTTATGATGACAAGCAATATCAAGGTTATCACGCCTTTTAAAAACATAACCAAGCATCCTTTCAAGGTCAGTTACGTCAAGAGTCGTTGTGTCTAAATCGTTCATTTTGAGAGGGGTTACGTCACTATCAGCTGTTTCGCACGTGCATTCTTTCTTTATCACAACGGTGTAACTTTTAACAAACCATTAAACTTCTCAGTTTAGAGTAAAAGAAAGGAAAAAACCAACCGTTCTCTATAAAAACTATCTGCTTCTTATTTTCGAAAACGTGCGCCATCATACACCCATCAAAGTTGTACTCTCGTGGCATTTTCAATGATGGTTAGGAGGAGTTATCAAAGGAAGTTATGGAATGTCACCCTCTACACTCGTTATGCGCTCACTCCTGAATTTTCTTTATCCTCCTGAATGCGTGGGGTGTGATGCGTCCATAGCACAAGCAGGAACACTGTGCAGTGAATGCTTTTCAAAACTGATATTCATCCAAGGGCACAAATGCGAATGCTGCGGCTACCCCTTAGAAGATACAGAACAACATATAACCCGCTGTGCTTCTTGCTTAAGCACCCCCCCCTCTCTACACCCTCCGTACCGCTCTCACCTATACGGATCTTTCCAAAGAGCTTGTGCTGAAATTAAAATATTTTGACCGCATAGATCTTGCAAAACCCCTTGCAGGTTTTTTGTATCAAGCCGCCCTTCCCTATCTTAGAGAGATTGATTACTTCGTACCTATTCCGCTTCACTGGCGACGTTTGTGGAGGCGTCGTTATAACCAAGCAACAGAATTAGCTCATCAACTCAGCCGCCTCACAAAAATACAAACAGGACGAGAGATTCCTGTGCTCCATAATGTCCTGCTACGGATAAAACATACGGAGTCGCAAGGAACCAAAAGCTATCCCCATCGTCTTCGCAATATGCAGGGTGCTTTTGCTGTTCGAGGCGAAGATCTTGTGGAGAGCAAAAACACACTGAAAGGAAAACGTATCGCCCTAATTGATGATGTATACACCACAGGAGCGACAATCAAGGGGTGCGCGAAGGCCTTGGAGCGCACCATTACAACAGATCATATCTACGCATTTACTGTAGCACGCGTCATAAGAGGAGAGAGATACTTTGGAGCGGGTGAGGGGAATCGAACCCCCGTCTAAAGCTTGGGAAGCTTCCGCTCTACCATTGAGCTACACCCGCGATTCCATCCTTCTAATGAGGCTTAGTATAATGCAAGTAAGCGCTTTTGGTAAGGAAAACTTGAGCAAGTCTACTTTAATTCTTAAATTTCTATCGATTTGCAGCTTCTGCGTGCCCCTCTTGTTGACCTCAGTTGTGGATAAAAATGCAAAAACCCCTAGTGCTATAGCACTGGTTTATATTAGTCTAGCCAGTAGAGCCAATGGAAAGCTATGAAAAACTGTAATAAAAACGGTCAAACGGCGATAATCGATAAGGAGGGATCATGGCATTCACCCATGCTGAGATTAGAAAAGTCGCAAGTCTTGCGCGCATACACCTTGAGTCTCAAGAATATGATGCAGTTCAAAAGCAACTGAGCAGTATTTTAGGGTGGATTGACCAACTCCAACACGTCAACACCGAAGGAGTTGTGCCCTACCGTGATTTGCTCGACGTTTCAACGTATGAGCGTGAGGACGTTGTTGTTGAGCATGACCAAGCGGGTCTCATTTTGAGTAATGCTCCTGACAAAGCACACGATATGTTTGCCGTTCATAAGGTTATTGAGTAGGAAGAATAAAGTGACGGACCTCACAAAACTGACATTAACTGATGCAAAAAAGGGACTGGAATCAAAAGCTTTTTCAAGCGTGGAGCTTACACAAGCTCATATCGATAAGATCGAAAAAAAGAGTGATTTGAATGCCTATATTACATGCAATTTCGATGATGCCCTTGCATGTGCCAAAGAAGCTGACATGCGCTATGCGTCCGGCAAAGCAAAGGAACTAGATGGACTTCCTTTAGGAATCAAAGACCTGTTTTGTACAAAAGGATTACGTACAACAGCAGGATCAAAAATTCTCCATAACTTTGTTCCTCCCTATGAATCAACCGTAACGCAGAATCTCATCGATGCCGGCGCCATCTTTCTTGGAAAGCTTAATATGGATGAGTTTGCCATGGGCTCAGCCAATCTTACAAGTTTTTTTGGTCCATGCATTAGCCCTTGGAAATACAGCGACAATCCCCATAAGCAAATCGTTCCTGGAGGCTCATCGGGTGGGGCAGCAGCAGCAGTTGCAGCAGATATTGCACTTGCTGCCACAGCCTCTGATACAGGCGGTTCCATTCGTCAACCCGCAGCATTCACAGGCACTGTAGGCATCAAACCCACTTACGGTCTGTGTTCACGCTATGGCATGATAGCCTTTGCATCTTCTTTGGACCAAGCGGGACCAATCACTAAGACAGTCGCGGATGCAGCACTCATGTTGAAAATCATGGCGAGCCATGACCTAAAAGACAGTACATCTCTAAACGTAAAAATTCCCTCGTATGCGACACAGCTAGCAGACGATGTCAGAGGGCTTCGTATCGGCATTGTAAAAGAATACATCGAGAATTTAAACGATGAGGCGCTTACCCTCTTTAATCAGGGTACGGTATGGCTGAAAACCGCGGGGTGTACCTTTAAAGACGTGACACTTCCAACAACACCCTATGCCCTTCCCACCTACTACATCATTGCACCCGCCGAAGCGTCTGCTAACCTAGCACGCTACGATGGCCTCAAGTACGGCCTCCGTGTGGAAGGTGAAACCCTTGATGCTATGTATGAGCACACCCGCCGTGAAGGATTTGGCGATGAGGTGCGTCGCCGTATTATGATTGGCACCTATGTGTTATCAGCAGGATACTTCGATGCTTACTACATAAAGGCGCAAAAAGTTCAGACTCTTATCAAACAAGACTTCGATCGCATTTTTGCAGAGGTAGATGTGCTTTTGACGCCGACAACCCCAACGAGTGCCTTTGCCATTGACGAGACGCCTGTAGATCCTGTGACGATGTATCTGAATGATATTTTTACTGTTACGGCAAACCTTGCGGGGCTTCCGGGTATTTCTGTTCCAGCGGGTTTGTCAAAGCGTGCTCTTCCCTTGGGGTTGCAACTCATAGGGCCTAAACTTTCGGAGCAAACACTTTTTAATGCAGCCCTTGCTCTTGAAAAAGCAGCCAATTTCAAAACATCTTTTGATCATCTTAAAAAAGACTAATAACAATTGAAAACTGAGGGAGGGGGAAGAGAGTTTTGACATGTGCCATTCGCCCTTTTAAGGCCGGAGATGTTGATGCTCTTAGAGAAATTATGCGTAGTGTTGATTGGCTTAAACCCTATATATGACGTGATATGATGTGCGAGCAACGAATACCCTTAAATATCAAAACAACGATGAGTGTGAAAGGTTTATAGCAGAACACAACGAGGCTGTTGTGGGATTTATAGTGATGCGCCACCAGGATTGAATTTCCTAACGTTATGTTCTTCCCTGGCCATAACAAAGGAACACCATGGTAAGAGTCTTGGACGTATGCTCTTCAATTATATTGAAAATCGAGCAAAGTTAAGGAAACAGCGGGGTATTTTCCTGGATACCACAGAGAATAACACACAGGCACGCGACTTTTATAAAGCAATGGAGATGTCTGAAGCGTACCACATGCCACAATTATTCTGATGGCTGGGACGGTTTCACTTATATGAAATTGCACACAACACTTCACAAGCACTCATCAATATAAAAAACTCATTCTTCTACGCTA
>CALBMH010000013.1 GCA_937896365.1 uncultured Alphaproteobacteria bacterium
CTGTTAAAACGACCTTCATGGAGCATTGCACTTGAAAATTGCTGACGGAGATTATGCTCCATATCTTTAAAATGTTTGAAAGAAGGAGGAATGATATACACATTAATAATAAAAGTAAAAGCGGCGATAAAGATCGTGAGAATAATCGCAGGCTTAGCAATGCAGATATTGCTAAGGCCAGCACTTCTCCACACAGCGAGTTCGTGATCAGCTTGAAATTTATTATAGAAAAAAATAACACTCACAAAAAGGCAGATAGGCAAAATCACAACAAGTAAATCGGGGATTAAAAATCCTACAAGATAGAAATATCCCTGCAAAGAAACATTCCGATTCACAATCATATCAAGGAAGCGCAAAGACTGTGTCAGCCATAATGCAATCACCAAAACACACGTCAACAAAATTGTTGCAAAGAGCAAGCGCCTGAAGATGTATTTAAAGACAAGTGTCATGGAGGATTATTTTACTTGTTTCCTTAGACAAATACGTGTGTTACGTGTGTCAGGAACATAACAATCGTTGCAAAAAGAACACAAGTCTGTTATGTTTCCTATGTTCTGATTCTTACATTTTTTAGTGTGTAATTTCAACTCTGTGTTGATTCTTAATAGCTTGAGATCCCCATGCATACACTGGCTTACCTATTACCTTTGAGTATTCTCCTCTATACACCTCCCGTGCTTTCTGTTAAGGAGACACCACGTAAGAGTGTTGATATTATAAGCGTTGTTAGTGGGAAACCTATCACGGCCAAAGATCTTGACGTGCGTGTAAAGCTTATTCTTGTCACAAGTCATATTCCCGCTACGGATGAGAACATAAAGGCTCTCCGAGAACAAGTCTTAAAAAACATGATTGAGGAGTATGTTCAATTAGAAACGGCTAAAAAGTTTAAGGTTCTTGCAAAGGACAATGAAGTCTCTAATACTCTCAAACAAATGGCGAAAGACAGTAACATGTCACTCGAACAGCTAGAAACTACGTTAAAAAGGGAAGGCATTCCCATAGATTACCTACGCGAACGCGTTAAAGCCCAGCTGTCTTGGATTCATTTTGTCCGTGGTGCTTATGCTCATACCATGCACATCAGCGACAAGGATATTGATAACTACCTCGCAAAAGAAAAAGAGAATCAGCAAAAGGATCAATACGAGATATATGAAATTTTTCTACGTGCTGACGATCTTTCCCAACTGCCTGCCGTTGAGATTCAGGCGCAAGATCTTATCAAACGCCTCAAATCAGGGGCAAGTTTTCGAACCCTCGCACAGAATTTTTCCAATAGCCCTACAGCGTCAAAGGGTGGCTATATTGGTTGGGTGACAAAAACCCATGAGGGTTCAAAGGCCTATCATGATCTCGAGCCAGGCCAAGCCTCTTACCCTGTTAAAACAAACCACGGGTATTCTATTTATTTTCTCAGCGATAGAAAGCTCGCAGGCCAAGCAGCTACGGGTGATCTTCTTGTATCCTACAAACAAATCACTATTCCCCTGACACCTGGGTTTAAACCAGAGGACGATCCTTATCTCGCAACACACCTTGAAGAAATCATGTCTATTGCAACTTCTGGATCTGCAGCCGTGACACACTTTGAAAAGGTGGCCAAAGATAGGGATTTAAAAATCGACACAGTCTCTGACAAAAAGCTTTCTCATTTCTCACCGGAGTTTCAAAACTTTCTGAAAACCCTTTCTGTTGGTAAGTTGTCTATGCCTTCTTTAACGCCAGAAGGCATGGTCGTTATCATGCTGACACAAAAAAAAGCGGGAGAGTCACAAAGACCTCTTTCACGAGAAGAAGTAAAAGAGATGTTAGAAAGCGAAAAACTTAGTAAGATAGCTGCCCAAAATCTTAGCCAGCTAATGATGAAAGCATACATCAAACTATCCAATCCTGATGAGTTCCCCAATCTTCGCTATGGTAAGACACTCAAAGGCAAGGTTGGAAAAGAGACAACTGTTGGCAGTGAAGCAAGGAATAACATGACGCAAAGCTCCATTTCCCCCAAGTCCGCAACCTCACATGATTCCACGCCTACAAAAACTTGATGAACTTCCTTCCATCAAGGATCTTCTCGTTCAAAACGGATTGTGGGCTAAAAAGAGCCTTGGACAGAACTTCTTGCTCAACTCTGACATCACAGACCGGATTGCTTCCAAAGCCATGGTTAAAGAAAAGACTGTTCTTGAAATCGGACCTGGCCCTGGAGGGTTGACACGGTCTCTCCTCAAAGCGGGTGCCCATCATGTTTTCGCCATAGAAAAAGATATACGCTGCCTATCTCTCCTTCAAAGTCTCACGGAGGCAAGCAATAATCACCTAAAAGTTTTTGAAAAAGACGCCCTTAAACTTAAGATCGGCTCTTTTATAGAAGAACAGGGAATCACGTCACCTCTCCATATTGTTTCAAATCTTCCCTACCACATTGGCACACAACTGCTCTTCAATTGGTTTAAGGAACTGAACCTTATTGGCTCCATGACCTTGATGTTTCAAAAGGAAGTTTCTGAGCGTATTGTTGCGAAACCCGGAAGAGACGCCTATGGACGTTTGAGCCTTATCAGCCAATATCTATGCGATGCAACAATCCTTTTCCACCTTCCCCCATCGGTTTTTACACCTGCTCCAAAAGTAACATCGTCTGTGATTCGTCTTATCCCTAAAGTTCTTAGCGAAGAAGAAAGAAAAGTCATTCCCTCCCTTGAGAAAATCACACGGCTTGCTTTTGGACAGCGGAGGAAAATGCTTAAATCCAGTTTAAAGAGTCTTCTGTCTGAAGACAGGATAGCCTCACTTGGTATACCTCCTACATCACGCCCGGAAGAACTCCCTCTTGAGATCTTCGTAAGACTAGCAAGATTTATTTAACTGTACTCATCGTTACTTTTTCTTAACCTTTCCATGACCATGATAAATAAGAAGAATGAGAAACCTAAGTAGCCTTACTTGACAAAAGACTTAGAACAATATGTTTTACGCTTTATGAAAAAAGTCAAAAGCGTTGCTTCTTCGTGGCTTCTTGTTTATTTTAATCTCTCCGAGCTTAAGCCTTGTCATCAAACAACAGTTATGCTCGGTAATGCCAAACTTTTCCTTGAGAAAAATTTACAAGAACATATTTCTAAAGTTTTTCTCTTATCAAACAATGACCTCGTTGTGTTTGTTCAAAATATGGGGCTTTTGAAATTAGAGCGCTTTGTTATAGACCTTCGCAAATTTTTCGAAGATGATCCCCTTGCAGGGAAGAGGCTGGGTAAGGATGGTTTCTATAGCGTATACCACCTAGGGCAATCCTTCGATACTGTTTTCGAGAGAGTACAGAATATCTCTCCCACTGTTCCTAAAATGGATCTCAGTCAGCACATTCCCTTAGATTCAGCTCCCATACTACCTTTCGACCTACTTGTCCGTTTACAAAATAGTTTAAAACAAGCAGATATTGCCAATTTCATTCGAAAACAGCCTATCTGTTGGATGACATCGACAAAAATGATTCCTAAATGTTTTGGTCAAGAATACTTTCTCTCCCTTGAAGGTATTGAGGAGGTTATTCATTCACATACGCATCTTATTAAGGATTTTGCTCTCTTTAAGTATCTCTCAGTCCTATTCGACAAAAAAATGCTGGATTATTTGGTAAATATTCTTAAAAAAGTGGACTCTAAACACCATTTCCATATTAATCTTAATCTTCGTACCATTGTATCAAAGGAATTTTTCGAATTTCATAACAAAGTAAACCGAGAGTTTGTCGTTGAGATCGATCGAACAGATGTTTTATGGGATCTCGAAGGGTTCAATTTCGCTTGTGATTTTCTTAAGAGTTACCGTCATTGTGTCTGTCTGGATCTAATTCAAGGACCTAATCTGCAGTTTTTTAAAAACTTGGATTTTAACTGTGATTATTATAAAATTGTTGCAAATGATGAACTTTTTTATCATTACTTAGAGGATTTTGAAGAGTTTGTAAGAAAAATTGGTCCTAATAAAATCATTCTCGTGCGGTGTGACAAACTCAGTGTCATCCAAACGGCTCTTAATTTAGGCATTACACAGTTCCAAGGATTTCTTGTGGATGGCGTCCTGCGTCACCAAAAAACACAACGAATCAACCAAGCCTTTAAGCCTTAAGAAAGATAGCCATCATGATTTTATTAAAAACTGCCTCAATCCTCAATGGATTCAACAGAGGTTCTAAGAGCTGTGTGCTTTTTAAGATCTCCAAGAATTTCCTTTACAAGAGGAACCAAAGCTTGCTATTGCCTTACAACGCAGCCACAATTAGCCGAGGCTATTGTCAGCGCTCCTGTTCTTCGAGTCTTGAAAATCAATCAAAGAGGTTTTTAACTTTTCACAATGTCTGGCCTTGTTATCGTTGAGTCCCCTGCCAAAGCAAAAACTATTAACCGCTATCTTGGTAAAGATTTTAGTGTCATTGCAAGCTACGGTCATATCCGTGATCTCCCTTCAAAAAGTGGTTCCGTGGATCCAAACCGCAATTTTCAGATGATTTGGGACACAGATGCACGCTCTAAAAAGTATATGGATGCCATCCTCAAAGAAGTTAGAAAAGTCGATCATATCTATCTTGCAACCGACCCCGACAGAGAAGGTGAAGCCATTTCCTGGCATATTTTGCAAATCCTCTCTGAGAAAAAGGCTCTTAAGAGTAAAAATATTTCCCGGATTGTGTTTAATGAAATCACAAAAGCGGCTGTGCAAAATGCCTTGAAACATCCGCGAGATGTCAATCAGGAGCTTGTCGATGCGTATATGGCACGTCGTGCGCTGGATTATCTCGTGGGTTTTAATATTTCTCCTGTGCTGTGGCGCAAGCTTCCAGGCTCTCGTTCAGCAGGGCGTGTTCAATCTGTGGCCCTTCGCCTTATCGTCAACCGTGAGATTGAGATTGAATCCTTTAAAAAAGAGGAATACTGGTCCATTATGGGTGATTTTATCACACCGACCAAGCAATCTTTTTCGGCAAGACTCACCCACCTAAATGGAAAAAAGCTTGAGAAATTTTCTATCAATACTGAGGTGTTAGCGAAAGAAGCCGTGGTAACACTTCAACAGCACACTTATGTAATTCAAAACATTGAAAAAAAACAGATTAAACGTCATCCCGCAGCGCCTTTCATTACATCAACACTCCAGCAAGAAGCATCGCGTAAACTGGGTCTTAGCGCGAGCAAAACCATGCAAGTTGCGCAAAAGCTCTATGAGGGAATCGCTGTGGGAGGTGAAAGTACGGGATTGATTACTTATATGCGTACAGACGGGGTTCAGCTCTCGGACGATGCTGTGACGTCTATCAGAGGTCATATCCAAAAAAATTATGGTGATGTGTACCTTCCCGCAAGCCCCATTGCTTACAAAAGTAAAGCCAAGAATGCCCAAGAAGCCCACGAAGCGATTCGACCCACAGACATCACACGTACACCTGAATCTCTCAAAAATTACCTAGATGATGCCCAATACAAGCTCTATCACCTCATTTGGAAACGCACGCTGGCTTGCCAGATGACACAGGCCATCTTTG
Organism: uncultured Alphaproteobacteria bacterium; assembly: GCA_937896365.1. Taxonomy (GTDB): domain Bacteria; phylum Pseudomonadota; class Alphaproteobacteria; order Paracaedibacterales; family JAKBAR01; genus JAKBAR01. Next base: position 5,549 of record CALBMH010000013.1, read on the forward strand.
ATCAAGTGAGTCTTATCGTAGCATCAAAGGATACGCAGCATCAATTTAAAGCCACGGGTTCAACACTGATATTTGATGGATTCCTTCGCGTGTACCAAGAAGGTGTCGACGATGCAGGCGATGGTCAAAAGATAGCCGACGATGGCGATGAACGTCTTCTCCCAAAGGTTGAGAAAAAGGATCCCCTTGATCTGAGCCAGATTACACCCAAACAGCATTTTACAGAACCACCGCCACGTTATGGTGAGGCGAGTCTTGTAAAAAAACTCGAGGAGCTGGGTATTGGGCGCCCATCGACCTATGCGAGTATTATTCAAGTTTTACAAGATCGTGATTATGTGCAACTGCAAAAGCGTCAATTTACCCCCAATGACCGCGGTCGGATTGTAACAACATTCCTTGAGAATTATTTTAGAAAATATGTTGAGTATGATTTTACGGCGAACCTTGAAGAGGAACTCGATGAGATTTCTGACGGCAAACGTGAGTGGTTGAAAGTTATGGAGGCTTTTTGGAAACCTTTTTGTACCAATGTTCAAGAGGCCATGAAGCTCGATATTATTAACGTGATTGCCAAACTTCAACAGGATATGGCTATATACCTTTTTGGAGAAGGCAAAGACGATCATTGCCCCAAGTGTAGCGATGGAAGGCTTGGACTGAAGCTCGGAAAGTGGGGTACCTTTCTTGGATGTTCTAACTATCCAGAATGTAGTTATACAAGGCAAATGGTGGAAGAGACGCTTCTCGGTGAGAAAAACCTTACAGAAGGTGCAGATCCTAGGACTGATGAGACACGCGTTCTTGGTCAAGATCCTGTGACCGGGAGTGATATTCATCTGCGCAAAGGGCCTTACGGCTGGTATCTGCAGTGGACTGGTGAGTTTGAAGAGCCCAAAGCGCCGAAGCTTACAAAGTCAGGAAAACCAAGCAAGACTAAAAAGGCCGAGGGCCCTAAACCTAAACGTGTGGGACTCCCTGCAGGGATAAACACAACAACACTGACTGTAGCGGATGCGCTGTTCTACAAACAGCTCCCTAAGACCCTCGGGATATTCCCAGATACAGGAGAGTCTATGGAAGTGAATATCGGGAAATTCGGGCCTTACATACACGTTGGAAAACTTTTTACCTCCATTCCAAAAGCGATTAATTTTATGGAGATCACACATGAGAAAGCGATTGAGCTTGTCCGGAAAAAGATAGAAAAACGCCACACACCGCCTGAAAGGAAGAAATAGAATGCATTCCTGGCTGTTTTGCAAAGATTCTCCACATCACGCTCCTACGCATTCATCTGTCGCTTCATTACGGATAGCACCAAGGGCTCGTAGGTAGCCTGCGGTTTAGGACTTCCAAACCGCCATTATAGTTCATCCCAAAAAACTTTAGCAACATCAATCCCGTAGAGAGCTTCTACTGCACGAAGGCCTGTGGGAGATGTGACATTAACCTCCATCAGGTAATCACCTATGACATCAAGCCCCACAAGATAGAGCCCAAGATGCTGCAGTGTTGGTTTGAGAGCTGCACAAATATCCAAGTCTTTTTTGGATAAGCAGCAGGCTTCAGCCGTGCCACCCTGCACCAAATTGGAGCGAATATCTCCTTCTCGAGGGACCCTTTTAAACACTGCCACAGGATCACCCTTGATAAGTAAAATACGCTTATCCCCTTTCACAATTTCTTTAAGATACTCTTGCACAACAAGAGGCCCTGGAAAGGAAGAATGGTAAAGATTTAAAAGAGTTTCAATATGAGACAGGGATGGCCGTTCCAGCTTTAATACCCCACGTCCTCCATGAGCAAAAAGGGGTTTAATGATGACAGACTCAAATTCACGTGCAAAATCATAGATAGCCTGTGCCTTTTCAGTAATTATCGTCGAAGGGATAAAATCAGGAAACTGGAGGGGAAGTACTTTCTCGCAGGCTGATCGCATACCTTTGGGTGAGTTAATGATCTTTACCCTTTTTTCTAAGAGTTCAAGAAGGTAGGTATTTGCCATATATCGTTGATCAAAAGGAGGGTCCTGACGAATCAAAATAACACTCACTTCCTCAAGGTTAAGAAGCGATTCATCACTCGCTACGTAGGATGTCCCTTCATCTCTCAGTTCTATAAATAATCCCGTTGCCCAAAATTTCTCCTGACGATACACAAGAGAATAAGGCTGATAAGTGAATACTTTATACCCTCGGCTTTGTGCTTCGAAAGCCAATGCAAGACTTGAATCCGTCTGCAGATTCAAGTCTCTAAGGGGATCCACTTGGAGCGCTAAAATATTGGTCATAAGTTTGGGTGATTTTTAAACATTAAAACTATCCTACACTAGAAAATAATAAAGAATACAGATAAGAGCTAGAGCTTCTACCATTCTTCTTTAAAAATTAACTTTCTCTGTATACAATGAGCTTACTGGACTGTGGGGCGTTATATGCACTCGGAAATTAACCTTACCGAAATCACACTTGTCGTTGTAGGTGCGTTGATTTGCGGCCTTATATTTGCGCGCCTTAAAAAACCCCCCATTTTAGGCTATATACTGGCTGGTATCTTGATGGGGCCTTCTGGTCTTGCCCTTATTCACTCCCGTGACCAAGTCAGCACACTCGCAGAGCTCGGCGTTCTCCTTCTGTTATTTGTGATAGGTATGGAGCTCAGCCTTCGTACATTTAAAAAATACTGGATCGTTTCTGTCCTTGCTGTCATTGGACAAATCGTCATAAGCCTCAGCGTCACAGCCCTTTTTGGTCACTTCCTAGGATGGTCATTGGGTCTTACCGTTCTCCTTGGCTTTGTCATCTCTATGTCGTCGACTGCCGTTGTGTTTAAGATGCTCGAAAGTATTGATGAAGAGAAAACGGATACCGGTCAAATTACTATTGGTGTTCTCATCGCACAAGATTTGGCCATCGTACCCATGATTCTCATTTTACGCAATTTCGATAGTGACTGGTTTGATGCGGTTTTAATAACTAAACTCATTGTCTCTGTTGGACTTCTTGTCTTATTGATTTCCTACCTATCACGTAAACAACGTGTGCGATTGCCCCTCACACAGATTATTGCAGGTGAAAAAGAGCTTACGCCCCTTGCAAGTTTGACATTTTGTTTCGCAGCTGCAGCCATATCCGGTCTTATTGGCTTATCCGCAGCCTATGGCGCTTTTCTAGCTGGTCTCGTCTTGGGAAATACCCATGAACGTTTACTCATGATTGAAACAACAAAGCCCATTCAGAGTATTTTGCTTATGGCTTTTTTTCTGTCGATTGGATTATTGCTTGACCTAAGTTTTATATGGAACAATCTTGGTACTGTGCTCATCTTAATGCTTCTTATTACTGTTGGGAAAACAGCGATCAACATAAGCATATTCCATATTTTACGCCTTCCTTGGTCTCAGTCATTCTTGCTTGGTGTTATTCTTGCGCAGCTGGGAGAGTTCGCCTTTCTTCTCACAACCGTTGGGCACGAGACGAAAATTATTAATACCTTTGGCGAAAAATTGGTTATCGCGCTGACCGTACTGTCACTCTCATTCAGTCCTTTTTGGCTGAGTACAGCGCGTCGCCTCAAAACATTGGCTGATAGTAAGAATCTCTCTTTTGGAGGCGTTCTTTATTGGCTTTATGGCGGAAAAGTGCATTCCGTTCAAAAGAAATATAAATTCTTTTTAGAAGAGCTGCACAAGAGACCCAAGGCTCTGACCGACCAACGCAAAGAAAATGAAAAAGAACCTCCCAATGATGGACCTGCCGACATTTGATATTGAAAGAAGCACTGGATATCTTCATGTCGTGGGGATTGACGAGGCAGGCTGCGGCCCTTGGGCGGGTCCTGTTGTCGTCGCTGCTGTTGTGTTTCCCCATAACAGATGGGGTGATATTGGACAAACTCTGAGCTTAAATGATTCCAAAAAGCTCACCCCTAAAAAACGCGAGATCCTTTTCAATCACATCTGCTCCTTAGCCGACTTTGGAATTGCCCAAGCAAGCGTCGAAGAAATTGACCTTTATAATATCGTGGGAGCCCTACGTTTAGCCACACATCGTGCCGTTACCCATCTACCAAACACGCCAGAGATAGCCCTTATTGATGGTATACGCAATCCACAAATTGATATCCCCACACAAATGGTTATTGGCGGAGATAAAAAAAGTTGTTCTATTGCCGCAGCATCGATCCTTGCTAAAGTGACGCGCGATCGCCTTATGATCAAACTTGCAGAACACTATCCTTATTATGGTTGGGAGAAAAATGCGGGGTATGGCACAAAACACCATCAGGAAGGACTTGCATCCCACGGTGTTACCGAACATCATCGAAAGACTTATGCTCCCATTAAAAGAATCTTAGAAATCGAAGAACGACACACCATCGGCTAAGAGTGCTAATCACGTAAGCAAGCGATACCAAGCCCCTACTTTTTGTCGTCCGTATCGCTCAACCGGTCAGCAAGGGCAGCTTCAAGGAACACATCAATATCCCCATCCAAGACACCCTGGGCATTTCCCTTCTCAACGCCTGTACGTAGATCTTTGACCATCTGATAAGGTTGGAGAACATAGGAGCGGATTTGATGGCCCCATCCAATCTCTGTCTTTGGTTGATTGCCTGCTGCTTCCTCCCGTTTACGCAGTTCTTGCTCATAAAGACGCGCTTTAAGCATAGCCATAGCTTGGGCTCGGTTGCGATGCTGGGAGCGATCACTTTGGCATTGCACAACGATATTAGTAGGAAGATGTGTAATACGGATAGCACTTTCTGTCTTATTGACATGCTGTCCCCCTGCCCCTGAAGCACGATACGTATCAACACGCAAGTCCTTCTCCTCAATAACAATGTCAATCGTATCGTCAATCTCTGGATAAACCCACACAGAAGCAAAGCTTGTATGGCGGCGAGCATTTGCGTCAAAGGGAGAGATACGCACGAGGCGGTGAACGCCTGACTCTGTCTTTAGCCAACCATACGCCTGATATCCATTGATCTTTAGAGTCATGGACTTGATGCCTGCCTCCTCGCCAGGATTTTCATTAAGGATCTCAATTTTATACCCGCGCCGATCTGCCCACCTGGAATACATACGGGCTATCATTTGAGCCCAATCTTGAGCCTCAGTTCCTCCCGCTCCTGCATTAATATCAATGAAGGCAGAGTTCGCATCAGCCTCACCAGAAAGGAGCGTTTCTAAGCGCAACCGTACGCAAGTTTGTTCAAGATCTGTAAGCGCTTTCTCTCCTTCATTAATACTAGCTTGGTCCTGTGCTTCCTCACCAAGCTCAATGAGGCATACGGCATCCTCAACCAATTGTTCTACAGATCTAATTTTTTGGATACTGCGGGAAAGAGATTCTTTTTCTTTTAAGACCAGCTGTGCAGTTTTAGGATCGTCCCATAACGTAGGCAGCGTAGACTGATCCTCAAGGTGTCTTAGTCTTACAATAGCGTTATCCCAGTCAAAGATGCCTCCGAAGGAGTCTTATGGATTCTTTGATACTATCCACGAGTGTGATTATTTCCGCACGCATAACGTTTAAGCCTTAAGTTTTTTATCTTTTCTAGAATATTTAAGAAGTATCATATTAGGAAGATTCAGATACAGTGTGTTTTTCCAAATACCGATCAAAAAAGTCCGCTGCAATAGGTGCTGCAACACGACCGCCAGTTTCATTTTCCCCAAGGGTGCGAGGGGTTGGAAATCCAACAAAAACACCGACAACAAGGTCCCCAACAAACCCTACAAACCATGCATCTTTACAGTCATTCGTACTGCCCGTCTTTCCGAACAGACGTACATGATGCTTTTCAACAACAGGCAGAAGATTCTTTTTTCCCGTACCTTTTAGAATCACTTGTTCCAACATCTCTTGAAGGGTGTCAACAGATTCTGTCTTGGCAACGATTTCCCGTATGTCTGTTTTTGGATCAATGACTCCTGATTGGTGATGGTAAACAGTATTATTCTCACGATCTTCGATGCGATCGAGAAGTGTGGGTGTTATGCGTTTGCCACCGTTTGCGATCATGCCATAGGCTGTGGTGAGCCGTAAAAGCGTCGTCTCTCCTGCCCCTAAGACCATGGCAAGCTGTTTTGGTAACTTGTCATGGAGACCAAATTCCCGCACAACGCGCTCAATGGAACCCATTCCAATCTGCATGGCAAGACGTACAGTCATCACATTACGGGAGTAGGCCAGACCGTTTTCTAAGGACGTTGGACCATAGTATTGCTTGCTATAGTTTTTAGGACTATAGGTCGTGCTTCCATTTTTCAAACGAAACCCAAGGGGGACATAAACAGGTGCATCCAAAACTTTAGTGTTCTTTGAGTATCCCCTCTCAAGAGCGGCAAGGTAAACAAAGGGTTTAAAAGCCGACCCTGGTTGACGAAGCGCTTGGATCGCTGAATTATATTGATTCATTTTAAAACAATAGCCGCCCGATAGCGCGTGCACGCGTCCTGTCTGTGCATCCATTACAACAATAGCACCTGTCACTTCCGGAATTTGCTGAAGTTTAAAAAATCCTTGCGTTCCACAACGACTGACAAGAATAACATCACCCTTCATTAAAACGTCACTGCATTTTCTAACCTCGGGACCTCGTTCACGATTTTTTTCTTGTTTGCGCGCCCAAGAAAGATCAGCGAATGTAATCGTTCCTTTTTCATCATCGATTGTTTGAATCGTCACAGCCATATCTTGTACATCCGTCACAACGGCTTTGATGAGGTGTGGAGGCAAAGTAGCATCAAGGGTATGAAGGGCGGTTCTGGTATCGCCCATGTGTGTGTTATCGAAGTGGTGAAGGGCTCCCCTATAGCCATACCGCTTGTCATATTCCTCAAGACCACGCACCAAACACTCATGGGCCAGACGTTGGATATCTGCCTTAACCGTCGTCCACAGATAATAACCACCTTTTTCATAATTTTTCGGGCCTACAATCTCGACAAGCTTCTGACGCGATGCTTCCAAGAAATAATCACCAGAGAAATTTTCCTCCCTGTTCTTAGAAACCGTTGCAATGGGTTTTTCTTTGGCAAGAACCAAAGCTTGCCCTGTTATCAATTTCCCCTCGTACATCCGATCAAGAACCCAGTCGCGCCGTATTTTTGTAAGGCCTGGATTTTTGTGGGGTTGGTAAATTTCAGGTGCCTTAGGAAGCGCCGCGAGAAAAGCTATCTCCTCAATCGTAAGGTCATCCAGCTTTCTATTAAAATAATATTCCGCCGCTGCCGTGACACCATAACACCCACTGCCAAGGTAAATCTGATTCAAATAGAGCTCTAGAATCCTTTGTTTCGTAAAGGTTTGTTCAATACGAACAGCCATAATGGCTTCTTTTATTTTCCGCGTAAAACTGCGTTCGTTGGTAAGAAGGAAATTTTTCGCCACCTGCTGTGTGATCGTTGATGCTCCCATAGGGCGGGTTTTCCACTTACCCGTCACCGTGTTCCTCACAATAGCCCTAAAAACCCCCATTAAATCAAGTCCTGGGTGAGAGAAAAAATTCTTATCCTCCGCCACAAGAAACGCCTTTACAATAAGATCAGGGATAAGCTCAATGGGTGCGAAAAACCGGCGCTCTTTAGCATAATCACGCCAAGTCTCACCATTATTTATATAAATACGATTGGTAAGAATGGGATCATAGGTTTCCAACGTATGATGATCTGGGAGTCCTCTACCAAAATAAAAAAGGACAAAAAACACACTCGCCAAAAAAGTGCTCACGAGGAAGCTGAGAAGAGTAAAGAGATGAAAACAATAACGCAGAAGGGAGTTTTTAAGCATTAGGCATTAGCGATGGCTACATACTTAGATTTTTAAACAAATTGTAGCATTGCAGAACGCATGTTTAAAATGCAGACCTGCTATCAGATTTCACTTTGAGAAAAAGCCATCCTGTGATTTATTTACCATATAGGTTGAAGAATTCCAAAGCTGAATCGGACAACATGGCAATAAGTGAGAGCGCATTTAGAGCAGCACGAGAGTGGACTGTGGAAGAGTTAGAGAAGCGCTGTCCTTTCCACGTTGTTCCAGAATTTATTCCCTGTGAACGTTATTTGGAATCAATCGCTTTTTTGAAGCCCTTCCTCTGTTCTTTCTCTTCTGTCTTTCAAGAGGAATACGCACGAGTCAAGGAATGCGGGCCAGAAGCTTTAGGAGCTCACAAGAAAGCATATTAATGGAGATTTTAGCCTCATGGCAAAGACAATGCTTATCGATGCAAGCCATCGTGAAGAGATGCGCATGGCCATTACGGACGGTCAGCGCCTCGAAGAATTTGAAACAGAGATTTTTAGCAAAAAACAATTAAAGGGCAATATTTATCTTGCGAAAGTCATTCGCATCGAACCTTCTCTCCAAGCAGCCTTCGTAGAGTTTGGTGGAAATCGCCAAGGATTCCTTCCCTTTGGGGAAATTCATCCAGATTATTACAACATCCCTGTAGACGATCGCGTTAGCCCGCTTGAACCTTTGGATGTCCCTCAGGAAATTCCCCTTAAACCAAGGATACCTGACGTCAATGAGACAGAGCATGACACGTTGCAACTTCCAGAATTCTCCACCCAAGATGCTGAAGCTCTCGACGGGGAGATCACTCAAGTTGTAGAGATCGGTGACCCTTCGGCAATAGAAGCGGACGATGATGACGACTTTGATGAAGAATCGCCACGCCCACAACCTCTCCGTTACCGATACAAAATCCAGGAGGTCATCAAGCGTAGACAGATTTTGCTCATTCAGGTGGCGAAAGAAGAACGAGGAAACAAGGGAGCAGCTTTGACCACCTATATCTCTCTTCCTGGCCGCTACTGTGTTTTCATGCCTAACTCAGGCGTACGCCGCGGTGGTATCTCACGAAAAATCAGCGATGTGAAAGACCGCCAACGTATTCGCAAAATTCTGGATACCATCGATATTCCAGAAGGGATGAGTCTTATTGTTCGCACAGCTGGGAGTGACAAGAATAAAACAGAACTTAAGAAAGACTTTGAGTATCTTTTACGCCTATGGTCCGATATACGTGAAAAAACCCTTGCTTCCATTGCACCCTCGCTCATCTATGCCGAAGGAGATTTGATTAAACGCGCCCTACGTGATACGTATACAAAAGACATTGAAGAAGTCTTTATCGAAGGGGATGAAGCTTATAAGACAGCCAAAGCTTTTATGAAGACAATGGCCCCGTCACAAGCGAAAAAAGTTCAACAGTACAAAGACAAGAAAACATCACTATTTCAAAAACACCGTATTGAAGACCTTGTCGACCAGATGTTCCAACCGACTGTAGCACTGGCATCCGGTGGCTCCATAGTCATCGCGCAGACAGAAGCGCTGGTTGCTATCGATGTGAACTCAGGTAAATCCACACGCGAGCGCCATATTGATGAGACAGCGATCAAAACAAACCTTGAAGCGGCATGTGAGATCGCACGTCAGATTCGCCTGCGTGACCTAGGTGGGCTTATCGTCATCGATTTTATTGACATGAATGAGAGGAACCATATCAACCAAGTTGAGCGCCTGTTCAAAGAATCACTCCAACAAGATCGTGCGCGCATACAAATGGGTAAAATAAGTCAATTTGGCCTACTTGAGCTTTCGCGTCAGCGCCTTCGTCCAAGCCTTTTGGAAAGTAGCACACGCCAATGTCCTCACTGCCACGGTTCAGGCTATATTCGTTCAACCGACTCCATGGCGCTTTTTGTGCTGCGCCAGCTTGAGGGAGCATCGATTAACCATCCAGGGACAACTCTCAACGTCCTTGTCCCAGCCGATGTTGACCTCTATTTGCTTAATGAAAAACGCCATGATCTCGTCGAGCTTGAATCAACCTATAATGTGCGTATTATTATACAGCGTGATTCGAAGCTGAAAAATACGGAATATCACATTGATATTCAACACCTTCATGACGCTAAACCAGACGGAAAAGTTGAGGTTGAGACTGCGCCCGTTCAATTAGCAACGGAACAGATAAAAAAAGAGCCAAAAAACCAAACGGAAAATCGCCCTCAAAAACAGCGGCAAAAACAACAAGGATCGCAGGACCAGCAACGGAAAGATAATAAAAAACATACTAAAAAATCTGTTACAGAAGCCATTACAGAGGATATCTTCCCGGAAGAGGCACATTATGCTCCTCGCCAACACCGACAAGAGAAAGGACTAGGATCCTTAGAAGAAAGAGAGCAGAAAAACCCTGCCGCTCCCTCTGAAACAAGTGAAAGCGGACCTAAACTCGAAGGTGACGAGAAAAAAAATAGAAGAAAACGACGCAATTTTGACCGCAGACGACGGAGAAAACAGCAGGAAAGCGATCCAGGAACAAAAGTTCTAGAGACCGAGATAACAACACAAGAAGTAGTATCTTCCCATGAGAAATCGACCGATAGACCTATTAATGCAGCAGATACCGCAGCAAATACACAAAATGGTGAAAACACACAAAAGAAACACAAAGGATGGTGGAAAAGACTTATTGAATCTTAAACTCAAACGCGTACAGTCCCGATTTTTTGATCAAAGACTCCTCAAAAGAGCCATCGCTGCTCTTTTACTTTTCTTCTTGTTAAGTTCTTCCGATCAAAGCTATTCCTTACCTGTAATTCCACCGAATAGCATCATTTTGGACGATGAGGTTGATCTGGGGTTCAAAGACTTTTTTGATACGCTCTTGAAGGTCACGGGTAAAAAGCAAAGAACGTTTACCCCCAAAACTTACCTTGTGGCTCATTCCTCTGTGAATGCCGCTTCAGGTACAGGTGGGCAATTTATTATTTATTCAGGTCTTTTCCGCCTGTGCGACAGTGTGGAAGAATTTTTTGGAGTTCTTGCCCATGAATTGGCCCATGGGAAAGGGCTTCATTCCGTTCAAGCATCCGTGGGGTCAGAGAAAGCTTTTCTTACAGCTGCGGTCGCCTTTGCTTTAGGAGGGGTAGCCGCACTTGCTGCAAAAGATGCAGCGCCCCTCATGGCAGGAGTTGCAGGTGGGCAAAATGCCTATGTAGGATCAACAATGCGTACGATGCAAAATATCGAAAAGGCTGCCGATGCTGAAGCTGTTAAGATCCTTGCAAAGGCGAGCATACCTGCAACAGGATTAATGACTTTTCTAAAAAAAATCCAAAAAGCCTATGGTTCCCCCGATCTGAATCCCTATTTTTTGGATCATCCGCTTACAGAGGATCGTATTCAGGCTATCCAGCATGACGCCGAAAAAACAGCAACACTTCATTGGTCTAAAAAAGAGTACTTTCAAAAAACATTTGATCGCCTTCGTGCTAAAATACTTGCTTTTACCATGGAACCTAAACACGTTTTAACAATGTTCTCGGGCCAAACCATGAACGATTCCTATGCCCGTGCTGTTGCCCTTGGCCGCCAATCGCACACACAAGCTGCCCTCAATGAAATTGAGCATATTCTCTCGAAGGAACCTCGTAATCCATACGTTTTAGAGCTCAAATCACAGTTGCTGATGGATGCAGGGAGAAAAGATGATAGCATAAAAATACTGAGTGAAGCAGTCACAATAAAACCCCAAGCCACTTATCTCAAAATGTCTCTTGCACACCTTTTGGTAGAGCAACGAAGCCATGTAGCTGAGGCTATCCGGCACCTTAACGATATCTTGATCAAGAACAGAGACAATGACTTTGCTTGGCATCTATTAGGGAAAGCCTACATGATCAATGGCCAAGAGGCTCACGCTCTTTGGGCAAATGCTGAATACGATGCGTTGAGAGGTGACAAAAATGCTGCAAAAGCAAAGCTACAGCATTCACGTGCTAAAGCTGGAAATAATAAAGTTCTTATCCAAAAGCTTAGTGATCTTGAAAAAAGCCTATGATAACGGTATGAAAACATATACGGCTGGGAGAATAGACGACTTTGATATGGACAAAAACCTTTTTTAAAGCATATATTTTTTCTATTATGGAAATAATTCGTAATAGTTAAGAAAAAATTTAATAATTCTATGACCGTACGTCTTCTTATTCCAGTTCTCCTTGGAGCAGGGATTTACTTCCTTCCGATTCCAGAAGGCCTTGACCCCAAGGGGTGGCACCTTTTCGCTATTTTTGTTGCAACAATTATCGGGATTATTTTGAAATCCATGCCCATGGGTGCTATTGCCCTTCTAAGCTTGCTCATTGCCGCTCTCACAGGCACGGTGGATCTTGGTAAAGAAGGATTATCTGGTTATGGAGACGAGGTCATTTGGCTTGTTGTGTATGTCTTTTTTATTGCCCGTGGCTTTATCAAAAGCCAACTGGGTACGCGCATTGCCTATCTCTTTGTCCATACGCTTGGTAAGTACAGCTTGGGCCTGGGATACGGCGTCGTCTTTACAGAGCTTCTTATTGCTCCTCTTATTCCCAGCAACTCTGCTCGTGCAGGAGGAATTATCTACCCCATTCTTAAATCCATGGCTGAATCTTTGGGAAGTCGCCCCAATGATGGAACAGAACGTAAGATCGGCAGCTTCCTTATTCAGGTGAGCTATCATGGCAATCTCATTACCAGTGCTATGTTCCTTACCGCTATGGCAGCTAATCCTATGGTACAAAAAATTGCTGCGAGTGCTGGGGTTGAGATTACCTGGACAAATTGGTTTATTGGTGCTCTTGTCCCTGGTTTGGCGAGTATTATCCTTATGCCTTTACTGCTGTATGTCATTTACCCGCCGGAGGTTAAAATCCTCCCCAACGCTGTGCACCTCGCCAAAGAAAAGCTTGCTGAGATGGGTGTAATGAAGAGCAACGAATGGATTATGATTGGTGTCTTCTCACTGATGTTAGGTTTTTGGATTTATGGAAAGAACCTTTGCATTAGCAGCACAACAACTGCTCTCATGGGACTTGCTCTCTTGCTTCTTACAGGTGTTCTCACCTTTGAGGATATACTTAAAGAAAGGGATGCCTGGCATACACTCATCTGGTTTGCCATTCTTGTAACCATGGCAAAGTATCTCAGTGAGTTCGGGTTTGTTTTATGGTTCAGTAGCAATATTAGCACGTATGTCAGCCAGTTTGAGTGGCATTGGGCTTTTTTACTGCTTATCTTTGTCTATTTCTATAGCCATTATCTTTTTGCCAGCAATACAGCCCATGTCAGTGCCATGTATGGTGCGTTTCTTACTGTCGCTATTACGATTGGAACTCCCCCTTTGATTGCAGCACTTCTTTTTGGTTATTGCAGCAGTCTTTTCTCTCATATGACCCATTACGGTTCGTCTTCTGCTGTTGTTCTCTTTGGGACAGGCTACGTTCCCGTTGCTACCTGGTGGACTCTTGGTCTTATTATGAGCATCTTCAGCCTCGTTATATGGCTTGGTGTGGGAGGAGCATGGTGGAGGATACTTGGATGGTGGTAAAGAAAGAAAGGTTGATGCCATAGCACCGCATAGAGGGAGCTTCAAAAAGCAGGAGGGGCCTGTCCTAAGACTTGAATGCGGGGAAGCAAGCGCTGTAAATAAAAAATTGTATCTAAAATTAGCAATTTTTTAATTTTTTTAGTCCTAAGATAGACACTGAATTAAACATAAAATGTGGTGTCTCTTATGAAAAATTTTTTGATGATCTTTCCTCTTACCCTCATTTTGGCTCCAGCAATCTGCGCTGCGAGTACAATAAAAAAAACCCCTCTCCCGCGTGTGAATCCAGCAAAAAATTCACCCACCTTCGAAAAGGTATTGGACGAGATACTAAGTAAAATAGAAAACACGAAAGAAGAGTACTTCGGACCAGCTACATCGCAGAGCGGAAAAGGGCACCAGCCCACTGACAATAAAATCAACGAACTTGTCTCTCAGCTGCTAGAAGTTCTTACGCTTAGTGAGGAGGGTTTCACATTTAACCCCCATCGTGCTCCCAGCAATAAAGAACTTCAACTCATGACAAAATCTCTCAAAGAAATTAAACAGGCAGGCTTTGAAGTCTTCTCAGGAAAAATAACACGGGGCTTTCCTAATGGGGTCTTCAAACATACTCTTCAAAACAACTGGCTAAAAAACGTTCCACAGCAAGACCGCGATGCATGGAAAAAGCACCTGGCATTTTACTATATTATAAGCAACTGGGATGACAGAAAATCGAACCAAGGAGAAGACATCAAGGCCTACTTAGGCGATATTCTCTCGAAGGATGAAATCGATGCCTTCGTGCAAAGATGGAATCAAGCGCTACTCACGCCTTAGCTCACTCGCTTGAGTTTACCAAGGAGAGCCCCACCCGGGGAAAAACGTGTATCTACAAAACTTCTTGGCATCCTTCCTCGTGCGGCTAAACCGAACCAAGCGGCTTTGTACCTCCTGATAGGTCGAGAGTCATGTATGTTTATTTGCCCGTTTTTAAACATAATAAAAATACAACTTAAATCCATTTAAAAAAATCTTTAAGTAGCACCAAGACAACTTCAATGACAATCAGATAAATAATAACGAGTTCCAAGCGTGATGAGTGGAGATGATTCAGCTCGTTGGAAAGAATCTCATAGAGTTCATGAATGACGTCTAGGCGTTTATTAAGGATATCCAGGCGCGTTTGGATATCCATGTACTCTGCTGCCATTAAGTAATAGGGTTCATACTTAGGTCGGCGCCAAAAGAATTCAGGTATATCAAGAATATCTGTGTGCAGATTAATTGAGTTACGCTCTGCAACCAACCCGCCAAGTTGCTGTGCTAGCTTTTTGCGTGAAAGGGAAATCTTTCCCTTGGAAGCTAATTCTTGAGGAAGATAACGCGTTTTTTCAATTGTTCGCCCAATAGATTCCTCAAACGTGGCAAGCTTCACGGATTGAGACAAACCGTGGGAAATAGAAAGCTTAATGAGAACATCTTCTTCCTCAAGAACGATCTCGTCACTTTCTTCATTAATTTGTGTGTGCTCACCCAAAAGATAGGTTGAATAATCCTCGACAACAGAAGAAAGAGGTGTTAACTCATATCCCTTGATATGCTCGAGAACTTCTCGCTCGCCATCACTTTCTAACCCCCATGTGATAATACACCCGTAAGGGAAAAAGAATACGTCAGCTATGTTCCCCTCTTGTTCTTTTTGAATATGGATGACGTCATCATAAAATTTTGGCTCAAAGCCCTCATTCCGAAGATGCTTCGCAAACGCATCAATCCGGTACAAATCAGCTGTGCAAAAAGATGTGCAACGCATACAAGACACAATCAAGTTAATTAAAAATCACTCTATATTGTGCCCCATATTTTCAAAACGAGCAAGAGACCCGACTCCTACTCTTTCAACAGAGTCAGAACACACCCAAAGGGGCAGGGCCAGTCTCCAACCGTCCCCCCATGCATTGAAAATCAATATGCTCCAACGGTTGCTCTTGCTCAGCACAAGAGAAGATGACAGTTTCATTTCCCGTGAGCGGGTCGACCAGCTGTTGGAGACATTGTCCACACACACCTTTCATCATACATTGCATCCGGCTATTGATCCCCGCGACTATCGTCACAGTAGGCTTTAAAAAAGGGCAAAGATCACCTTTCAAAAGCGTCGCTATCGTCTTCATCATTGGTACAGAGCCGATGAGGAGAACGTGATCGATACATGGCAGCAGGAAGGATTCAGGAAATAGCTGCCCTTTAGCCATAGCCAAGAGGGCCCCGGCTGCGTTTCCCTTATACAATGCATCCTTTGTGCGTGATAGCGAAATATCACCTTCTTCACAACACCAAATCACACGGTAAGTTGCTTCCTCAATCTCCTCTTTTTTAAAAAGATCACTGTTTTTTTTATAAGCACCGATATAGGTGACAGAGCATCCATTTTCTTTCATCGCTTTGGCCACAGGAAGCAGCACAGCATTACCCAATCCACCACCAATAAGGAGAACATTCTGATTTTGAGGAATATAAGACGGCGCACCGGTGGGCCCCATAAGACTGACAGTCTCACCGATACAAAGGTTCTGACATGCCCTAGAGAACGATCCCACCTGGAGGACGATTAATGAAACCGTCCCCGCTACAGGATCAACCGCGCATCCTGACAGAGGCATAGGCTTCAAGAGAGGCGACCTACCCCCGTGGACGAAATTTTGGAAGCGAAAAAATTGCCCAGGCCTGAAATTTCTCGCAGCTGCAGGAGCACGCACTATGAGCTCAAGGGCCGAGGCGGTCAAAAGTGTAACCCCTTCAATTCGAGCAGTGAACTGATCTTTCATACAGGCAAAAAAATCCAACGCCGCCATGATAGGGTACCTCCACACGTATTCTTAAAACCCTTCCGCCTTCTTCACTGTGTCTCTTTTTAAGGCATAATGAGCAATAGCTTTTTGCAGCTCTTGATCCAAGCATTTTTTGGTAGAGGAAAATGTCTCAATCATTTTCGGGACTCCTGCAGCGTTTTCCGTGTTGGGACATACCCGTTCCTGCGGTATATCCTGCGATTCTGCTCCCCGTACGCTTCCAAGAAACGACACAGAGCATCGTAAAAATGATACTGAGCTTTGGGGTCTATCTTTTCGTCTACCTTCTGTGCCAACAGCTGCACTTTTTCCCTAACCGAAGCAAATGTAACAACACCCACTGCTTTTTTGGAGGAATGGCAGTGAGTTCATTGAGCTTTATGACGGCATCATCGACTTCCTTGCCAATACTCACCTCAGGCTCCTCCACCCCTCCTCACAAACCATATTCGCTCTCAAGTGTTATGGTGAGCAGGTAAGTAAATTTCTTATCATCAGCATATATCCTGTTAAAGGTTAGTTATAGATGTAAAAACATATCATAAAAGATGAACAAAATGTTAAGGAGAAAAAATGATTAATTTCGGATTCTCAAACCTGCCCCTGATAGAATGTATGTTTATCAAGTGATTCATGATATGAGTGGCATATGACACACGCATACGTTGAGAAGCACCGATGAGTACGATGGACTGGGATAAACTGCGTATCTTCCATGTCGTAGCGCAGGCAGGGAGCTTCACCCATGCCGGAGAAAGGCTTAATCTGAGTCAATCGGCTGTAAGCCGTCAAATAAGTACATTGGAACAAAATCTGAGTGTACAGCTTTTTACACGGCATGCACGGGGTCTTGTTCTCACTGCTGAAGGAGACCTCCTCCATAAAACAGTCAGCAGCGTTTTTGCGCAAATTGCCTCAACACAAAACAAACTTCTTGATAGTAAAAATGAGGCTAAGGGAGAACTTCGCGTCGCTTGTTCTGTTGGTTTTGGGAGTATTTGGCTACCACGGCGCTTGAGCGATTTTTCTGAAATGCATCCGGGAATTAATCTTTGTCTTGTTCTGACGGATGAAGAAGTGGATTTTTCCATGCGTGAAGCTGACGTTGCTGTATGCTACGGGCATGTTAGGCAGCCGAATCTGACGCGCCATTTTCTCACCCATGATAATTTGCAACTTTATGCGAGCACTGAATATCTCGCAGACTATGGTATGCCTAAATATATCGAAGATTTAGATTATCACAAACTCATTGTGTTTGGAACGCACATGCCACCTCCTTACGAAGGGGTTAACTGGATCTTGAAGGTAGGAGCTCAGATGGGCCATGTGCGTGAACCGCATATCTCGGTGAATAACGCCTATGCCATTTTGCAGACCATCCGCGGTGGGCTTGGCGTAGGAGCACTGCCTCACTTTATCGCAAAAGATCATTCCGACCTCATCCCTATTCTTCCAGACTGCAAGGGCCCCACCTTTGATTTTTATCTTATGTACCCTGATCAGTTGGAAAGTTCCAAAAAAGTTAAAGCCTTTAGAGACTTCATCAAAGCGAAAATGATGGGGTAGGAAAAAATGCTCAATCTTTTATTTTTTGCTGCTCTTGCTGCTGTGCTTGCATCGCTGCTTTTCGGTCTTTTTAGTTTTGTGCGTGGAAATGAGTGCTCAAGAAAGCATGCCAATGCCACCATGCGTCTGCGCGTTTTATTGCAAGCGCTCGCTCTCTTCATTTTTTTCTTTCTTTTATGGCTAGGAAAACACTAATGGTCGTTCTCTCCCGCATTTATACGAAGACAGGAGATAAAGGCAAAACAAGTCTTGGAAATGGCAAGCGTATCGCAAAGTCCAGTATACGGATTGAAACGATTGGTACTGTTGATGAAGTCAATGCATTTTTGGGTTTGTGCCGCCTTCACACAGCGCAGAGGGAAGATATCGATAAGATCCTCCACCGCCTCCAAAATGATCTCTTTGATGTAGGGGCTGACCTGTGTCTACCAGAAGGTGAGGGGCTACGCATTTCTCCAAACCAGACTGTATGCCTCGAAAGAACTATCGATCATTTTAATGCCTCTTTACGCCCACTCACATCATTTATTCTTCCTGGTGGATCAGCCTTATCAACTTATCTGCATTGTGCCAGAACCATTGTAAGACGCGCGGAACGCCTTATATGCACACTCCAAGAGGAAGAGTCTTCTCTTAACCCTGAGCTCGTCAAATACCTGAACCGCCTGTCTGACCTCCTATTTGTCCTTTGCCGTAGCGCCAATGGCAATGGAGAAAATGATGTGCTCTGGGTTCCAGGTGCCAACCTCTGATATATTAAGTTACCCTAGGGAAACCCTCGTAGCCTGCAATGATCGGCATCGTACACTAGAGTCTCCTACAATAAGCTCTTTTGAGAGCTCTTTTGTGATGGATTATCAAAAAGTCCCTTGTAGCGATCGTTAAAAGCGCGGAGGTTTTCAAGGATTGCCCTTCGAACAGCATCATACTCTTTGGGAGAAAACGCTGTAATGGAGGTTAAGGGCCCTTGTATGCCATATTCTTTAATGGAAGTAAAATCATCATGTGCTATTTGCATCATATCCTTATATGGCGCTATTGGTGAAGAAACAAATATTTTATCACCCTGTAGACTTTTCAAAGAAAACCAAACAATAACCCGCTTCACATCTTTAGGAGCAGGCAAAGAGGACTCATCGATGACAATATCATCCATGCTCGTTGGAGTATAGGGACCATCTGTCTTATCAACAGTAAAATCTGCTTCATTAAGGGGATAAAATCCCCCCTTTAAAGTACTTTCTTGGCAGATTCTTTGAATCAGATAGTCCGTTGGTGACTGGCATGACGGTGGATAAAGATGCTGTACGTATGCAATGGACTGTAAGATAGGATTGGGGTGGAGCCATTTGGATGGAACTGCTTCTTGGCCATACTCGTGGAACACCCAAAAAAAAGAGGAGTGGAAGTGATTAAGCCCCTGTTTTTGCATATCCTCATAAATAGCCTTCCTTGCTTGAGCACAATCGTGGGGCTGATTATCCATATACTCACAAGCAAACGGAAGGTCTTTATCAAGATAATCACCATAAAAGACGTCATGCAAAGCAAACTGGAGAGGGGAAATTTTTTTAAACAGACCCGCCGCGCTCCATCTCACCGCACAAGGGATACCTACACACAAAACATTATGAGCAAAGCAGGCATTAATAACTTTTAGATCAAGAAAGCCTGTAGGGGAGAGAAATGGGAACAAGAAGGAGCCTTGAAAAAACGGGCGGACAAATTCACAACGCTTTCCCTCATCTGTTTGAAGGTAGGAAGAAATCTTTTGGGGGTGACTCCAATTGATAGGTTTTCCCCGTTGTTCCAAAATGTAACCATAATCAGTCTTCCGAGGAGCTCTTGGATCTTTGGAAACAAGGGCTGCGTACGCAAGATAGACAAGCGTTAAATCCCGCGATGGAGCCCCCTCTTGCCTTTGAAAAAGGGACAAACCATAAGCATATGCCTTTTGATATTCTTTAAGTCGCTTTTTTAGATATTTCCTTTTCCCATCAGAGAAGAACTTTTTGATAGCTCCTTCCATTATTTCTGAATCGGCTTTAAATCTGTCAATGTACGAATGGGGAAAGCACCCCTTTGAAAATGCTGACGTTTTCATCACCTCATCAAGAATCTGGTCATGGGAGCACAAAGAAGAAGACGCAGAGGAAGATGCAGATCGTGTCTCCGTACCATATAAGCAATAAACCAACACGAAGCAACACAGAAAAATATGCTTGATCATGAAATAAATTCCCCTCACAAAATTAAATTGATACTAATGAACATTTTTACGGACTCAATGATTTATTTTATTAAAAATTTCATCATATCAGTAGAAATCTCGTTCGTTTTCTCTTAGATGACACCTCGCTCCATCTGATCACGTTCCATCGCTTCAAAAAGAGCACCAAAGTTTCCCTCTCCGAAACCTTGATGCCCCAGACGCTGGATAAATTCAAAGAAAATAGGCCCTATCAACGTTTTAGAAAAAATCTGAAGCAACAAATTTTTCTTTGAACCATCAACTTCTCCATCAATAAGAATATGATTCTCAGAAAGAGTCTCAAGATCTAATCCGTGACCTGGAAGTCGCTCATTGATCACATCATAGTAACTTTTCGGTACGGAAGTGAAAGGAATACCCTGACCGCGAAGCGTTTGAATGGACGCGTTAATGTCATCCGTCGCTAAAGCAACATGCTGAATCCCCTCACCTCTGTACTCTCTCAAATATTCAGCAATTTGAGAGATACCGTCCTGAGACTCATTAAGAGGAATACGAATTTTCCCACACGGAGAAGTGAGTGCACGACTAAAAAGACCCGTGCGTTCCCCTTTAATATCGAAATAACGAATTTCTCTAAAATTAAAAATACGATGGTAGAAATCATACCATACATCCATCCGCCCCTGATACACGTTGTGCGTCAGATGATCAATGAAGGTGAGGCCAAAACCTCTAGGATGCTGGTCAATCCCCGGAAGAGGTACGAAATCATGCTTGTAAATCGTATCTCGTCCATACGTGTCAACAAGGTATAAAAGACTATTACCTATACCTAAAATCGCTGGAATCTTGAGTTCATTTTCGCCCACAGCATGAGAACCATCCTTTGCACCGAGACCAAGCGCACGCGCATGAGCTGTCTTTGCATCGTGCACACGAAACGCCATAGCAACAGCCGCTGGACCATGATTGTGCACAAAATAAGCAGCATGGGAATTCGGCTCGTTGTTAAGAATGAAATTAATCTCACCTTGGCGATAGAGTGTGACATCTTTCGACTTATGCTTTGCTATTGCTGTAAAACCAAGATTTTTGAAGAGCTCTTCAAGCTCATGGGGGTTTGGGCTCGCATATTCGATAAATTCAAAACCGTCCGTGTGCATGGGATTTTCATAAAGGTCCATTCGAATTTCTCCTTGGTTTTTCTAAAAGCATTGCGTACATTACTTTCTAGGCTAATCAAACTTTGATGAGAACGGGCCCAATCAAAATTTGAGTCAAAAATGCAGCAATTCTTCGCAAATGACAACACTTTTTGAAGGATGCGTACTCTCTATTGTAGGTAGTGCACTACGTTATGGAATATTATGGATACAAAAATAAACATTGACGGATCAGCCGTTAAACAACTGGCTGAGATTTTAAATGACACAGGGCTGAGTGAGATTGAATACGAGCATCAAGGATGCCGCGTCCGTGTTGCTAAGTCAGCTCCTACTGTTGTTATGAACGCACACGCTCCCTCTTTTACATCTCCCCCTTCTCTTTCTTCAACAGCTTCGCAAGAACCCTCCCCTACAAAAACCCTAACTTCAGGGCATATCGTCCGCTCGCCCATGGTAGGAACGGCTTACCTTGCAACGGAGCCAGGAGCAGCTCCTTTTGTGAAAGCGGGTGATCATGTTAACGCAGGGCAGACGCTTCTTATCATCGAAGCCATGAAGGTTATGAATCCTATCAAAGCAACCCATTCGGGTATCGTCAAAGAAATCATGGTTAAAGATGCGACTCCCGTGGAATTTGACGAGCCATTGCTCGTGATTGAATAAAAAAACAGGTTTTCGTACGTCATGATAAAAAAGATTCTTATCGCCAACCGTGGAGAAATTGCCCTTCGTATTTTGCGCGCTTGCCGTGAGATGGATATTCGAACGGTAGCTGTGCACTCCACAGCAGATAGTGATTCGATGCATGTCCGTCTTGCGGATGAGAGCGTGTGTATTGGCCCTGCACCCTCAAAAAGTAGTTACCTTAATATGGCAACGCTCATCAGCGCCGCTGAAGTAACGGGCGCCGACGCGATCCACCCCGGTGTTGGATTTCTTTCCGAAAATGAGAAATTCGCAACCATGGTGGAAGAACATCATTTGGTGTTTATTGGCCCGACACCGCACCATATTGCCATCATGGGGGATAAGATCTCAGCAAAGAAAACAATGATTGATCTTGATGTGCCGGTTGTTCCCGGGTCTGATGGCTCCGTTACTTCGGATGAAGAAGCCCTTCAAGCGGCTAAAGGCATTGGCTATCCTATTTTGATCAAAGCCACAAGCGGTGGGGGAGGCAAGGGCATGAAAGTTGCAACAAGCGACGAAGAACTCCTTCAAAACCTCCGCCTTGCACGTATTGAAGCTAAAGCCAACTTTGGGAACGATGACGTGTATATGGAGCGCTATCTTAGCAAGCCCCGCCATATTGAGGTGCAAATTATTTGTGATACCCACAGCAATGTGGTTCACTTAGGAGAGCGCGAT
>CALBMH010000014.1 GCA_937896365.1 uncultured Alphaproteobacteria bacterium
AGGGAAAACAACCTGCTAAAGGAAAACAACCTGCTAAAGGAAAACAACCTGCTAAAAAGCAGAAATAACAAGGGTAAAAACTAAGGGGCTCTCAGTCAGCGATTACTAGCGGCGTAAAAAAGAGCTCCGAACACCTTACGAGACAGAATGCCATTCCTTACTGTTCTTTGACAGCAAGGGCAAAATAGTTGATGTCCATGTTCTTGTCCAGTGCCCATTGCCATCTAAGTGGGCGAAAAACAAGACCCTGGAGTCTTGTAAGGTGCAGCCCCGCTCGCTCAAGAGAGCGATTAAGCTCCGAAGGTTTGATGAACATCTCATAATGATGGGTACCTTTGGGTGCCCATTTCAGAATGTTTTCTGCAGTAAAAATACCAAAAACAAAGCTTTTCCACGTACGGTTAAGGGTTGTTAAAACAGTACACCCTCCAGACGTCAAAACACGAGAAAGATGCTTTACAAAATTGTCTGGATGACTGACATGCTCAATCACCTCAGAAGCGATCACGACATCAAAGGACTGGTCCAAGATGTCTTCCAAACGCATAACGTGATAATCAATTGTGAGACCTTGCTGTTCAGCATGGTCTTGAGCAACCTTAATAGCTTCTTTGGAAATATCGATGCCCGTTACATGAGCTCCTAACCGTGCAAGAGGCTCACATATCAGTCCTCCTCCGCACCCTGCATCCAAAATGCGCAAGCCCTTAAGGTCTGGAACCCTAAAGCATTTTTTAATATTTTCTATCATAAATTCTAGCCGCAAAGGATTAATGCGGTGGAGTGGTTTGAAGGGCCCTTTTTCATCCCACCAAGCATGGGCGTGAGAGTCAAATATATCTACTGTTGCGGATTGCACGTGTTAAAAAGTCTTTCTATTCAAAAGGTGTTTCGTTAGGTTATAGTTCTTTATTAAACCACTCTTTTCTTTTTCTGCAAAGGTTTGTAGCGTGTCATGACGCTTATCGTCCAAAAGTTCGGCGGAACGTCTGTTGGCGATATTGAACGTCTTAAGCACGTTGCGAAAATTATTGAGCAGTCACGCCAACAGGGAAAATCCGTTGTTGTTGTTGTATCCGCAATGGCGGGAGTCACGAACCAGCTTGCAAGCTATATTCATGCAGCCATGCCTGTTCAGAGGTACTCTCAAACGCTTCAGGAAAGCGATGTCATCTTGTCGGCAGGGGAACAAGTTACAAGTGGTCTTTTGTCTTTATGCCTCCAAGAACGTGGTATTCCTGCTCGCTCTTTTACAGCATGGCAGCTTCCCTTTGTCACAGATGATCATCATACAAATGCGAATGTCTTGACTGTCGAGTGCGAGCCTTTAAAAGCATTCCTCAATCAAGGAGGGGTTTCTGTGGTAGCAGGCTTCCAAGGCATCCACGAGGGACGTATCACAACGCTTGGTCGAGGGGGATCAGATATGACAGCTGTCGCATTAGCTCATGCCTTGGGGGCTGATTATTGTGATATTTATACAGATGTTGCGGGTGTTTATACGGCTGATCCAAGACTTATTGGTGATGCGGAGAAGATTGACACTCTTACTTTTGAGGAGATGCAACTTTTGGCCGAGCATGGAGCAAAGGTCTTACAACCTAAGTGTATTGCCTACGCTTTTGAAAAGAATGTCCGCCTTCGTGTACTCTCAAGTTTTGATCACTACGCGTGCGGTACAGAGATTGTTTTTGCTCCTGTGCAAAGAAAGCGGGATCTTTCAGGAATCGCTCATAGCTTTAATGACGTAAAGATTCGTTTACGGTCCTTACCACTCACTTTCACACATGCTGTCCGTCAGATGTGCCATGCTCTCACAGAAGAAGGCATTCACTATGATGGGTTTGCAAAAGATCTCACTGAAATTGATGATAATAAAATGGATATCAGTTTTCTTGTAACGAAGGCAGATCTTGTTCCAATGCTTTCATTATTGAACAAACAGCAAAAGAATCTCGGTTTTTCAGAGATTCATGTGGATCAAAACATTGTTAAGATTTCTCTTATCGGTCAAAGACTCAAGGATGATTTTTTATTTCGATCGCGTATTTTAAAAACCTTGAATGAGCGCTTGATATCTGCTGAAGTAGCGGGAACGATGGGGATGAAGATAACGCTCACGGCCGCAGAGAATCAAGCCCGCCAGATTGTTCAGCTGCTGCACGATCATTTGATCAAGGAAAAATACACATCATGCTAAAAAGCCTATGGCAAAGAGGTTGCGACTTTTTGAATGTTGAGTATGCCATCTTGGGTGGTGCTATGACATGGGTATCGGAGCGCACCCTTGTTTCCGCCATATCAAACGCGGGCGGTTTTGGTGTTCTTGCTTGCGGGGCTATGCCTCCAGAAATTTTAGCAAAGGAAATCCAAGCCACAAAAACGCTTACCAAAAAACCCTAGATC
>CALBMH010000015.1 GCA_937896365.1 uncultured Alphaproteobacteria bacterium
CATAGCGATGTACTTGCCTTTATCACCAAAAAGCATTTTAAGAGCAATGAGATACATGCTTTTCCACACCCTTCATAGGGGAATACTCTTTGATTATTAGCATAGAGGGAATATGAGTATAAGGACTTTTACGCCTTCTCCACAAAATCGACCATGATATTCTTGGTGCCTGATGTCTCGAAGTCGATCATGAGTTTGTCACCTTCTACAGATTGTATGAACCCGTAGCCAAATTTTTGGTGGAAGACACGGTCTTCTATCTTGAAACGATGGGGCAAGTAGGGATTGGTTCTAGGCGATCTCGCGGGCTGTGGGGTGCTTATTCTTGCATGATTTGGGTGCATCGTTTGTGTTGTTGGTGAAAACCACCTGCCGCCTGAACCTTCATCAATAATTCCATTACTATGAATACGGATCAGATGCTCTTTAGGGAGCTCATTAATGAATCGTGAGGGATAGCTAGGTCTACCCCCTTGAGGAAGACGTCTAAATCCTGCATACAGAACATAAGCTTTACGTCGTGCACGCGTAAGACCGACATAGGCGAGGCGCCGTTCTTCTTCCAGTCCTCCTTCCTCTTCCATACTTCGCGGATGAGGAAAAAGACCATCCTCCCAACCGGGAAGAAAGACTGTGTCAAACTCGAGCCCTTTTGCCCCGTGAAGCGTCATAAGATTGACCATGTCGTCTTGGTCCGTATTCGTTGTATCGAGAACAAGACTTACATGCTCCAGAAATCCGTGCAGAGTATCAAAATCGTCAATAGCATGGATAAGTTCCTTAAGGTTTTCTAAGCGTTGCGGCGCATCTGGCCCTGCATCTTTTCGCCACGAAGAGACATAACCCGATTCATCTAAGATAAGACTTGCAAGCTCCGATGGCTTTAACGAATCCACTTGGTTATGCCAGCGATCAACCTGTTGTAAAAAGAGTGACAGTGACGCTCGGGTCTGTCCTTTGAGGAGATTCGTATCCAGAAGCATGCGTGCAGCCTTAGGAAGGGAGACTCCTTCATCCCGTGCTGTTTGGTGGAAAAGATTCATCGATGTCTGCCCAATACCACGACGGGGGAGGTTTACAATACGCTCAAAAGCGAGACCGTCTGAGGGCTGAAAAGTCAAGCGAAGGTAAGCTATCGCATCACGAATTTCCGCTCGCTCATAAAAGCGAAGGCCCCCAATCACCCGGTAGGGAATGCCAATAGTCATGAGGCGCTCTTCGAACTGACGCGTTTGAAAGCCCGCACGCACGAGGACAGCCATGGCATTAAGGGGTATACGTGCTCGCTGACAAGCCTCAATCTGATCGCCGACATAGCGGGCCTCATCATCACAATTCCAGCAGGATTTAACAGTTACTTTCTCCCCATCTTCCCCTACATTACGCAGTGTTTTACCCAGGCGCTCCTTATTGTAAGCAATGAGGGCCGATGCTGCTGCGAGAATATGGGTAGTAGACCTGTAATTTTTTTCTAAACGAATGACCTTTGCACCTGGGAAATCACGGTCAAAGCGAAGAATATTACCTACTTCTGCTCCACGCCAGCCATAAATGGATTGATCATCATCTCCGACACAGCAGATATTTTCTGTTCCCTGAGCCAGCAAACGTAGCCACAGGTACTGAGCAATATTCGTATCTTGATACTCGTCTACAAGAATATAGCGCACCTGCTCATGATATTGCTTGAGAACTTGGGGGTACTTTTGGAAAAGGTGGAGTGTAAGGAGTATGAGATCACCGAAGTCTACCACGTTAAGGGTCTTAAGGCGCTTTTGGTAAAGTTGATAGAGGAACAGTATAACGCGGTCAGCTTTCAAGTCATGCTTGGCTGCTTGTTCTGGAAAATAGGCTTTATCTTTCCATCGGCTGATAAGCGTCGCCACAAGCTTTGGTGGGTAACGGCTCATATCAATGCTCTCTGCTGTAATAATTTGTTTTAGTAGCCGTAGTTGATCATCCGTATCGATAATGCTGAAATTGGTCTCGTACTCTAGAAGGTCGATATGGCGACGTAGCATCTTTGTACACATTGCGTGAAATGTTCCAAGCCACATACCATCAATACGGTGTGAAAGACTTTCTTGGATACGATGCTTCATCTCGGTGGCGGCTTTATTGGTAAAAGTCACTGCGAGGACTTGCCAGGGTTGGGCTAAGCTCTGTTGTAGAATATGAGCGACACGGGAAGTCAATACCCGAGTCTTTCCGGTTCCAGCACCTGCAAGGACAAGAAGCGGTCCTTCTGTTGTTATTACAGCTTCACACTGTTCAGGATTAAGGTTTTGAAGCATGCTAACAGGCTCCCTGTAATTACGATCCCCATCGTTTAATGCCGCTGCTTGCATCACTCATCCACTCATTACGTACGTCTAAGGTTGTTGTATTGTTAGCAGGAAAAATCTTGGGGATAAAGGTTATATAAGTAGGAGAGCGTTCTAACGGACAGTCGTCATCAGGAAGGAAAATAGGGAACAGGATAAACTCTTTGAAATCGATAGTCTTTCTTGCAACTAAAACTCTTGCCTTAGCTCGTTTACAAAATCAACAAGACCCAATTGGCGTGTGCGTTTTATACGCTCGGAATGGAGGATTTTTTGAACTTGCTGGATACTGGCTTCGAGGTCTTTGTTAATAATGACGTAGTCATATTCCGCCCAGTGGCTCATCTCATTGGCTGCCTGTTCCATACGGTAAGACATGACATCATCTGTATCCTGCCCACGCTTTTGTAGGCGCTCAGCAAGAGCCTTAGCACTGGGAGGAAGGATGAAAACACTGACAAGATCGTCACGAGCATACAAAGCAAGCTGCTGTGTACCCTGCCAGTCAATATCAAAAATAATGTCTTTGCCTTCCTTGAGCGCTTGGAAGACATGTTGTTTGGGGGTGCCATAGTAATTTCCAAAAACCTTTGCATGCTCAAGAAATTCTTCTTTCTCAAGCATATTTTGGAACTGATCGCCATTGACGAAAAAATAATCTTGCCCATCTTTCTCACCAGGCCTCGGTGTGCGTGTTGTCACAGAAATCGAGATATCAAGCTGTGGTTCGGATTTCAAAAGGGCTTTTGCAATAGTTGTTTTTCCCGCGCCAGAAGGGGAAGAAAGCACTAATAAAAGACCGCGTCTGTGAATATAGTATTCATCACTTTGCATGAAACGCCTTGACCTTCAACATTCCCTACCCTTCCCTTGCGCTGCGCCATTTTTGCACATTTTTATAATGATCATCGAGTGTTTTTGCAAAATTGTGTCCTCCTATACCATTGGCCACAAAGTACAGTTCTTCATGGGTGTTAGGATTAAGGGCTGCCTCGATCGCCTCCTTTCGGGGGCAGGCAATGGGCGTGGGGGGTAAGCCTGCGTAACGATACGTATTGTAAAAAGAATCATGCTTAAGATCATTGCGTGTTAAAGGGCGCCCGAGTGGCCTTTGCCCTTTTGTCAGGGCATAAATGACAGTGGGGTCCGACTGCAAACGCATGTTTTTTTTTATACGGTTAAAGAAAACACCTGCGATGCGTGGTTGCTCGTAAAGTTTAGTGCTGCTTTCTTTTTCAATAATGGACGCCATGGTTAACGCCTCATCGGGTGTTTTTAAAAGACAATCACCTGGGCGACTTTCCCACAATTCAAGTAATACTGTTTCCATAGCTTTTTCCATACGATCAATAAGGCTTTGTCGTTCTTCACCACGATGATAGGGATAAGTTGCAGGTAAAAGGCGCCCTTCTTCAGGTATACGCGTCATCTCTCCCAAAAGAAACTTATTATCTTTAAGCTTTGCAAGTATGTCAGCAACTGTCGATCCCTCGATGACAGTAAAGGATCTGTGAGTGACATTGCCAGAGCTTATTTTCTCAATGAGATCTCCAATTTTTCCCTGGGAGGGGATCAGATATTCACCTGCTTGAAGGGTTTTTGCTTTATTCATCAAAAGCGCTCTCAGCATGAAACCGTAAGTCTGACGCAGAGCTTTTTCTTTTTTCAGAATTTCCGCAATCTGTCTAAACCCAGATCCTTGAGGAATAAAAATCTCCCTATCTTCCTCGTTTTCAGTAGTTCCCCACGGTCCACTGGGTCCAAAAGTAAAATAAAGGGAGCATCCCACCCAACTGATGAGCACTGCACAGAAAAAAAGCCGCAATGTTTTTCGGATCACGCGAGGAGACGCCTCTCTTTTTTCTTGCCGAGGGGTATGTCTACGAGAAATATAAAAGTGATTACTATTTGGCGCAACCTTTATTCCAGCGAGGAGCATTGCATTGAGTAGGCAATGTTCGAGGTATTTAACTGGAAGGAGATGATGATGTTAAAGCCAAGCAACTTACCTGTCTTGTGCTCTCTACCCCTCTGGTGTGGTGGGAGAGCACGCACGATACCGATCTTTTGGATAGGGGAGACAGTCCTCTCCTAAGCGAAGGACAACAACGACGACTACAGTGGCTCCTTTGGCGCTGACAGTGAGGAGCGGCGAGGAGAATGATAAGATCTCTTACAAAAACGCAGGAATCCTATATTCTCTGCGCTCTATGACCTCTCTATTGCCGAGGACAGCAGGATGATGATAGGCATAGGTGGATAAATCTGTGCGTCGCATGGCGCTGTATCTTATTGTTTTCGTAATTTACGGGGCTCTGCCATCCTGAGCTGCAAATGCTATGATGCTTTCGAGTTTGTTTTTGAGAAAAATGACCCAAAAGCTATCGAGTACTTCTTAACTTTCTGTGTAGACATCGTGCGCCTGATGGAATATGATCCCGCCTTTTGGACCTGGTTTTGTCCTTTTTTTCATGAGAAGAAGCGAGGTAAGAAAGCATCTTGCATTGGATGAGCTTAGAACATGGGATGGGTACTAGGCCTTGACGGAACTAGGATGTGAGATGTGTTTGGGGTGCCACTGGTTGATCAAAAGCCCCCCAAGGATTAAAAGGCATCCAAGCATGGTGACAAGGGAGTAGGTTTCGTCAAACACTAACCATGAGAAGCTAATGCCAAAAACAGGAATCAGGAGAGCGTAAGGGGCAACGACAGAAGCATCATAAATCTTGAAAAGATAAGCCCATAGCGTTGTTCCTATCCAGGTAGCAGCAATCACAATAAAAGCGAGGGATAAAAACCCATTGTATGTCATATGAGTTAAACTATCCTTGATCGCGTCATACCCTTCAATGGCAAAACTTAAGCCTAACAATGGAAGAGGAGGAATGAGGCCCATCCAAATAACAAGACTTAAGGCATCGACGTTTTTAGCTCTTCTGAAGAGCATGTTGGCAGAAGCCCACAACGCTGCAGCCATCATAATACATATAAATCCAGGTATGTTTGTATTACTGTTCGTTTCCTGGGCAACAACACCGATACCTAAGAACGCTACGATCATCCCTATTACTTGTTTTTGGCTAATCTGGCTTTTAAAAAAGACTTTTGAGAGAATAAGTGTAAATAAAACTTGCGTTTGAAGGAGGAGTGATGCAAGACCCGGAGAAAAACCAAAATTAAGGCTCCAAAACACGAAGGAAAACTTGCCGACTCCTAGCGTTAGTGCGATCCCTGTCATGAGTGACCATGAGAGTTCCTTGGGCTTGGGAATAAAAAAAATAAGGGGAAATGTTGAAAAAATAAATCGTAAACATAAGAGTAAAAAAGGGGGAATTTCATCCATACCAAATTTAGCAACGATAAAATTTGACCCCCAGACAAAGGCAATAGTTAAAGCTAAAAGAACATGTCTAAACTGCATAAAAACAAACTCAGAGAAAAAATGTTAGAAATATGCTGAAGGCAAGCTTTTAACTCAAAAGCTTTAGAAAGGGCCCGTGCATGAAATGGTTGCTTGCAAGAACATCACCGGATTGAAGCATTGTCTGCTGGCCAGCGAGATCGCTTATGAAACCACCTGCTTCCCTTACAAGGATAATGCCTGCTGCATAATCCCAAGCAGAACAACCCGATTCAAAATAGACATCAAAACGCCCAGAAGCAACATAAGCAAGATCAAGAGAAGCGGCTCCCATACGACGTACACCTGCCACATAAGGCATGATTTTTTCTAATTGCCTAAGAAATTTTTCTTTATTTCCAAAGATTGCAAAGGGAATTCCTGTCCCAACAAGCGCTGTATCCATTTCTTTACGCCCAGATACACGAAGACGTTTGTTATTGAGAAAAGCCCCTCCTCCTTTTTCTGCCCAAAAAAGTTCATCCTTAATGGGATCATAAACCACCCCCGCCACAATATCTTTATCCTGTTCAAGAGCAATAGAAATAGCAAAGTGTGGAATACCATGAAGGAAATTTGTCGTTCCATCGAGGGGGTCAATGATCCAGCGAAAGTGCTCATTTTTGCCTTTGATTTCCCCACTTTCTTCGAGTAAAAAGCCGTAGTCTGGCCTGGCTTTTTGAAGTTCAGCAACAATTGCTTGTTCACTGTTACGATCCGCCCTAGAAACAAAATCACCAAGACTTTTTCGTGTAACCTGCAATTGTTCAACCTCTCCAAAATCCTTGATAAGGATACGAGCAGCCTTTTGCGCAGCCTTCACCATAACATTGATATTTGCAGATTGAGACATAAAACGAGAGGACATGAGCCTTTTCCCTTATCAATTTTTCGGTCATGAGTAGCAATCATGATGACCGTTTTCATTGCGCCATAATTACTAAAATTCAATCCTTAGCGCGCTCAACGTATGTGCAATCAGCCGTATTAACAACCACCCGCATCCCCGATTCAATGTGCGGTGGAACCATAATCTTGAGGCCATTTTCGAGCACTGCAGGTTTAAAAGACGATGATGCTGTTTGACCTTTGACAACAGGGTCAGCTTCAGAAATTTCCATAATGACAGTATCAGGCAGTGAGACTGTAATGGGCCTCCCCTCATAGGAGCTTACATCAACGATCATCCCTTCTTTAAGAAAGTGCACTGCATCACCAATAAAGTCCTTGCTCAAGGCAATTTGCTCATACGTTTGCTGGTCCATGAAAATGATATCCCCATCTTCCTCATACAAATATTGATAAGGAAATTCATCTAAAAAAACACGTTCTACCGTCTCAGCCGAACGAAAGCGAACGTTGGCTTTCGTATTTCCCACAATGGTTTTCATTTCCACTTGCATATAAGCGCCGCCCTTACCTGGTTGAGTATGCTGTGTTTTTTGTACGACCCAGAGCTTTCCCTCCCACTCAAGAACGTTTCCCGGGCGAATTGCATTGCCGTTAATTTTCATAAAAATTTTCCTCTATGCTTACATTTATACTAACTAATTTTAACTAACTTTTTAAGGTGTCGATTATTTTGCTGAGTATACATATAGCATCTTCCCGCTTTCTTTGGAAAATGTTTCGCCCGATGATTGAACCGAACCCCCCGCCCTCTTGGATAGCACGTGTGTCCGTCAAAAGGTCAGCATCAGACTTTGCTTCTCCTCCTGAAAAGATGACAATCCGTTTTCCCGCAAAACAGGCGTCAACGATGTGCTTAACGCGTTCTGTGGGCGTTCTGTGTGGAATTTTTTTGTAATAGTCTTCATTGGCTTTTAAAGCTATTCGTTCGTTGGGCAATTTGACTTTGACGATGTGTGCCCCGAGTAAGCAAGCCATATGAGCTCCATAGGAAACGACATCCAATGCAGATTCATTTTCCTTGGAAATATCACCACCTCGCGCATAGGACCAAAGAATTGTTATAAGACCTTTCGAACGTGCTTCGGCAATAATCTTCTTGGCATTATTGATGAGATTCAAATTTGCATCAGAGCCCGGATAGAGTGTAAATCCCACACCAATGCATCCGAGACGTAATGCATCGTCGACGGTTGCGGTCAATGATTGATCAGGTTGATTCTTTGATGAATAAAGAGAGTTGCTGCTGTTGATTTTGAGAATGAGTGGCAACTTTCCCACAAAGTTATCCACAGCTTGTTGCAACCATCCTATGGGTGCTGCATAGCCTGAAATCCCTGCATCACAGGCTATTTGAAAGTGATAGTTTGGATCCATGGCGATCAAGTTATCGACAAAACTTCGTGCCGGCCCATGTTCGAATCCTTGATCAACGGCTTGGATAATTATTTTCCCCGTTCCGCATAGTTTTCCATGATTTAAGAGTCTTGCCAAGTTTGTCCGAATACCTGGCGACTCGCTTGAATAGTGTGACAAAATCTTTTCTACGACAATCACTCGTATTCTCCCTCATTTGAATGGCGAATTTTTTGGATAATATCGTCCATCTGTTCAAAGCTATTAAAATGGATAGCAATCTGTCCTTTATCTTTTTTCAATGTGATTTCCACATTTGCTTCAAGGATGCCACGAAGCTGATGCTCAAGGGAAAGAATATCTTCCTCTTTTCCTTGGGTAAGTTTGCTCGAATCAAAGGGGGTATCACCCCCCTCCTTTATTTTTTTGACCTTCTTTTCAACATCGCGAACATTCAGATTCTTAGCAACAATTTCTTGAACGAGCTGCTCGTTATCATCAATCATAAGAAGAGCTCTTGCATGTCCTGCTGAAATTTTTCCTTCAAACATGAGTGTTTTTATGTTTCCTGGAAGGGCATTAAGACGTAGCATGTTAGCAACATAACTACGACTTTTTCCAATACGTTTTGCGATCTGCTCTTGTGTGTAATTAAAGTGCGATAAAAGTTTCTGATAGGCTTCTGCTTCTTCAAGGGGATTAAGATCGTCACGTTGAATGTTCTCTACAATTGCGAGTTCAAGGGCTTCTGTGTCATTGCATTCACGAATAACAACGGGAACTTCAATAATATTGAGTGTTTTCGCAGCTCGCCAGCGGCGTTCGCCAGCAATGATTTCATAGCGTCCAATATCAAGTTTGCGCACCACAAGGGGCTGGATAATTCCTTTTTCCCGAATAGATTCAATAAGAGAAGCTAGCTTTTCATCATCGAAAAATGATCGTGGTTGGAATTCCCCCGGCTTCAATTGACTCACAGGAAGTGTCGTTGTTTGTGTTTGCACTTGATCGTGGATAGGTGGCAGACTCTCACCGAGAAGTGCTGAAAGCCCACGGCCAAGACTCGGTCGTTTTTGTATAGACACCTTTACTCCATCCTTTCTGTTTTATGCGTTTGTATGCTCTCTGTTTGAGTATTTTCCTTTTGAATAATCTCACGGGCAAGATTCATATATCCCTGGGATCCAACGGATTTTATATCGTAGATAAGAACAGGTTTACCATGAGATGGAGCTTCCGAGACCTTACTATTACGAGGTATTTCAGTTTTAAATACCTTATCTCCCAAAAATTGACGCACGTCTTTAGAAACCATTTGGCATAAAGAGCTACGTTTGTCGTGCATTGTGAGAAGAACACCAAAGAGTGAAAGTTTTGGATTATGTGTGCGCTTGATTTTGTGGATAGAGCTTAGCAAGTAACTTAATCCTTCCAGTGCATAGTATTCACATTGAAGTGGAATGAGAACAGAGTCAGAAGCAATCATAGCATTAAGAGTGAGGATTCCCATGGATGGAGGACAATCGATAATAATATAGTCAAACATATCGATGTAAGGATTCAGAATGTCACGTAAAATGCTACTCCTGTTTTCAAGATTGACGAGTTCTACTTCTGCGCCTAAAAGATCAATAGAGGAAGGAATGATCGATAGCCCTGGGATACTTGTTCGAATCAAAACTTGGCTTAACGTACATTCCGATATAAGGAGACTATACGTATTAAAAATGCGCTGGCGCTTTGATATCCCAAGCCCTGTTGAAGCATTGGCTTGAGGATCCATATCAATGAGGAGGACACGCCTTTCTGCAGCAGCAAGAGCTGTTGCTAGATTAACACTGGTTGTTGTCTTGCCAACCCCACCTTTTTGGTTTGCAACAACAATAGTTCTTGCCATAATCACTTCTTTATTAAATTTGATATTTCTATTATTACCCCATCAGGACACGTCTGACTAGGAAAAAGCTGAGTATTGAATGAGAACTCTTTTGATGCTTCTTCTAATTCTTTAAAATAGCTTTTACCCTTTAAATAGAGACCTTTTGTTGTTTCACGTGAAACATTGACTTGGCATCTTAATAATGTTTTAAGTTCAGAGAATGCTCTGGCAG
Organism: uncultured Alphaproteobacteria bacterium; assembly: GCA_937896365.1. GTDB lineage: Bacteria > Pseudomonadota > Alphaproteobacteria > Paracaedibacterales > JAKBAR01 > JAKBAR01. The sequence goes on from CALBMH010000015.1 coordinate 10,101, forward strand.
TAACATAGTCAAAAAAATTATTAATGTTTTTTGCATCTTCAGCAACAATACAATTTTCAAGTTTACAGCGGCGAATAATTTCACGAAGGAAAACAGTCTTCTTTTTTACAGTTTCTGTAAGTGTTATATTAAAACCATGAATACCTAAAACAATACCAGGAAAACCTCCGCCCGATCCAAGATCAAGAATATGTGATTCAGGAAAATGAATATAATCTAAAAGTTGGAGGCTATCTTCCCAGTGGCGTTTATCGAAATCGCGTAATGATCCTTTTTCCACTAAATTAATCTTTTTATTCCAATAAGAGAGCTGATCTCGAAAGATTTCCTTTCGTTCCGAGAGTGTTTCACGTGAAACAATTTCACAGGGATGCACTTTTTACTTTCTGTGTCTCTCAAACATGCATGATTTCCTTTTGTTTGTGAGAAAGAATATCATCTATTTTTTTTATATGCTCGTCTGTAACTTTTTGAACGTCATTAGATAAGCGTTTATGTCCATCTTCAGAAATGTCACCCCCTTTTTCACGTTTTTTGAGTGAATCCATTCCATCTCGACGAACATTACGTATAGCCACTCGAGCTTCTTCAGCGTACTTGCCTGCAATCTTCACAAGTTCTTGGCGGCGCTCTTCGTTAAGAGCAGGAATCGGAACACGAATTATCTGACCTTCAGCAGAAGGGTTCAAACCTAGATTGGCATCAACAATAGCCTTTTCAATAGCCTTAGTTAATCCACGATCCCATGCTTGGATGGTGAGCATACGTGGCTCAGGACAACTAACCGTCGCTATCTGATTGAGAGGGACAAAAGAGCCATAAGCATCCACGCGGATAGGCTCTAGCAGACCCGTTGATGCGCGACCCGTTCGAAGACCAGCAAGTTCTTTTGTAAAAACTTCAAGCGCCTGATCCATGCGTTTTTGCATATGCTGAATAATCTGATCAACCATAAGAACTCCTTTTTAAAAAATGCGCGTACAGTGACCACGTCCAGCTATAAAGTCCATGATTTCGTGGGTCCTTTCAACGGAAAAAATGATTAAAGGTGTACTGTGATCGCGAAGAAGTGTAAACGCTGTACTGTCCATTATCTTCAAATTATACTTTATCGCTTCATCATAACTTAATGTCTCGTAAAAAAACGCATTCTTAACCTTTTTAGGGTCTGCACTATAGACCCCATCGACCTTTGTCGCTTTTAAGAGAACATCACAGTTCATCTCCAACGTACGCAGGGCAGCAGCTGAATCCGTTGTAAAGTAGGGGTTTCCTGTTCCTGCCGCAAAGATAACAATACGACCTTTTTTAAGGTGTTGTAGAGCGCGCCGTCTAATGTAAGGCTCAGTTGCGGCTTGACAGTCAAAACTGCTCATGACACGACTACAAACACCCTTTGACTCAATGGCTTGCTGAAGGGCTATCGCATTAATAATCGTTGCCAACATCCCCATTGTATCCGCTGTTGGTTGATCTAAATACGTCGTCTGGGCAAGCTCTGACCCACGAACAATATTCCCCCCACCAACGACAATACAAACTTCTATGCCATGTTGAAGGAGCCTTGACGTATCCTCAGCAATACGAGAAAGTGTTTGAAAATGAAGTACCTTTTTGTCAGAAGGGGCCTCCGGGTGAGACGCTAAAGATTCACCCGAGATTTTCAGAAGAAGGCGCTTACAGGGAAGCACAGAGGTTCACGCTTTCGCTTGAGCCATAACTTCAGCGGCAAAGTCACATTCTCCTTTTTCAATGCCTTCACCCAATGCGAATCTCTCAAAAGCTATAAGTTTTACATCAGTTCCTAACTCTTTTCCAGCAGATGTCACAACATCTTTAACATGCTGATTCGGATCCATAACAAAAACCTGTTCGAGGAGGACAACTTCTTCATAAAATTTACGTATGCGTCCTTCAACCATCTTTTGAATAATATCGTCTGGGCGCCCAGACGCCTTTGCCTGTTCAATAAGAATGGCTCGCTCACGTTCAAGAATAGAAGTGTCTACCTCACTAATACTCAATGCTTGAGGCTGTGTCGCAGCAATATGCATTGCAATTTTCTTGCCAAGCTCATTAAGCTTATCAGTGGGGGCTTCTGATTCCAAAGCAACGAGAACACCGATTTTACCAAGACCTGGTGCTGTCGCGTTATGTATATAAGAGGTAACAACACCCTTGTTCACTGACAAGCGTTTCACACGACGCAATGATATATTCTCACCAATAACTGCAACAAGATGCGTAATAGCGCCTTGAACAGTTCCACCTTCCGCAGGAATAATCTGACCTGCAAGATCATTAACGGACATATCTCGAGCAAGTGCTGCTTCGGTAATACCCAGAACCATATCCTGAAATTTATCGTTACGTGCAACGAAGTCTGTTTCAGCGTTTACTTCAACGATAACACCCGAGATGCCTGCTGTCGCAACGCTAACAAGTCCCTCAGCAGCCACACGACCAGCTTTTTTTGCAGCAGCAGCGAGGCCCTTTTTGCGAAGCCAATCGATAGCTTCTTCAAGGTTGCCAGCCACTTCTGCAAGAGCTTTCTTGCAATCCATCATCCCGGCGCCTGTTTTTTCACGAAGTTCTTTGACGAGAGCAGCGGTAATTTCAGCCATCATAACTCTCCTTAACTTTTTATAACGTCTGTAAGAGCCTCTGTAGGAAGGCTCGCGGAAGATCCGATATCGATACCGGCCGTAATCATTTCTTTTTGAAGACCATCAAGCACCGCTTGAGCAACAAGGTCACAGTACAACTCAATGGCACGCATAGCATCATCGTTTCCAGGAATAGGAAATTGCACATCATCGGGGGATGAATTACTATCAAGAATAGCAATGACAGGAATCCTCAAGCGCTTTGCCTCTTGAATAGCAATGGCCTCTTTATTTGTATCGATCACAAAAAGAATGTCTGGTAGTCCACCCATTTCACGGATACCTCCAAGAGCTAAATCAGTCTTTTGGTAATCACGATCCACATTCAAAAGCTCTTTTTTCGTCATACGCCCTGGCTGCTCACGAAGCTTTTCCATCTCCTTCATGCGCTTAATAGACTGATTAACGGTCTTCCAGTTTGTTAGTGTACCACCCAGCCAACGGTGGTTGATGTAATACTGACCACAACGGCTTGCAGCATCTTTGACTTTTTCAGAAGCTTGTGTTTTTGTCCCAACGAATAAAACGCGTCCCCCTGAAGACACTACGTCACGCACGGCTTCAAGAGCTTTGTGAAGCATGGGCACCGTTTGGTCAAGATCCATAACATGGATCCCATTACGAATGCCAAAAATGTACGGTGCCATCTTAGGATTCCAACGACGTGTGTGATGACCATAGTGAACGCCCGCTTCTAAAAGCTGACGCATAGAGAAAGTTGGCATAGCCATAATATAAACTCCATTATTTTTCCGGTTAAACCTCCGCAAAGAGTGACTCTTTTACGCGGAATAGCGCAAAAAGCACCGGATGGTTTACTTTGCCTTAACCCGAGGAAACACTTAGGGTATGGAAAAACGAACCGACTTTGCGTGCGGACTATTTTCGACTATATAGAAATCAGCGACTCCTTTCAAGGTCAATCCTTTTGACAATTTATTTCCATTTTAACGATTATCTTTCTGAGCACCCTCTACCCTCCCAAAGAGGAAGAATCCTCGGATTGGATGTGGGGGATAAATATGTGGGGACAAGTCTCTCTGACGAGCGGGCCGTTATTGCCTCACCCTATGATTATTATCAGCGCAAAAGTTTTCAAAAAGATGGTGCGTATTTTTCAAAACTCATGGGTGATTATAAAATACTTTTCGTGATTGTAGGGCTTCCTCTTAACCTTAATGGTTCTGTGAGTAGAAAGGCTGAGGACATTATTGGTTTTATTGGGCGTATTCAAGAAGTAACCCGTGGGGATTTTATCTTTTGGGATGAGCGTTTTTCAACTCTTGCCGTCGAACGAGCGATGCTGGAACATGACATAAGTCGAAAAAAACGTGAAAACAATATTGACAAACTTGCTGCCACGTATATTCTCCAGGGCGCTCTAGATTATCTCAAGAACAGGCAAAGCTAGGCTTAGGCGAACCTTTTTTGCTAAGTATGCCCTTGTTCTTGTCTTTCAGCCGCTTTCTCCTTTACGTCTCTTTTTGTATCGGTGTCTATCTGTTTTACTTTTATTTTATGCTTGATATTTACATTCATATTGACATCGATAGGTTTATCAGGAGCCTCGACTTTAACTGTAGGGCTGCATGCATCAAGAAGAAAAGCAAAACATATAAGAAGTACAAGTATACGATATTTATTCATCATTTTTTGTCCTATTCACGTTTAAGTCTTTTTTAAGATTATTCCAATTTTCGTTGATTATAAAATAATTGAGACTTGATTGTATCGTTTCTTGCAAGTCTCCGGAAGTTTTAATTTTAAAACGGTAAGGATAACCGCTCGTAACAGAAGGGTTGTACCCCATAATCTCAACAACTGCTTGTAACCGCCCCTCTGAAGGTAAAATTTCTACCGCAAGTGTTGTAAATGTTAGATTTTTTAAGATATCCATGAGTTGATGGCTTTGGTTATCCTGTTCTTCAGCATCTATTATCAGATTGTCTTGTTTTGGTTTTATATAACTAATCTTCCCTGTACGTGATGTGGAAAAGAATTTCGCGTTGATAACTTCGAGACCCTTTTCTTTAGAAAATTTTAACTGTCCATGACCTCCAAGCTGACCGCTTCCTGTGAGTCCTTTAATTTCTAAAAACGTTAGTGCGTCTAAAAAGTCAATAGTATCCACATCAAATAAAAACATGACATTGGTAAGATCTTTCATGTCAAAACTATGCAAGCGAAAGGATCCGCCAAGAGTTTTCGTTGTAAATTCTTGCATTTTAAGCATATCATTCACTGTAAAGCTCAATTTAGGTGTAATGAAATTTACTTTCAAAAGCCGCATAGACTCAGCATCCAGAAATTGCTTACCTTGAGTTTGAAAGGGAAACAGAGTGAAGTTAAGATTTGTATTTAATTTTTGGATGCTATAAAGGGGGTGGCTCACGCAAACATCTTTAAGGCTCACTTTTACAAACCCTTTATTGGTTTCTTGCTGAAGTATTTCCATAAATCTTACAAAAAAGGATTCTGCAGAATGTTTGCCATTCGAATACTTATTGTGCTCTGTCGAACGATTCAAAAGAATATTCAAAGGAAAACGAGCAAGGGCTTGCATAGAGGCTTCTCCTTGAATTTCTTCAAACTGTTGTCCAGAGAAATGATTAAGCAATTTTAAAAATGAGCTTGCTTGGAGTTCTGGCGCTTTTATATCGAAAATGAGCTCTTCACTCCCTGTAACTAAGTTCATCTTGGCTTTTTGATTATCAAGTTGAAGATAGCCTTCACCGTTGATCTTCAGATCCGTCCCATCTGTGTATACATGAGTCTTGCTATCAAAATGAACGGCTGAATTTTTTGTCTTATCTAAATTGAGAAGATCGAAAGAAATGTCTTCTCCTTTTGTGATAATGTCTATATTCTGCCCGCCAGAAAATTTGGTCAGATTGGGGGTGGGTAGGGTGGAAAAAAGAAGACGTTTTGCAAGGAAATCAAATCCAGCGATCTTTAGCTTAAAGTTCTCGAGGCAAACGTTTGTTGTTAGATCCTGTCCCCTTTTGTCAAGATGAATTCTTGCATCCGTTGAAAGGTCCTTTGATACAAACCGCAGGGTGCCATCAATACCAATCTGCCCAGGTACGCTATATAAACTTATTTCAAGAGGGATAAAGTACGTCTGATCCTCATTCTCTAAATTCAGCATTCCTGAAAAATGACAAACATCAAAAAAAGAATAATCATCGTGATTATTCCTTGCGGAATCGCGTATGAATGCTTTTATTTCATCGAGTTTTCCAGAAAATTGAAGGCCACGTAAGTCAATAAACTGAACAGTCCTGTCGAAAAAGCTCTTTAAAGAAATTGTGAGAGCTATATCTTCCACGATCAGGGTTTTTGAATTGTCCGGTGATATGAGTTTGGTCTTATGTATGTTGAGTCCCATAAAAAAAGGGCGACTACTTCCTATTCTCTCAACACGAAAACCATGCTTTTCTGCCATATGTTGGATCTGTTTTTCGACGAACTTTTGAAGTCCAACCCAAAGGCAAAGAACGATAAAAACCACACTGGCTAGGAATCCAAAGAGTAATCTTATTCTTCTCATCGTATCCATTCAAAGGTTCTGCTAAGATACCAAATTATTTGGATCAGTATAGCGGGATTCATTTTTGGAAACAGCTTTTTTGAATGCAGCACAATTGTCGTTGTGGTGGGCTTTTCCATTCACCGCACTTCTGTTGACTCTTGCTTTAGCACCTCTTGTCGTGCCAACGTTTTGGCACTTTCATGAACGGAAGACCATAGCAGGCCTTTGCCTTCTTATTCTTTTGCCAATGGTTATTAAATTTGGCTTTTCGACAACAAAAAACGTCATAGTCAATGTTTTGGTACATCATTATATTCCCTTTATTTTACTTGTGAGCACCCTCTTTGTTGTGTGTGGAGGTATTCATATAACGACCAAAGGTGAAATAACCCCACTGGGCAATATAGTCTTTCTTTTTCTTGGTGGTCTTCTCTCCAGCATGATTGGAACAACAGGAGCTTCTATTCTTCTTATTCGCCCTTATCTCATGATGAACCGCCATCGTTATGATAAAAAATATCTTGTGATTTTTTTTATTTTTGTTGTTGGGAATATCGGAGGATCTCTTACGCCCATCGGAGATCCTCCTTTGTTTCTAGGTTTTTTAAATGGTGTAAGCTTTTTCTGGCCACTCCAGTATTTGCTCAAGCCTTTTTTATCTGTAACTCTTCCTTTACTGATTATTTTTTATTTTATCGACCGCCGTCACTACCATCCCAATCATTCTAAAAAAGAAATTGTAGAAACCAAAGAAACGTCTCATGAATTTAAAATAATAGGAAAGCGTAATATTCCAATTCTTTTCCTTATTTTATGCACTGTTATTTTGTCGGGTATCAGCATTGAGCGCTTTCATCTTATGCGTGATGGATCTCTGCTTTGTCTTATTGCTTTTTCATGGTTGGTGACTCCTAAATCTGTTTACCGCATGAACCGTTTCAGTTTTGATCCTTTGAGGGAGGTTGCCTTTGTTTTTTTTGCTATTTTTATTACCCTTATTCCCATTGAGGCGATGCTGCATTTAGGGAAGGAAGGGGCTTTTTCTCCTATAGCCATTTTTGCTAATCCTGACGGATATGCTGATCCACTGCGCTATTATTTTCTTACAGGATTCTTGTCCGCATTTCTTGATAATGCTCCCACATACCTTCTTTTTTTCCATATGGCGGGAGGGGACTCTTCTTCTCTTATGACAACGCAGGCTATAACGCTTACGGCTATATCAATAGGCGCTGTCTTTTGGGGGGCTATGACCTATATAGGTAATGCACCAAATTTTATGGTAAAAGCCATAGCTGAGCGTATGTCTATCAAAATGCCAAGTTTTCTTGGTTATATGGCCTGGTCTGTTGGAATCCTGCTTCCTATCCTTCTTGTACTTGGCTTAGGACAGTTTAGATAAACATACTCATTTTCAACCAGTATCTTCTTCGCTTCATGAAAAATTTATTGGAGTATTCTCGCAAGAGTCATGTCTTATATTTATTTTTTCACTATTTTCCCATAGCATCTCTGTGTTATTTGGGGCATCTTAAGCGTATCGATGTTACTAGAGTCATGTATTGAGAATCTATGGGTGTTTTGGCCAAGCTTGTATGGTTCATCGGCATTCTCCTTTTTATTTTCTCGTTTGCGTTACTGTCTATCTCTATTTCAAGCCCTTTGCAGTTTGTCGCTCTTGCAGTGCTTGTTATGCTCATTTTTTTTCTTGCGATTATCCTCAATCACCGTGGGCAGGATAAAAAAAGCATCTATTACTCCCTTGCGTTCAATCAAATGGGTAGTCTGTGTGAAGTCAACCTTTTCGATCTCACAGGAGGTCTTCTTCTAAGTACGAAAGGCCCTGCTTATCTTAATTTGTCTGATTTCGCGCGTAAGCTTTTCCAAAAAATTCATCCTGGTGAGGCCTCTGCAAAACTTCAAGAAGCCATCGAAACACAGCAGTATTGCGATGTTCTTGTCAGTGGTGGAGGAAATGGTCTTGGTCAATTTGAGAAATGGTGGCTTGTTCGCGTTTTCCCTCATCAAAAGTTTCTTGGGATTTTTATAATTGATGTGACTCAACCTGTTGGGAACGTCAACCAGCTTCAACAAAGCTATAATGCCTTGGAAAAATTTGTTGATGGTGCTCCTTTCGGACTTTATTACACAAGCCGAAGTGGTCATCTTGTTGGAGTGAATGCGACGTTAGCCAATTGGTTTGGAAAGCTGAAAGAGGAGATTATTGGCAAGCGTCTCTCTGACGTTTTGAGTTCAAGTGACGATTGCTGGGTAACACTTCATACGGACCCTCCTCTCGAATTGTATCATCTCTTGAATGGTTCAGCTCATTTGGTTTTTAAGATACCACAGCAGACTATGGGCGTTATGGCGAGCAGTGGCGTTGATATTTTCGAAAAGGAAGCCCTGCCTGCAATTAAACTTAACAAGGCTGGGTATGTGATCGGGCTTAATGCCTCTTTTCGCCAGATGCTAGTTGAATATCTGGATATTAATGATGTTGGTATCTTTACAGATATTATTACCGAAGCACAACGAAGCGATATTAACAAAAAGATCCTACGCTTGTTTGATTCAACCCATGCTAATCAACCTTTTGAAGTGCGTTTTGGTGATGATAAGATCCATACAACCGCCTATACATCACGCCTTGATAAAGATCATGTTCTTCTCCAATTTATCGATATTTCGGAGCAAAAACGCTTAGAACAGCAATTTATCCAGTCACAAAAGATGCAAGCTGTGGGCCAACTCGCAGGGGGTATCGCCCACGATTTTAATAATCTCCTTACAGCCATGTTGGGTTTTTGTGACTTGCTCTTACAGCGTTATATCCCCAGTGACCCTTCTTATAACGACGTCATGCAAATTAAGCAAAATGCTGTGCGTGCAGCTAACCTCGTACGACAGCTCTTGGCTTTTTCACGCCAGCAGACCTTGCAACCAAAAGTGATTCATATTACAGATGTTTTGGCGGAGCTCACAGCGCTGCTGCGCCGCCTCATCGGTGCTGGGATTGATCTCCAGATGGTTCACGGACGTGATCTCTGGCCTATTAAAGTGGATGCAAGTCAGTTTGAGCAGGTGATTATTAATCTTGTTGTGAATGCTCGTGATGCCATGGGCCAAGAAGGAAAACTCCTCATTCATACATCGAACTACCATACTTCTAAAGTCACACGTCTTGGTCATGATATGATGCCTAAGGGCGATTATGTACTGATCGAGGTCCAAGATACAGGCCATGGAATTAGTCCTGAGAATATGGAACGGATTTTCGAGCCTTTCTTTTCAACAAAAGAGGTAGGGGCTGGAACGGGTCTTGGTTTGTCTACTGTTTACGGCATCGTAAAGCAAACAGGAGGATTTATTGCTGTCGATAGCGTAATAAAGATACCTTCAGGGACAACATTTAAAATTTTTCTCCCTCGTTTTCAGGGTGAGGAAACCCTTGAAGCTGTGCAACCTGAAATGTCTCTCACCGATTTAACGGGAGGCGGTAAGATTCTTCTTGTCGAAGATGAGGATGCGGTAAGGCTTTTTAGCGCGCGGGCTCTGCGTGAGAAAGGGTATACTGTCATCGAATCTTCTAGTGGTGAGGCTGCTCTTAATCTTGTTAAAGCAGGGGAGCGGTTCGATTTACTGGTGACAGATGTTGTTATGCCTAAGATAGATGGTCCTACGTTATCTAAAAAAATCAAAGATTATCATCCTGAAATTAAAACAATCTTCATATCAGGATATACTGAGGATACGTTTCGCAAGAATCTCGGACATGATGCAAAAATTCATTTTCTTGCCAAGCCCTTTAGCTTGAAAGATTTGGCTGCTAAGGTTAAAGATATTTTAAGTACCTAGCCGTTATACCGTTATTAAAGAACATAAGAGGAAAATGAGTATGTCAGTAGAACGCGCCAAAGCTCTTGAAGCTGCTTTAAGCCAAATTGATCGTGCTTATGGCAAGGGGTCTATCATGCGCCTTGGCCAAAAAGAAAGTGCTGTAGAGGCGGAAGTCGTTCCTACGGGATCCCTGAGTCTCGATATTGCTCTGGGTATTGGCGGTTTTCCAAAAGGACGTATTATTGAGATCTATGGCCCTGAATCCTCTGGCAAAACGACTCTTGCGCTGCATGCCGTTGCGGAAGCTCAAAAAAAAGGTGGTACCTGCGCTTTTGTCGATGCAGAGCATGCGCTTGATCCGACATACGCGAGAAAGCTAGGCGTGAACCTAGACGAGCTTCTTATTTCTCAACCTGATACAGGAGAGCAAGCCCTTGAAATTGCTGATACACTGGTTCGCAGTGGTGCTGTAGACGTTTTGGTTGTTGACTCCGTAGCAGCTCTCGTTCCTAGGGCGGAGTTGGAGGGGGATATGGGAGATTCTCATATGGGTCTCCAAGCACGCTTGATGAGCCAAGCGCTTCGGAAGCTTGCTGGTTCTATTTCAAAAACGGGGTGCATGGTCATTTTTATTAACCAGATTCGCCAAAAGATTGGTGTTATGTTTGGGAATCCTGAAACAACAACGGGAGGCAACGCACTAAAATTCTACGCATCCATTCGCCTTGATATCCGGCGTATCGGCGCGATCAAAGATAAAGACAGCATCGTTGGCAACCAAACGCGTGTGAAAGTCGTTAAAAACAAAATGGCTCCCCCTTTCAAGGTTGTAGACTTTGATATTATGTACGGCGAAGGTATTTCCAGGATGGGAGAACTTATTGAACTGGGTGTCAAAGCAAGTGCTATTGAAAAGTCGGGGTCATGGTATTCCTACGGCACACAGCGCCTTGCCCAAGGGAAAGAAGCTGTTCGCCAATTTCTCAGAGACAATCCTACAGTTGCCGAAGAAATTGAGCGCATCGTTCGTGCTAATGCTAGCAATGTTGCTGATGCAATGATGAGCGGCAACAGCGATGCTGGAACTCCCGACTAGGGGCATGTGTACGATGCTTTCCCACTCATCATACCCTTTATGCCTCTGTTTAGAAGATAGCTGAGGCTTTTTGTCTTTTATGCAATTCCGGTGATGCAGGTGTAAGGTTCAGTGTTATCCATGCTATTTTTGCACCTTTATCGTTTTGTATCTCTTCTCGCTTCTCCCTTCCTGCGGGGCTATTTGTCTTGGAGAGCGGGCCAAGGAAAAGAGGAAGCACATCGTCTTCGTGAGCGTTTGGGGAATCCGTCGTCAGTGCGTAAAGCGGGGAAGCTGATTTGGCTCCATGGTGTGAGTGTGGGGGAGAGTTTGTCTCTCTTGTCTTTTATTCATCATCTTGCACGAGTGTATCCTCAAGTGCATATTCTTTTGACAACAGGTACAGTTGCGGCAGCGCATGTCATTCAAGGAAAACTTCCCAAAAATGCTACGCACAATTATATGCCTTTGGATGTTTATTCTTGGATGGAACGTTTCTTGAATCACTGGAAGCCAGATGTAATTGTGATCACAGAATCAGAAATATGGCCTAACTTGTTACAGCTATGCAAGAAAAGAAATCTTCCAGTTTATCTTATTAATGCACGCCTGACGGAACGGAGCTTCAAAAAATGGCAATGCATACCCAAACTGTCTCAGAAAGTTTTTGGTATCTTCACGAAAATCCTTGCTCAATCAGAAGAAGTTGCAAGGCGCTTGCGTTTTTTCGCTCCGTGCAGTGTCGATATAATGCCTAATTTGAAATTTGCGGCAAGACCGCTTCCCTACCATCAAGAAGATTTTGATGCTATTCATGCTTGCATGGGTAATCGCCCTTCCTTTGTAGCGGCGAGTACCCATCAGGGTGAAGAGAAAATAATCCTAGGAGCATTCAAAAAAATTCTTATGGTTCATCCGAGAGCGCTCCTTTTTTTGGTGCCACGCCATCCAAAGCGTGGATCGGATATTGCAGATCTTCTTGATAAAGCAAGCATGCGTTATGCACGTCGAAGTAAGAAAGAATTACCTTCCGATTTTCAAAGTATTTACCTTGTTGATACGCTGGGGGAGTTGGGGCTTGTGTATGCGCTATCGCCTCTTGTCCTTATGTGTGGTAGTTTAATTCCTGGTATTGGAGGCCATAATCCCATTGAGCCTGCACAAATGGGGTGCTGTGTCCTATGGGGGCCTTATATGAAAAATGCAGAAGATATCTGTGCTGTGATGGCGCCACAGAGCCTGGAAATAACTCCTGAAAACATGGCAGAGACGGTTATCCATTTACTGGATCACCCCGAGTTTGTTAAGGAGAAGGGGCAGCTGTTATACGAATGTGTATCATCGCAAAAAGACAGTCTTAAAGAACTTGTGCGGATGTGTGAACCCCATCTTGGTCCTTCTTTGTAAAAATCAGATCCTTTTGTCTTGACTTTTTTTGATGGCGTCTTCACAATGACGGCACCTTGGATTTGGAGTTTATAATTATGAAAGTAGCAAATTCGCTTAAAACTTTAAAAAGTCGTCACAAAGCTTGCAAAGTTGTGCGTCGTCGCGGCCGTGTTTATGTGATTAACAAAAAAGAGCCGCGTTATAAAGCGCGTCAAGGTTAATTTTAGAGGGGGTAATTCTTACTGTGTTTCTTTTAGGTTACATTAGACCTCAACCTTGTTTATTGAGTACTCTTTTTCAAACAGTTTCTTCTTTGTTACCCGTACAAATGTTCTTGATGTGCGTACAGGGCCACTAATGGGCCTCGTACGCACACGACATCATCTAATGTCTCTCACCACTTGAATCCCAGAATCGACAAGATTAAGGTTAAGAAAGGATTAACTTGAATGAGGAAAAGGAAGGGGGAGGGGTAAGCGTTTTTTACATGGGAGTTTTCTTAACCCTTTTTTAGCATTTTTATGATTCACTAGAGAAAGACAAGAGCAACGCCATAGTGTACTTATGAATATTTCAAGTCTGAAAGTTCTCATTGTTGATGATTACAAGACGATGTTGAAGATTATTAACAATCTCTTGCGCCAACTGGGATTCAACAATATCGAAGAAGCGACAGATGGTTCTATGGCTTTGGAAAAATTAAGAAACGGAAAATTTGACCTGATCATCTCCGATTGGAATATGGAACCTATGAGTGGGCTTGATTTGCTCAGGAGCGTTCGCAGTGATGCTAATCTCAAGGGGATGCCTTTTATTATGGTCACTGCCGAAAGCAAGGTTGAGAATGTTGTGGTAGCGAAGCAAGCAGGTGTTTCAAACTATATTGTGAAGCCTTTTAACGCTCAAACACTCAAAAGTAAACTTGTGTCTGTTTTTGGAGACTTTTAATTCTTACAAAGGTAGTAGAATGACACGTAATGAATCTCTTAGTGAATGGGCATTAGAACTGAATACGATTGATAGTGAACTCGAAAAGGCAGCTAATCACATTTTGGAGGACTGTGAAAAACTTGTGCAAACGGCTGGAAATTCTCCTGAAGTTCAGGGAATGGTAACAAATATCATGGAAAATTGCAGTTTTCATGATCTCAATAGTCAGCGCCTTCGCAAAATCATTCGAGGTCTTGGCGAGCTTATACAAGCAGAAGGCGTGATTTTACAAGGAAATTCTACGTGTTATAGCAGTCTTTCCCAAGGACTTGCCTCTGGCCCCCAGCGTCCTGAGGTGGCACTGAGTCAGAGTGCTGTTGAGGATATCCTGAAAAACTAATTTTTCGTCGGAAAAACGATTCGACATACTGCCTTGGAATAAAGTACTGCGGATATCCTCGGTGCATATACGTCCCTTAGAAAGAAAGTAAGAACCAGGAGTATTTCCTGTGGGATTTGCCTCGATTTTATTTTATAAGTGAGGAAAGTTTTTACGACAAGTGGTTTATGGACAAGCAAGATGTAGGGGCGCCTGTGCGTCATCCTCTTGATTGGGAAAGTCCTGATTTCTATGATAAAGAAAAGCTTGATGAGGAGATGCGTCGGATTTTTGATGTTTGTCATGGGTGTCGCCGATGCTTTAATTTGTGTGATAGTTTCCCGCGGCTTTTTGATCTTGTCGATGACAGTGCAACGGGTGAACTTGATTCTGTTGATAGCGC
>CALBMH010000016.1 GCA_937896365.1 uncultured Alphaproteobacteria bacterium
GCTTATGGGGCATGGGGGTGACTTGGTCGAATCGGCTGCGAAGCGTTATTATGGCGTGAAAGATTCGAGTCACATCCTCCCAGGGCATGGGGGCTTGTTGGATCGTCTTGATAGCCTTCTTGCTATGTTGATAGCTTACAAGATTCTCATGTTTTTCTTCTAAAGCCCTTGTCTCCCCATCTTTAAAAATTTATTGCGGCGCTGTTCTACCAACTGCTTGCCGTCAAGGGGGAGGAGAGAGAGAAAAGCTTTTGCAATGGCGTCTTCTACATAACGGAGGGTTTTGTTTACATTACGATGTGCCCCCCCAAGACCCTCTGGAACAATGGTATCGATCACCCCCAACGTCAAAAGATCAGGTGCTGTGAGGCGCAACGCTTCAGTCGCGTCATTGGCCTTAGTTGCACTGCGCCATAAAATAGAGGCACATCCTTCAGGAGAAATAACAGAATACACAGAATTCTCCAACATAAGGACACTGTCACTCGCTGCAATAGCAATGGCTCCACCTGACCCGCCTTCACCAATCACAACACTTACAAAAGGTACTTTGACCTTGAGACAAACTTCGATGGATTTTGCGATAGCCTCCGCCTGCCCCCGTTCTTCCGCATCAATCCCAGGATAAGCCCCTGCCGTATCCACAAAGGATAAGATAGGAAGTTTGAACTTTTCAGCCATAGACATGAGGCGCTGCGCTTTACGGTAGCCTTCCGGTTTTGCCATACCAAAATTGTGTTTAATGCGCGATTCTGTATCTTTGCCCTTTTGCTGGCCAATGATCATAACAGCGGTCTCTTGAAATCGACCCATACCACCAATAAGAGCATTATCATTGGCATACAAGCGATCTCCCGCCAGTTCAACAAAATCCGTAATAAATCCCTTGAGATAATCAAAAAATTGTGGTCTGTCTGGATGACGGGCAACTTGCACTCTTTGCCAGGGCGTCAAGGATGCGTAGGTGGTCTTAATCATCTTTTCGGCTTTGAATTGCAGACGGATAATTTCTTCTGCGATATTCATATCTCCTGTATTTGCGAGGTGACGGAGTTCTTCAATTTTATCTTCGAGCTCAGCAATAGGGCGCTCAAATTCCAAAAATTTCATGGCTTCTTCCTACCAACGGATGAATTCTTCTTTTGAGACAGAGGGTGATACGAAGTCACAAGGTTTGTCAAATGATTTGGTAAGATATGGGTATAGATCTGCGTCGTTGCAATATCAGAGTGACCGAGAAATTTTTGAATGGACAAAAGGTCAGCACCGTTTTGTAAGAGGTGGGTCGCAAAAGCATGGCGGATGACATGGGGGGAAATACGGCCTGGGTTAACGCCTGTGTCAAGAGCCAATTGCTTTAAAAGCTGTCCCACCCGTTGACGTGTCAGATGAGCCATTCGACCATGGGAAGGGAAGAGGAAAATCTTTGCTTTTTCTAAAATGCGCAGATCACTAATCTTCGCTAAAAATCGAGGACGCACAGTAAGATATGCTTGAATAGCTTCCAAAGTGTGGCTGTTTAAAGGAACAATACGCTCTTTATCACCCTTTCCTTTTATGAGCATAAACGGTATTTCTTCTCGGTCTTGAGCAAAGGATGATAGGGGGAGTTTAATGAGCTCTGTGACACGCAAACCCGTGGCATAGAGAAGCTCGAGGAGAGCTCGAAGGCGTACTGTTTCCTCGTCTTTTTGATGAAGCGCTTCTAAAAGGTGATTGATCTCATCGATGGAAAGGTATTTAGGAAGATTTTTCTCTTTTTTAGGCAGATCAATAAGCTTTGTAGGGTTTGTTTGGATAAGATCTTCGGTCATTAAAAACTTGTAGAATTGCCGAAGAGATGATAGCTTGCGCGCCAATGTCGATGCCTTAGACTCTTTTTGCTTTTCAATAAAGCCCAAAATATCCGCTTCAACAACATCTGTGGGTGGTTTACTTACCTGTTGGAAGAATAATAGTAAATCTGAACGATAAGAACCTATTGTATTGGCGGATGCCCCCCTCTCAGAAGCAAGCATCTCAAGAAAAAGGTCAAGAGTATCGATAGGATTTTTTACAGCATAGGATTTTATCAACAAATAAGTCCCTCTCGATTTGAATAAAGTTTAGCGCAGAGAAGAAATGTCTACTTTTCTGTTAACATCCACGCGCTTTGCAGGGATTCCTGTCCCTCCAAACAAAACAACCCCTACAAAAAAAATTGCAAATATGATAAACCATAGAAATCGCATACTTACGCGATAGCATTCTTGATTTTTGCCCCCTGCAGCCGAGAGTGCCATAACCTACTATTGGATGCAACTGGACCATTGCATACAGAATGAAAGATAAGATAGGCTTCAACTCATGAAACAAGATTACTCAATTAACAAATCACTCGTTGGAACTCTAAGCTTCACACCACCTCGAACGATTGTTCTTATTGGATTGATGGGCGCTGGAAAGACGAGTATTGGAAAGCGCCTTGCAAAACGTCTTGACCTTCCTTTTTATGATTCTGATCATGAAGTAGAGCTTGCTGCCGGATGTCCTATCAAGGAAATTCTTGAAACGTATGGTGAAGAAGCTTTCTTCAGCGGCGAATACCGCGTAATCAACAGGCTTCTCGATCAGCCAACACACGTCCTTGCAACGGGGGGTGGATCGTTTATGACGGAGAAGACCCGTGGTAAGATTAAGGAGAAAGCTATTTCTGTATGGCTGAAGGCAGATCTTGAGACTCTTGTCACACGTGTGAGTCGCCGTTCCGATCGTCCTTTCTTAGAAGATGGGAACCACCGTGAAACATTGGAGCAACTGATTACTGAGCGCTACCCCTTTTATGAAAATGCTGATGTAGCTGTGGATACTTTTGATGAGCCGACAGCAGCCACAGTGGAGCGTGTTATCGTCGCTCTTACGGAATATATACGCATGAACTATCCCCATCAGTACATTTTGAAATCAGTCGAAGGGTGACGTAAAAAATAAAATTGATAGAGTGGGGGGTAGAAAATGAGTCGGAACAGTCTCACGTATGTCTTGATTTTTTCTCTGTGTTTGAGCATTACTTCCTTGAGCGCAAGTCCTATGGATTCTAGCCCTATCGAAGCCCGCCTTGAGAAATGCCGTGTGCGGCTTAAGGATATTGAAAAGTTGCGTTCTACGCTCGAGACACTTGACAAGTTGGAACTTTTTGATGGTCTTTTTAATCAAGCATTCCACATTCTCCAGCGGATTCATAGGAGCACCGAATCATCCGAGATGTACCTGCTTTTGGATGAATGCCAAGGAATCCTTGATAGCCTACAGTTTAGCCTTGATCGAGGTAAGTACGGTAAACGTAAAACAACCTATGGAAAAGGTCCGCAGCATACGCCCTCCACTCCCATATCAAGACAAACTGTTTCACGGCCCAACAGCTATTTGAATGAACCGTTGCCAAGAAAAGATAAAAACACGGAGAGTCCTGAAAATGATGGGGACCTTGTTCC
Source organism: uncultured Alphaproteobacteria bacterium (assembly GCA_937896365.1). Taxonomy (GTDB): domain Bacteria; phylum Pseudomonadota; class Alphaproteobacteria; order Paracaedibacterales; family JAKBAR01; genus JAKBAR01. The sequence goes on from CALBMH010000016.1 coordinate 3,474, forward strand.
TACAAAAATGACTATCGCGTCAAAACACTTCATGTCGAAGCATTCCACACAAATATCCCTGCGACCTCAAGTGAAACAGCGTTTTCATAAAGACGGCCTTGACGATAAGAAAGATTGAGTAACTTTGACTATAAAATATTGAACTCCTATGACAGCTCAGATTTTTGTTTTTTTCGTCGTTATCCCTGCTCTCTTAGTCATATCAGGGTTTTTTGCCGCTTGTGAAACAGCTATTACCGCCGCATCACGAGCGAAAGTACACCATCTAACGAAAGATGGAGACGTACGAGCAAAAATCATCAAAGATCTTCAGCATGACTTAGGTTTGAGTATTAGCGCTCTCCTTTTGGGAGCGACTCTCTTTAATACACTCTCTGTCTCTGTTGCCACAGGCCTTTTAATTAATATCGTCGGACAGGAAGGTATTGCATATGCTTCACTTCTTATGGGTGTTTTAATTATTATTTATGCTGAGGTTGCTCCTAAGATCCTTGCTGTTCAAAATCCTGAGCATTTCATGCTTCGTTCGGCAAAATTGCTTCGAGCTCTCTTTATTGTGCTTCGTCCTCTTTTAAATGTGATCAATTTTATAGCGCGTATGTCACTTCGTGTTTTTGGAGTGAAAGTCACAAGCAATCACACAAGCCATGCGACGCTTGAAGAACTGCGTGGCGTCATTGATCTCCACCACGGTCCTGGCGATGATACGGCTGATGAACGTGCGATGCTTAAAAGTATTCTTGACCTCGGATCTGTGCAAGTCAGCGAAATTATGACGCATCGTAAAAATGTTGTCATGATCGATGGAAATGATACTCCTGAGAAGATTGTTGATTTTATTCTCCAGAGTCCTTTTACACGCATTCCCGTTTGGCAAGACAATCCAGAAAATGTTGTGGGTGTTGTCAACGCCAAGGCTCTTCTGCGCGCCGTTAAAGCCCATCCTGAAGATATGAGCAAGCTTGATATCTTATCCGTTGCTAATAAACCATGGTTTGTTCCTGATAGCACTGATCTTCTGGACCAGCTCAAGGCTTTTCGAGATCGCAGAGAGCATTTTGCTATTGTTGTTGATGAATACGGAGCATTACAAGGAATTGTAACGCTTGAAGATATTTTGGAGGAAATCGTTGGTGAAATCAGCGATGAACATGATGTCGCTGTTAAGGGGGTGCGTCCCCAAACAGACGGTTCTTTTATTATTGATGGCAACGTTACCATCCGGGATCTTAAACGCCAATTCGAGTGGGATCTTCCTGATGAGATCGCATCAACTCTTGCAGGCCTTATTCTTTATGAGGTCCGTCGTATTGCTGATGTGGGACAAGTCTTCATGCTCCATGGCTTCCGTTTTGAAATTTTGCGCAAGCAGCGTAATCAAATTACTCTTATCAGGGTCACTCCCCCCTAAATGTGGTACGCGACTTTCAAGGGTATTCGATGATGTATTGCATTCCTGAGAATTTTCTTCTTAGGGTATTGCCTCTTAAGAGGTCGGTGCGGTGTTGTATTCACTAAGACTCAAGGCTTTTATACTTAATGCATGGATTTTGTGGGGCATAGCATCTTTAAAGAGTTCTAGAATCTGTTGATGGCGCCGTATGCGAGAAATCCCTTCGAAAAACTCACTGACAATGAAAAGTGTGTAATGCCCACCTCCCGTGGACCCTGCATGCCCGAGATGCTTATAACTATCATCCACAATGTCAACAATGGTTGCGTTGAAAGCCTTGAGTAAAGACTCTTCCATGCTCTTTATATCAGGAAGAGAAGAGATTATAACCATCTGCATTAAGGATAATTAAGAAATTTCTGCTAATATTAAACGATGAAGACTGATTATTCATATATTTTTGATGATCCTGCACCGTATCAAAAGCGGCCAACAGATTTATGTGATTATGAAAATTGCCAGGAACGTGGTACATTTAGGGCTCCCAAAAACCGCATGGGTGATTTTTATTGGTTTTGCCTTGACCACGTACGTCTCTACAATGCCTCTTGGAATTACTACCAAGACGTGCCTGATACCGAATTAGAAAGCTACATTCGCTACGACACAACATGGCAGCGTCCCAGCTGGCCTCTTCATGCTAGAACAGCTCATACAAAGATATATAACACTTTTGATTTTGATGTCTGTCGAGATAATCGCTTTCACACTAAAGATAAAAAATATAGAAAATATAAAATCATGAATACCCCCCAAAAACTCCAGGAATCTCTTGATCTTCTTGAGCTTAATTATCCTTTTACGAAACACCAGCTAAAGAAAAATTTTAGAGCTCTCGTGAAAAAATTTCATCCTGACGCGAATGAGAATGATCCTCTGTGCGTAGAAATGATTAAAAAAGTTAACGAAGCTTACGCCTTACTGAAGAAACATATTTTTTAAGTTGGAAAAGGTTTTTTTCTTTCTTCTTTACTTTTCGCTCAATTTTCCCTTTGAAATAAAATCCCGTTCGCACTTAAATGAGGAATATGACGAATGGTTTTTCCTCTCTCTGCCTCCTTCTTTATGCCCCGTTACGCCCTTTTGATTGAGTATGATGGTTCACGCTTTTGCGGTTTTCAGCGCCAATTGAATCAACCCTCTGTTCAGCAGTTTTTAGAAGATATGATAGAAATCTTTGTTAAACATCCTGTGGTCATTCATGTCTCGGGGCGTACAGATACAGGAGTTCACGCTTTTGGTCAAGTAGTACACTTTGACAGCCCTGAGCCTATAGACCTTCGAAAACTAAGAGCATACCTGAATCACTTCGGCAGCCGTCAGGGCGTTTGTATCCTTGATATACACGTTGTGCCCAATGATTTTCACGCGCGTTTTTCATCCCTAGAGCGTTCATATCTTTATCTCATCCTCAATCGCTCATCCCCCAGCCCTTTGATGGAGGGTCGTGCAACTTATGTGCGAACACTTCTTGACGTTGACCGTATGCAGCAGGCCGCATCAAAGCTTCTTGGTTATCATAATTTTGAGAGTTTTAGATCAAGGCATTGCCAGTCAAAACAAGTCTTTCGCACACTTGACGAATGTTCTGTTGTCCGCCAAGGACATCTTGTGACAGTGCATTTGAGATCACGTTCATTTCTTCACAATCAAGTACGCATTAGTGTAGGAACACTGATACAGATTGGAATGAAACGTAAAGATCCAACGTGGATCGATGATCTGTTGGCGATTCAAGACCGTACAAAGGCTGGTCCCACAGCTCCAGCCCATGGGCTGTACTTCAAAGGAGTAAAATACAAGCAAGACATTTTTGGAACAGACCGCGCAAACGACCTCCATCCTTTTTTTTTCGAGGCAGATTTCTTATGAAAGGGGTCCTTTATGCTACTTTGAATATCAACACATTCTTGGAAGTTGACTAAGAAGATGTCAGCCCATAATTTTCGTAAGTCAAAAAATAATTCAAAAAAGCCCTATCCCCTGACCATTGCAGGGTTTATGAGTGGAACCTCTTTGGATGGCGTTGATGTGGCTGTTATTAAGACTGATGGCTTTCAAATTCTCGAATGGGGAGAGCATTTGACACTCCCTTATCCCTCTGAGTTTCAACGACGTCTAAAAGCGATTTTGGGAACGGACGTTATAACAAGAGAAATTGTAGCAGTGACAAAGGAGCTGATGGATTATCATATCAAGGCTTATAAAAACCTCTCTTCGCAAAGTACGATTCACATGCTTGCTGTACATGGTCATACAATCTTTCACGACCCACGTCCGACGTTGAAAGGAATTCCTCCCCGAACATGGCAAATCTGTGACCCAGAGTATTTGCAGCAAGCTCTTCACAAACCCATCGTCTATGATTTTCGTAGTCAAGACATCATGAATGGGGGTGAAGGAGCTCCCCTTGTCCCCATTTTCCACTTGGCACTCACAAAAATTCTCGAAGAAACCGCGGATAAGCCTGTAATATTTTTAAATATGGGTGGGGTCAGTAACGTAACGCTTGTGCCTTCAAGTCATCCTTATGATCTTCTCGCAGGGGATATGGGGCCAGGGAATGCTCTCATCAATGATTATGTTTTTGAGCACTTTGGCAAACCCTATGATGACGGTGGAACGATTGCTCTGTCGGCACAGCCGGATAGAAGAATTGTTAATGCATGGTTAGGGCATCCTTATTTTGGTAGGCCGTTTCCGAAGTCATTGGATCGTGACACATTCAAAAATATTTTAGGAGATGTGCATTCTCTCCCTAAGGAAGTTTCTGTGGCAACGTTGTCTGAGTTCACTGTTCAAGCGATTGTTCGTTTTTTACCGCTCCTTCCAAAGACACTTATTGTCTGTGGCGGCGGACGAAAGAATCAGTATTTTATGAAACGTCTTCGTAGTGAGTTATCATGCTCTGTCATAGACAGTGATCAGCTCCATTACGATGGTGATGCTATTGAAGCACAAGCTTTTGCCTTTCTTGGTGCGAGATGCTACTTTGGGCTAACAATAAGTTTTCCAAGAACAACGGGAGTAGCCTTTCCCATATGTGGAGGTCGATTCCTCCCCTACTATGAATGAGAGTGGACAATGGTAACGCGTATCGGAGTGTTAACAAGTGGCGGTGATTGTCCAGGCTTGAATGCTGCCATACGTGCTATCGTGCATAAGGCCGTCGGCACCTACGGTTGGCGCGTTTTTGGTATCAAAAAAGGAACAACCGGTCTTATCAGTCGTCCCCTCGATTATATTGAGCTGACAACCACGATGTGTGACACGGCATTGATGCGTACAGGAGGAACATTTCTTGGAAGCACAAATAAGGATAACCCCTTTTATTTCCCTCTCCAAAATGGAGGTCATGTCGACCGCTCAGAAGATTTTTTTGCAGGTTACCGTGAGCTTAACCTTGATGCTCTCATTGCTATTGGTGGTGATGGGAGTATGAAAATTCTTAAACGACTGAGTGATCTTGGCCAACTTAATTTGGTAACGATTCCGAAAACCATTGACAATGATGTGTCTGGCACAGAAAACGCCATTGGTTATCTCACAGCTGTGAGTGTCGCGACAGAAGCTCTGGATCGTTTGCAACCGACAGCAGCAAGCCATCAACGTGTGATGATCTTAGAAGTCATGGGACGTGATGCTGGTCATATTGCCCTTGCTTCGGGTATAGCAGGCGGTGCTGACGTCATTCTTATTCCTGAAATTTCTTATACTCTTGATAAAATTTATGAGAAGATTAACTCTTTAGCGGTACACGGATCGAACTTTGCCCTTATTATTGTTGCGGAAGGTGTGAAAAAAGAAGATGGTCAACCGATCAAAGTCGCTGATCCGAAAACAGGGCGTCTTCGTTATGGTGGAATTGGACATTATTTATCAGAAAAAATGAGTCTTGCTACGGGTGCCGAAACCCGTGTAACGGTTCTTGGTCATGTACAACGTGGCGGACAACCCTGTGCTGAAGATCGTATTCTTGCCTCCAAATTTGGAGTAGGAGCAGTGGACCTTATTTACTCGGGTAAATTCAATCAAATGGTCGCTTTAGAAAACCAGCGGATTACCTCTGTCTCCATTGAGGAAGCTGTAGCCTCCCAAAAGGTTGTCAGCCAAAGTGGGACGATGATGAAAACGGCCCGCGGCCTTGGTATTTGCTTTGGGGATTAGTTTACTTCGGGGATTAACTTATTTTCGCAAAAGAATCCAAAACTGCAACCAAGAGAGTTATAGCAGAAGTCTTCGAAGACCGCTCACAAGGTAATTATTAAACAAGAGATCACTTAACCAGCCAGGCATCCCTGTGATGAGAAGGAGCGGCGACTTCTTTTCCTCTTCAGGATGGCGATGGAAATTCGTGATGCCGTAGACATTGCGTAGTTCATTCTTTTTAATAATCACAGATTTTTCAGGATCTTGAGCAGCTATAACACTTAATAAAGATTGATCATGCTGGTGAAACTCAAAATTTTTATCCTGTTGAGAAGTATCGAAGGGCATGTCTGTAAGAAGCGCTCCTTGTTGGCAGAGATCCAGCCAGTTTTTGACAAAAGCACGATTTTCGGGCGTATTGCGAAATCCAATAAAAAAAGCCCACAGGTTTTGTGCGTTCAAAATTCCCTCATTTTTATCGATATTCAGCGCTATCTGTGCTTCTTTCTTCAGATGTTGTCGCAATGGCACGGGCTTTCCTTGCCCTACAAAAATACGATCGTGTGCTGCTAATTCTTGGAGGATTTTATCGATGGGCTTCGTAAAAACAACCCCTGAATCTGCATAAAAGATCAGCGTATGATCGGGATATTGTTCCATGGTCTTCAAAATAAAATACGGTTTCCAGAGCCAATAGCCTGCTCCACGTTTTTGGGTAAGAATACCCTTGTAGGTATTGTAGAAGTCCTTATTCATATGATGACGACGATAGGTGTGGATGATATCAATCCCACGGTTCAGAGCACTCACATTCAGAGCATTTTGATTTTTGAAGAAAATGGGATGACCATCCGCATAGGAAAGCAAGACCGTAAGGGGACGCTCTATGTGCTTTTCACTATTCCTTTCAAAGGCCTCAGGAGCTGTGATAGGCGTAAGAGGGGATGAGGCTGGGTCGACTTTTATCAGTACCCAAAGCAACATAGCAGTAAATGTTGCAATAAAAACCGTAAATATTTTGAGTTTCATAAAAGACTTTTCTTAACTTTGTGGCGTTGAAGCAAAAGAGCACTGACAAAAATAATCCCTGACAGAGCAAAGAGAATGGGGAGAACCCAAAATCCATAAACACTGTAAAATGTGGGAGGCAAAGCTTGAGGAAGAGAAAAATCAATAATGCCTACGTCATTGAGCTCAAGTCTATGCAACATGCGACCATAAGGGTCAATCACAGCCGAAATACCGTTGTTTGCGACACGAACAAGAGGGAGGCCCTGTTCAATAGCACGTACTTTGACGTTATATAGATGCTGATGGGGCCCAAAAGAATCACCGTACCACCCATCGTTTGTCAGATTAAGAAGCCACTGGGGACGTATATCTCCAAGACTTGATGTCTTCTTAAGAATCGAATGACCGAAGGGAGCTAAAATTTCCCTTGAAAAAATAGCCTCATAACAAATTAAAGGTCTAAAAGGTAATATTGTTTCAAGAACGATAAGATCAGGCTCTACGCCTGGTACAAAATCGTGAACACCATGTGTCATTTTCTGGATGCCAGGAAAGAAAGAACGAAGGGGTATATATTCACCGAAGGGAACAAGATGTTTCTTGTCGTATACAGCTAATTTTTCCCCTTTATCATTGAGAATAACCAAACTATTATGAGGCCCCTCAGGGGTATCTCTGACAGTACCAAGAAAGACATAACCCCCTTGCGGTGCTGCATTTGCAAGCATTTTTTGCAATTCAGGATACTTTGAAAAATCAAAGGTAACAGCAGCTTCCGGCCAAATAATAGCTTGTACAGGTTTTTCAGCTTCCATTTGAGAGAGTAAGCCTTGGATTTGGAGATGATGCTGTGTCCGTTCGGGATCCCATTTAGAATCCTGGGAAATGCTCGGTTGAATGAGACGAAGATTGTAGGCTGTAACATATGTATCATTTTTGAGACGCAGAAAGCCAAAAACCCCTATTCCTACCATGATACACAATGTGAGCAAACGGTAAAACACCGAACGAGCAAAAAGGGCAAGACTTGCAAAGAGCACAATAAAGCTGAGGCCCTCTATGCCTATAATCGACGCGATTTGCTGAAACTCAAGTGGTAGTGCATAGCCCGGAAGAACCCACGGAAATCCGAGCTCACCCAGCATATGCATGAGACATCCAGCATTCCATAACGCTCCCAAAGCAAGAGCTTGCCTTACGTGATTTGAAGGTGATCGAGAAGAATTTGGTTGGGAAGCTGTTAGTTTCCAAGCAATAAAACTTGCGAATCCTGGTATTATACTGTGTACGAGTGGCAATAAGACGTAGCCCACAAAGGATAAAGCACCGAGCTCAACAACACTAAAGGCGTTTCCTACCCAGTGGAGAATGCTAAAATAAGAGAAGAAGAAAAATGCAAAAATAGTCTGAAACGCGTTTTTCCAATAAACCTCTTGGAATAAAAGATAGGCAAAGCCACTCACACTTACAAAAAGAAAAGGCCAGAGGTGGAATGGTGCATAAACCAAAAACCCCATGCCCCCTAAGATAGCAGCACTCACAACCCTTCCGAGAGGATAATGTGGAAGGGTTGTGAGTTTTCCCATCCACATCGAAAGCAGCTCTGATACCCGCCCCGGAAGCCACTTCCTACGACTATCCACTGGGAAGAGCGCCCTTTTTATAGGGAAAGTGGATAAGAAGCATCTTAATTCGCCTTGGATCAGCATCCATCACTTCAAATTCAAAACCATGAGGATGACGGACAAGCTCCCCAGGGACTGGAACACGTCCTGCAAGCATGATCACAAGTCCACCGATTGTATCCACATCATCAGCAATGTCTTTAAAGGAAAGATCAACATTTAAATAATTCTCGAGTTCTTCGAGATTATAGCGAGCGTCCACGAGCACATTCCCATCTTGTAGGCGCTGCATCTGCATAGGTGTCGCTTGATCGTGGGCACTTTGAATATCACCAATGATTTCTTCAATAAGGTTAGAAAATGTCACAAGCCCATCAACACCACCATACTCATCGACGACAAGAGCCATCTTCGTACCACTTTGGCGCATTTGGAGAAGCAAGTCTAATGTGCGCATACTCGGTGAGATAAAAAGAACTTCACGTAACATTTGGCGAATTTTGAATGTGCCTGACCGGTTTTGGCACCACACGAGCATATCTTTCATACTGACCATACCGATAATTTCGTCCAAATTATCCTTGTAGACAGGGATTCGCGACAGACCTGTACGTGTCATCGTAGCGATGAGGTCTTGCGGGTTTATCGTGTGTGATACGGAAACAATCTCTGCACGTGGGATCATAACATCTTGGGCCGTAAGATCACGTAGATTAAGGACATTCCCTAAGAGAAGGCGCTCATCAGACTCAATGGAGGGTTCGACCTCATCTATTTCTTCGATCAACTCCTCCAGTGTTTCCCGAAGGCTGCTATCATCTTTTTGAAAAAGTTTACGCCAGAGCTGGCGAATTTTACCTTTAAAGCGACTGGGCTTTATGGTCAAGGGGTCAAGAATATCAGTCATCGTTCTCATAAATTATAAATACGGATCCCTAATCTCAAAGTGTTCAAGAATGTTAATTTCGAGGGTTTCCATCTCCTCAGCCTCTTTCGTCGTTTCATGATCATATCCTAACAGATGTAAAATACCGTGAATTGCTAAATGTGTCATATGATTTAAAAAAGTTTTTTCGTTCTCCGTAGCTTCACTGTCAATCACTTCAAAAGAAAAGGCGAGATCGCCTAGAAATTGAGTGCCATCTGGCAAAGGTAAGTGTACTCCTGATGGGAATGAGAGAACATTCGTAGGCTTATCTTTGTTTCTAAAATCTCGGTTGAGCTGTTGGCTCTGCTCATTCTCGGTGAGAAGGATACTAAGTGTGAAGTTTTCTTCAAGCTCAAGAATAAGCACCACCTTTTCGAGGATTTTTTCAAAGAAATCCTTCCAGTTGTCATGTTTGCTTGTCCAAGAGTCATTCCCAGCTATGTGAACAATGTGCCTTTGACCTTCGAGCATTAACGTAAATCCATTTCCATTTTGTGTTGCCTTATCTCTACCGCGGCTTCTTTCTCAGGAAAAAGGGGTTGTACCCCCCTGATCTGGAGAAGCTAAAAATTTTTTACCAGCACAGAAGCGTGATAGTATAAATTATTTTTTCCTTTATAATAGTTTTTTCTTATAGATATTTCTGATAATCCCATTTTTTTATACATTTTTATTGCACCGTCGTTTTTTTTGCAGACCTCAAGGAAAATTTTCTTTGCTTTTGTGATGTGTAAAATCTCTTGAAAAAGTTTTGTGGCGAGCCCTTGATTCCGGTATGCTGCTACTGTTGCTAAGTAAAGAACCTCCATTTCAACTACATCACAATCCATTTTATCGTATTGGACGAGTATAAAGCTTATGACTTTTTCCTTTTTAAAAAAGGCGTAGCCTTTGATAGACGGTTGCATGAGGAGATCACTGTAAGAATGTTCTGACCAGGGTTTATTCCACGGATGCTCCACCGATGCATGGATGTTAGAAAGGAGCCCTGCATGCTTTACTGTGAGAGGAAGCAGTTGGAACTCCCTATTCATGGCTCTCTATTTATAAAAATTTTTTCTTAAACGTGGGGGTATGGCCATAGAAAGGGCGAAGATCTCTGTATGTACCGTAGAGCAAAGTGTTATCTTGCTGAATCCATTTCAATAAAAAAATCCCCGTATCTGTTTTTTCATTCGCTTCTGTGGTTTCTCGTATATTTCTTGGGTTTTGATGAACTGCAATCACTTCACTGAGAAGGCCTACATCTGATACCGCCAGGGGTATGTTATGATTCTTTTTAAAAGTTTGAATAAAGGCATCACCGCGTTGGTTATCTAATACAGCTTGATATGCCTTCATCAAGGGGTTCTCTTGAAAGGCTATAAAGGCCTGGAGCTCCAAACGTGTGCACGTAAAGACTTTCACCTTGCGCGCGAAAGCTATTCCTTGAAGAACAGCCAAAACAGCACGCAGCCCTGTAAAAGACGCTGGACCTGTTGTAGCTGCAATTGCTTCAATATTTTCCAACGTTATACCACAGTGAGAACAAAGGTCATTAACCACCGAAAGAAAAAAACATGTAAGAGAATGGTTAAGATGACCAGCGTCAAAAGAAAGTATTTTTTGCGCTACTCTATTTTCTTGCTGAACGGCCACAGAACAAAAATGATACCCTTGATCAACAGCGAGAACGGTCATCTTTCTTACATCTTTCGTGCTTTCTTAAATCGCTACAAGTTGGTGCTTTTGAAGGAGTTCGTGCAGCTCTCCCGTTTGATACATCTCACGAATAATATCGCAACCGCCAACAAACTCACCTTTCATATAGAGCTGAGGAATCGTTGGCCAATTGGTATAGTCCTTGATGCCTTGCCGTATCTCAGGGTCTGTTAAAACGTTTATGTCCTTGAATGGCACGCCAAGCTTTGTCAGAATTTGGACAACAACAGATGAAAAGCCACACTGGGGTAGCTGAGCTGTTCCCTTCATGAATAGAACAACGTCATTATTTTTAACATCTTGGTCGATCCTATCAAGAACAGACATAATTCACTCCTTTATTGTTTTCATAAGAACTTCTGTTTTTAGGGAAAGGGCATGGAGTTCGTTTCCCATTTTAGGACCAAGCGCTGCATAGACCATTTGATGTTGTTGGATACGTGACTTTCCCTCGAAGTGTGAGGAACGTATCAATGCTTGAAAATGATCGTTGTCATCGGCAAGGGGTGTAAGTTCTACATGCGCATCAGGAAGAGCATCCCTGATGATTTGTTTAAGCGTTAATGGAAGAATTGGCATTGGATTTCGTCCTCTAAAATTCCGTTAATATAAGAGGTATAAGGGTTTTCTACCCACTCAGTTGCTGTCCGTTATTCACAGTCTGCAACACTTTTAGGCGCTCAGCAATATGTTGATAGGTTGCAGCAACAGTTGCAAGATCTGTCTCATGCAGATCAATGACTAGAAATTCCTTTGCGGAAGCATCTTGAAGATCAAACGTGTCGGGGCTTATCTCGTCGATGAGAAGAAGTTCAGAATTCTCCATGAACTCTCCCCCATACAAACGACCAAATTCTAGATTAATACTGACAAGCCGAAAGCCAAGAGCATTAAAATAACCATAGAGAAAATCGTTGATACGCTGGGCCAAAGTGAGCATGTCATCCAATTCAAGCTCGTTACTCCATCCAAAGGTTACCACATGCTCACGACTCATGACATGGGGTAAAGACCCCTTGGTTAAAAACTCAAAAAGTGGACGCGGAAGCTGTGTGCCCTTTTCAATAAGAAAACGATCCTGAAGACACTTATTCGCAATATTATAGACCCTAATTTTGAAAGGCAATGGATCCACTGAACGAATGACCTGTTCGCGCATATTGAGACGCTTAATAAAATGCGACGCAACATTTATTTCAGCTAGTTTCGAGAAAAAGAGCTCTGAAATACGATTATTGATCACCCCTTTGCCTGAAATGAGAGGAGTGCCTTTTTTGATGACATCCGTAAAGTGACAGATATACGTTCCTGGCTCTTGGCCTTCAAAAAGTGTTTTTCGTTGTCCTTCAAACACCTGCTTTTTTCGAGGCGTAGCCGCGTCAGGTAGTATACGAAAATGGAACGTTGTGGACATATCAAAACTTTCATCTCAATTGGCCAAGGTGTACCATATTTCTTGGATGAATACAATACAGGCTTTAGATTTTATATCTCTTGCGCAGGAAAAGAGTGTAAAAAATCATTCTATACGCCATGCTATAAAAATAAAATTTCAAAATTAACTCTATGTTAACTTATTAGCCCTACCTCTTTCTGTGGCGAGCCAATCGCCTTTACTCAAATGGATCGTAGGAGGTTTATGATGATATCGAAGAAAATTATTTTTGCAATGGCAACACTCGCAATCTCATTCTCTCACACATCGTTTGCTGCAGAGAAAGACGATATAGCCGAAAGTGGTTGTGGATGCTTTGGGAAGAAACTCACGCTTGCGAGCATTAAGGAAGGCTTTCAATCCCTCAAAGAAACACTGCAAGGACTCCGCAAAACTCGCCAAGAGGCTGTTGGGATTATAGACACAGTGGTGCCTATTGTAAAGGATTTTATCCCCAATGAAGATGTTCAAAATACCTTACAGGTAATCAAAGACGGCGCAGACAATTTCAACAAGATCGCTGAACAGATTTGGAAAGGTGATCAGACCTGAAAAAGTCTCATTTAGCGTGTACATCCGAAGATGTGGAATTTAATGGCCTTTTGAAGCTTTTGAAAGGCCTTAAGTTCAATCTGGCGCACTCGTTCGCGCGAGAGATCATGTTTTTGGCTAAGTTCATCGAGTGTACGAGGCGGTTCATGGAGCCGCCTGTCATAGAAAATGCTGCGTTCACGTGGATGTAGTCCTTTTAAAGCTTTATTGAGAAGACTTTGCTTTTTAACCATCTCATCCTTGTGAAGAAGGTCATGCTCCTGATTGTTACGCTCGTCAGAAATCCAATCAATCCACTCAAGTTCACTATCACTATTACCACTTACCGTTGTATGGAGGGAATGATCCCCCCCACTCATACGTTCTTCCATGAGCCTCACCTCGGTTTCTTTTACATCGAGATCCCTCGCAATGGATTGAATTTGTTCAGATGAGAGTTTGGTTACCCCAAGCTTTTGTTTGATGGAACGAAGCTTGAAAAAGAGTTTTTTCTGTGCTCCTGTTGTTCCCATCTTTACAAGAGACCAAGAGTTAAGAATATATTCTTGGATACTGGCCTTAATCCACCACATAGCATATGTTGCAAAACGAAACCCCCTATCAGGATCAAAATGTTTCATAGCTTGCATAACGCCGATATGACCCTCAGCAACGAGATCACTCAAAGGCAGACCGTACCCACGATAACCGTTCGCAATTTTAGTGACAAGGCGTAAGTGGCTTGTCACTAATTTTGCAACAGCTTGCTTATCACCGTCATCACGCCATTGCTTAGCAAGCTTGTACTCTTCATCGTTGGTCAGAAGGGGGATATTTCGAATTTTCCTAAGATAATGCTCGTGAAGATCACCATGAGAATGCCGTGTATAAGTGTGAGAAGCCATAAAGAGACTTTTTAATCAATTTTAATTTGTATTTTAGTTAAAAAAGAGCAAAGCACATAGGGGTTTTTTTGGAGCTTATATTCTCATGGGCATAAGGATGTACATACTGTCAGTATTATCGACACCTTTGATAAGCGCAGGACTATTGCCATCGTTTAAAGCGACCTCCGTCTCCTCCTCATCGATTTGCTGTGTGATATCCAATAGGTACTTCGCGTTAAACCCAATTTCTACAGTCTCTTTCTGCGCGTAGGCAACAGGAAGATCTTCTTGCGCGCTACCAAGCTCTGAACCCAGGGCCGATAACGTGACGTGATTTTCTTTAAGGTCAAGCTTGATAATGCGAATCTTATCATTAATGATAGTCGCGACACGGTCCACAGCACTTGTATAATCCTTCGTAGGAACGTAAAAGACACGGCCGTTATTTACAGGAATTGCTTGCATATAGTCAGGGAAATTACCGTCAATGAGGCGTGAGCTCAAGGACGCACGTTTAAAATGGAACTCAATACGCTGCCCCGAGAGTTTGATAGTCACATCGCCTTGTTCCTCATCGAGAAGTTTGCGAACTTCATTAACCGTTTTACGGCTAATAATTATCCCAGGCATATCCATAGACCCCTCAGGGGCTTGGGTTTGGGTGAAAGCCAGACGATGCGCATCGGTTGCCACAGCACGCAGCAGGTTCTCTCCAGGAATCGTGTGCCAGTAGATGCCATTTAAATAATAGCGCGTTTCCTCGGTTGCCATAGCAAAACGGGGCTTATCAAAAAGCTTTTTCAGCTGCTCTACTTTTAAAGTAAAGTAAATGGGTAAATCGCCAAAGGATAGTTTGGGAAAATCCTCTGCATTTAAATAGGAAATTTTAAACTTGGAGCGGCCTGCATGGATGTGAAGCTGGCTGTCCTTAACAAAGAGGAGGACCGTATCCGTGCCAAGTTTGCGGACAATGTCGAAAAACATGGTCGCTGACACAGTGAGTTTTCCAGGCTCTTCCACCACGGCTGGAACATTTTCTACGAGGTTTAATTCCATGTCCGTGGTGCTTAAAACCAGATTCGATCCATCGGCTTCAAGTAATACATGACCGAGAACAGGGAGGGTGTGACGTTTTTCCACAACGCTTTGAGCATGGGAAAGAGCCTTAAGCAGTTGGATTTTCTCAATTGTAAAGCGCATGAGCGTTTCTTTCGTATTAGTTTTTATTTTCCATGACTGTGTGAACGTATCATCTGCACTTTTAGCATTCTAGGCTTTTTTTGAGGATAGACAAATCTTCCGCAAGCTCAGGGTCACCATTCATAAGCTCTTCCACCTTGCGAACTGCATGGATCACCGTCGTATGGTCGCGCCCTCCAAAACGACGACCGATTTCTGGAAGGGAACGCTGTGTTAAAATCTTTGCAAAGTACATAGCAATCTGGCGAGGGCGTGCAATATTTTGCGCCCGTTTTGCTGAATGCATTTCAGTGAGCTTAATTCCGTAATATTCCGCGACACGTTTTTGGATATCATCGATACTCACACGTCTGTCATTGGATTTAAGAAGATCACGCAGAACTTCTTGCGTACTCTCAATGGTAATTTGGCGCCCTACGAGGGTTGCATGAGCCGCGATACGGTTCAAGGCTCCTTCAAGCTCACGTATATTAGATGATATTTTAAACGCAAGAAACTCCATCACTTCCTTGGGAATAGGGGCGGATAGAGTGCTTGCCTTAGCTTGAAGAATACCCAAACGCAGCTCATATGTCGTGGGGTGAATATCCGCCACCAACCCCCATCCTAAACGAGATTTAAGGCGTTCTTCCATACCTTCTAGGTCTGAAGGAGATTTGTCTGCTGATACAATTACCTGGTGCTTTTTATCCACGAGGGCGTTGAATGTGTGGAAGAATTCTTCTTGTGTTGTTTCCTTACCGCTGATAAATTGCACGTCATCGATCATCAAGACATCAACGTTACGAAACAATTCCTTAAAGGCCATGGTATCTTTGTAACGAAGCGCACGGATAAATTGGTACATAAACTTTTCTGCCGATACGTACAATACCTGACGCTCTGGTTGATGCGTTTTAATATGCCACGCAATAGCGTGCATTAAGTGGGTTTTACCAAGCCCAACTCCCCCATAGAGAAAGAGAGGATTGAATTGGATTTCTTGGGATTCTGCTACACGACGCGCTGCTGCATAGGCTAGCTCATTGGGTTTACCAACCACAAAATTTTCAAAGGTAAAGCGTTTGTCAAGCTGTGCACTGATGTGCTCTTTTAGAGTTGAAAAATCCTCTTCACTGCTAGCGGTTGTTGGAGCCAGTGCTTGGAAATCAACGGGAGAACCGTTGTTAACGTCCATCAAAGAGGAGGCTTGGGGATCTTCCTTAGCGGCACTGTGATGGGCAGTAGCAGGTCCTGTTTTGGAAGCCAAAAGCGCATTTCTGACAATCAATTCAATGCGATGGAGATCTTCGTAGATCCCCTGAGAAAGCTTGAGAAGGGTTGGAAGATAATTCGCTTCGATCCAATCTTTAACGAAACGTCCAGGCACGGACAGAATGAGAGTGCGAATTTCAGGGTCAAAGCGCACAAGAGTCAGTTGACACAACCAACTTTTAAACGTTGCCTTCCCAAACTCCCGCTCCATAAGGGCTAAGAAAGCATGCCATTTTGTATACTCGATAGAGGAATTATCATCTTTAGGAGCACTTTGGATAGACACAGGGCACGTTTGCGATCGTAGAACTCTTACATACTTACCAGACGTTGGACACGAATAGCAAGCACGGTAACGTGACCAGTGAGTGAGGATTTCTCCCTTTCCCAATATTTCTTATGACACTTCTTCTTGCTATGTCTTCCCATCTACACTGCTGGTACGCGATCCCTCACAGAAACTGCTGAGAGAAGGGGAGACCAAGCAGGATCAGAAGCATTATGAGGTGTTTTGAGATCTATTTTGACAAGCCCCGTGAGATCCATGCAGCAGAGCTGTGAGCGGCTGCGGCCATCACGACCCGGAGTACTTTCCCTCGTGTACGTAATATAACGACCATTGGGAGACCAAGCAGCACCTTCGATAAGATACCCTTCATCAATCAATCGCTCACTCGACCCATCAATATTCATGACCCCAAGATAGAAGCGCCCTCCTATTTGCTTACTAAACGCGATAATATCTCCGCGTGGTGACCATACGGGTTGTGAATACTTACCAGGGCCTTGGCTAATCTGCGTCACCCCGCTTCCATCACTGCGCATGATAAAGAGCTTCTCTATATTCCCATTGCGATCGGAGGTAAACACAATGTACTGCCCATCCGGCGAATAACAGGGGGATGTATCGATTTGCCCATGTTGTGTAAGTGGACGGGTTTCTTTTGTCGTAATGTTATATGTATAAAGTGCTGTTGTCCCATTCTTAGAGAGGCTCATAACAACGGTAGATCCATCAGGGGAAAAACGCGGTGCGAAGGTCATACCTTGAAATTCACCCAAAAGTCTCGTTTCTCTCGTACGGATATCCATCAAATAGACACCCGCACTGTTCTTCTTGTAGCCAAGATACGCAATATGGTGCGTCGAAGGAGAAAAGCGTGGCGTCAGAACGAGATTCCTACCATCTGTCAGATAGACTACGTTGTGTCCGTCGATGTCCATGATACTTAGACATTTTTTCTTACTCTTGCCATACCCTTGCTCATCAATAAAGACAATCTGTGAATCAAAGAAGCCCGCATCTCCTGTAACGCGCTCATATACCACATCTGCTACCATATGAGCAAGCTTGCGCCATTTTCCTTCTTCAGTGGAGAGAACAATTCCTCGCAACAGCGTACCTTTCAAGACGTCATAAATCTTGAACTGAACAGTAATTTTTGATCCGTTTTGTTCGACTTTGCCAATGAGTAAAATTTGACTATTAATGACACGCCAATCGGAAAAGCGCACATTCTCATGAACAGATGTGGCATCTTGAATAAATGCTTGCTTATCAATGATCTGAAACCGTCCGCACATGGCAAGATCATTGGTAATGACCTCTGTGATCTTTTCCGAAAACTCCGTATCACCAAGAAACGTAGGGATCGCAATGGGTGTAGGCTTAATCTGCCCTTTTGTAATCTCAATAACATCAGGAATATCTTCATGGGGAGCTGTATTCATTTTTAGACCGACAGAATTCCAACTGCCCTTAAGGGGTTTAGGTGGGTCAGCCTGCAAAGAGTGCACTGAAAAAATAAGGACCAGGAGAAAGAGAGCTTTTATCATTGTTATCTTCTTTTAATACATGTCTTTTGGGTTAAAACGCAGGGTCAGACGCTTCCATTTTTCATACTTCTCAGGAGGGAGCGGAAGCGGATTGCATGCAGGATCCAAGACAGCGCGCTGAGCACTCTCGGCAGCGGCTTGGAATGCAGGATCATCCATGCGCCCTTTATTCACCACCTCAGCTCTTGCAACGGTTCCATCCTGATTAATATCCATCTTGACATCAACAATAAGATCCTTAGCCCCTTGTGAACCTATAGGAACAAGCCAGCATTTATAAATTCTTTGACGAATAGCGTCGATGTCCGTCGCAGTAATTTCCATCCCCATAGCGTTGGCAGGAGCACCCCTTTTGGCTCCATCATCTGAGGTATTGTCAATTAAGCTGTCTACGATATTGTCCACCGATTTTTCCTTTTCCTGTAGGAGCGGTTTTGGTTTTGTTTTTTTAGGATCCAAATTCACTTCTGCTTTTGTAGGATTTTCATCTTTTTTTGTTTTATCTTTCTTGGGGTTCTTTTTAGTTTCTTTTTTAGGCTCAGGCTTTTTCTTAGAAGCAATGAGCGGTTTCACTTCTTTTTCTTTCAATTTTTCTTTTAGCTCGGATTTGGCGTGTGGTTTTTCTTTAACTTCGTCCTTAGGATCAATTTCAGTTTCACCCTTTTCTATTTCTTGCGGCTTTTGCTCAGAAGGCATAGGTTCTTCCTTCGGTTTCTCAGACTCTTTCTTAGGCTCAGACTTAGGTTCAGATTTTTTTGCTGTTTTTTTATCTTCCTTGGAAGCCTCGGGTGTTAGAATTGGGGCTTTGCTTATATCCGCAATGTTTTCAAATTCGATGATAATAGGTTTTTCATTAACAGGGAGGCGACGTTGGGGCATAGGAATACCGACCAGGAGTACGACCAGCAAGAGGGTGTGGAAAATGGCAGAAAGGAGCGCCGACTTCTTCATTCAAGTGGTTACCTCGCTCCTGGTTTTTTCACTTGCGCTTTGGCTTTATTCTGTGGGACTTCAGAACTTAGAGTACGTGGCATTTTTGAACCCAGCACATGGGATTGGGAACTCTGCATGTGAGAAGCTTGAGGTGGCAACTCCGCAAGAAGCGAAACTTTCGTAAACCCCGCCGTAGCAATAGCACCCATGGTTTCCATCACGCGACCATAGGCAAGATTTTTATCTCCACGCACGTAAATTTTTGCCTCTGGATTGTTTTGCGTCACTGCTATCAAGCGTGGTATGAGCGTTTCCATGGGAACTTCCGTTTCCTGCAAAAAAACTTGCCCAGCGGCGTTGACAGACACAACAAGGGGCTCAATTTGATCATTGAGCTTTGCCGCATGGGTTTTGGGCAGATCAACGGGCACTCCTACGGTGAGCATAGGCGCTGTGAGCATAAAAATCAAAAGCAGCACCAACATCACATCCACAAGCGGTGTCACATTAATATCCGAAAAGGCAGCACGTTTTATACGCCGATTCGCCCTAGACATATAATGAAAACTGCCTGCCATGATTTTACGCTGCCTCTTCCAGTTGGCGCGAAATAATGGCTGTAAACTCATTTACAAAGGTATCAAGTTTGTTCGCATAGCGGCTGATGTCGGATGAGAGCTTGTTATACGCCACCATAGCAGGAATTGCTGCCACCAAACCGATAGCCGTGGCAAAAAGAGCTTCTGCAATGCCAGGGGCTACCACAGCAAGGTTCGCGTTTTGCTGTGCAGCGATAGCTTCAAAACTATTCATAATACCCACAACTGTTCCAAAGAGCCCAATAATCATTCCTGTAGAGCCCACAGTGGCAAGAAACCCCATATGGCGCTCAACAGCTTCGATTTCCCGGGATAAAGTGACCTGCATCACCCTCTCAATACGCTGCTGCAGTGTGCTACGTAAATCATTGGTACGCATCATTCCTTTTGACAGAGATCGTCGCCACTCGCGCATGGCTGCACAAAAAATCATACTCATCGGATCATAACATTTACCGTGTAAACGATCATAGAGATCATCGAGGCTTCCACCTGACCAAAAAGACTCTTCAAAGTGATCAGCACTGCTGTGAAGTTTTCGAAGCTTCATTGCTTTGTTAAAAATAATTGTCCAAGACCAAAAAGACGCAGCAACCAAGACAAGCATAACAAGCTTGACAACGGGCGTTGCTCCCCAGAAAAGATCCCAAATCGAAATACCTGCATGCTGAGCCACCTGTTGTCCTGCATGTGCAGCCTGCTGCGTTTGAATAGCTACCGTTTGGAGCGCTGATGTATCCATTGTTTACCTTATCGTGTTATGAAATGCGGCGATAAAATTACGTTCACGCTTTGTGGCATAGGTTTTTGTTTTCTCGTCTCGTTAACCTAAACCAACGCAACAGCGATCTTGGTACTCTTTCTACCATTTCTCAGCATCCTTTGTCTAACGTTGATTCGGCAAGAGGACTGATCAATAACGTCAGTTTCTATCGTTATGCTATTGCCGAGACGTATAGGAGTTACATAATCAATTTCAATACGGGCGACGACAAAGCCTTCACCCGTTTTTTTCTTATAATGAGCCAGACGGTCAAATCCTGTTTCCATGAACTGATCATTGCGCTCCCGTTCAAAGATCTTAAAGTAAATTCCATGATAGACGATTCCTTGGGCATCGGTATCATCAAAATATATG
>CALBMH010000017.1 GCA_937896365.1 uncultured Alphaproteobacteria bacterium
AAAGAACCGGACCCACGGCGTATCTTGACATTAACAAGCTCTTCCCCTTTTTACCAGGCGAAGTCTATTGCTCGGATTGTCTACGATGAAGTCGAAAAGGGTGCCAGGCATATTGCACTTGTCACCCCCGATCGATCACTGGCAAGGCGTCTCAAACTTGAGCTACAAGTTTTTAATCTTTTTGTCAATGACTCAAGTGCCCTGCCCTTTTATCAAACACCTGAGGGGCAGCTTGTGCTCCTTGCAGCAAAAGTCGTTGCTTATCAAGAACTTGAAGATTACATCCAACTCCTTAAACACCCACTGATTCTCAAAAGTGATGAGGATCTTCCTTTCTTTAAGACTGACCCAGTTGCGGATACCCATCAGAGCACGCACAGGGAGAGCGTTTACACTTTTGATGTCGCGTCTCGCTCCAAGCCACTTTTATCATCACATATGAAGGATTATGACTATCCTCATAAGGAGAGTATTAACCTTTATTCGGGGCACTATGTGGAGCGCGTTCAAACTCTCCTTCATCAACTGGCTTCCCCGCTTTTTGAAGGAGATAAGGGCGAAATCATTCAAAAGCAGCTGAATGATCTTTCACAACTCAGAGAACTCCATACCCATCTCTCCCCTCACGAATGGTTCGAGCTCTTTCACCATAGCTTAAAGAATGTAAACATTCTCCAGAAAGCCCATCAAGATGGAACGAATGATGGTATCAACATCAATATGATTGGATTGATGGAAGCACGCGTCGAAGAAGCTGACGTAACAGTTATCACAGGTTTAGAGGAGGGAATTCTACCACGTTTTATCGCTTATGATCCTTGGCTAAGTCCCTCACTCAGAGACAGACTCGGTCTTTCCACGCCGGACGAACTGATAGGGTTGCAAGCACAAGATTTCTTTCTAAGTCTTACAAGCTCTCGTAAAATCATACTCAGTCGCTGTCTTGAAAACAACTCGACCCCACAGATTGCCTCACGCTTTTGGTACCACGTCGATGGCATCCCCCTTGAAAAGCCTGATCTTGAAAAGTTCAGTAAAAGAAGTTTCTCTTTGTGTTGGAAGGCATTGAATGTGCCTATTTTA
Source organism: uncultured Alphaproteobacteria bacterium (assembly GCA_937896365.1). GTDB lineage: Bacteria > Pseudomonadota > Alphaproteobacteria > Paracaedibacterales > JAKBAR01 > JAKBAR01. The sequence goes on from CALBMH010000017.1 coordinate 1,084, forward strand.
CCGTCAATACAAAAGGGTTATAGGCAACCACCTTGTCCAGATAATGCGCTTAAGCCTCTGACAGTATCGATTTCAGGTATCAAGCTTCTCATGGAAGATGCTTATGGTTTTTATGCTAAGTATATCTTGGGACTGAAACGGCTTTGGTGTGCGGATGATAACACAGAATCCCTTATCTTCGGTCAATACCTCCATGAAGCCTTGGATAGTTATGTAAAACAAGGAAAGATGTTTGAGCCGCAATATACTGTGCTTTTACAAACCTTTGTACTTAGCTATTTTAAAGATATTCCTCTAACAGTGATGCAAAAGAAACGCCTGGAGGGCTTTTGCGAATGGCTTTGCTCTACTATGGGAAGGAGAGTGCTCCAAACGGAAGTGCGCTTGGAAAAAAGGATTCGCCTGAACGGCAAAACACTTGTCATTTATGGTATGGCCGATCGCATTGATTATTGTGACAACGTTCACACAATCATTGATTATAAGACAGGAACTCCCCCCTCCCCGAAAAGCATTGCAAAAGGCCATGCCCCCCAACTTCCCCTCGAAGGTTGGCTGTATGGCGCTCTTCATGGCATAGACGATGACAAGATTTGCTTAACCCATATTTATATAGCCCCCAAATATCCCTTCGCCGAGGAGATAAGCGTAAAGAACGCACCGTCCCTCATGAAGCATGCTGGAGAACAGTTGGAACGTATTCTATCGCTCTACCTAAGGCAGGATTTTCACTTCCATCCTGCGCCTAATCCGCATAATCAACCATCGTACTCCGATTACGTTCACCTTGAAAGGAGAGATGAAAGAGCCCTTGGAGAAAGATAGGGTGGAACAGCACCCCTCTTCCCGGTAAATGTCTCGGCTAGTTTCCGCCGAAAATTTTATTAAATGGTCCAGAAAAAGTGGAAAGTTCTGTTTTGCTTCTGTTTTGCTATCGTATCTGTCTCTCTTTTCGTGATCTGGGTAAGAGTTTTTCCATGAAGATCCAAGGCATAGAAAGTGGCCTCATCAAACGTCTTTGCTTTATGGGACACAATATACACACGAAACACCCCTTCCATTGGAGCTCTCCATAGCCGCATCGAATTTATCCTTATCTTCCTAAATTTTGACACGAAGAAGAAAACCACTAAAATTTGGCATAAAGCTTGGCATTTGCTGGAATATCATGTGAAATGGGATGTTTCAACAACCATGCAACACTGTTTCATCGGGTTGAGATTTATGCGTGCTGATTTCTTTCTTCGATATCGGCTTTTTGAATGTAGTCTCAATATCCAAGCTCTGTTGATGAGTAAAAGGGATGAAACCCTTTCCTCCCTCATTATCCACTGTTGTATATGTCAGGTCGTCGGACGCAAGGCTAGGATTGCTTGAGCATAGCTGCATAGCTGCATAAGTATAGTTTCTTAGTCATTATAAAATCCCTTAAAAAAATTTTCGCATAATCAAAAGTAGAATTTATATATTCTAAATACGTTAATTCCACATCAAGAAATTTTCTCGCTTATTTCATTTTATTAAAGCAAATGGAACTGCTGCGTATACTTACTGCTGTTGTTCAGTATAGGATGAGGGAGTCTAAGACGAGGCTAACGTGGAAGAAAAAAACTCATTAAGGTGGAATTTTAATCAACAACAGTTCCTTGCAACATCCCCCGTGAACTCATGCTGGGTTACAGCATCAGCAGGAACAGGCAAGACAAAGATGCTCATTGATCGATTGTTGCGGTTGCTTTTGACAGGCACTGATCCCAAACGCATTCTCTGCATCACTTACACGAAGGCAGCAGCCAACGAGATGCGTGAACGGCTCCAGCATACACTTTTATCGTGGTCAAAAGCTTCTTCAGACACCCTACAAAGGGAGCTTTTATATCTGGAACAAAAGGCCCTTTCACAAAAACATTTGCACCGGGCGCGCAACCTTTTCCACACGCTGCTTGATCACCCCTTAGCCATCCAAACCATCCACAGTTTTTGCCAAAAGATCTTAAGACTATTTCCGTTGGAAGCAGGAATACATCCTGATTTTGACGTTTTGGACGACGTATCGGCTCATACACTTAAAGAAAAAGCAATGAAACGTCTTTTGCAAACAGAAGACTACACCCACTTTTTGGAGAATATCGGGCAATCCATGAGTGAATTTTATCTCAAAGAATGCTTGATGGAAGCTCTTTCCAGCCGTACAAAAATCCATCCCCATGGAGGTGCTAACCGTAAGGCTTTCTTTGAAGGTCTTTTCCTCAATCCTTCTCTTGACACGGTTTTAAGTACAAAGGACAATGAGACGATCTTCTATCTCGCCAGCCTTACAGAGCAGTATGGCGCAAAGAGTGTACAGGAGAAAGCAAAGCATGTTTTACAGTGCACACCTTCTTATGAGTGGGGGATACTCTCTTCGCTCTTTCTTACAAGCGAGGGGCGGCCACGAGCCAAAGCTTCGACGAAGAAGCTTCTCGAAAATTGTCCTGATTTTGACGAACAGTTTCAAACCATCGCAACAAAGATCTTACGCAATCAAGAACAGCAAGAGATTCAAAAAGCCTTACTTTTAAATGACTCTTTCGACGTTCTTTTAAGCGCTGTGATAGCATTTTATACTCACGAAAAGCAGCGCATGAATGCTCTTGATTTTGATGATTTGATTATGAAAACCGATGCCCTTTTGAAGAGCCACATGGCTTGGGTTAAGCATGAACTCGACGGTGGTTTTGATCATATTCTTATTGATGAGGCCCAGGATACAAGCCCTGATCAGTGGTCTATCATAAAGGAGCTCACAACACATTTTTTTGATAGCCCTGCGACTCTACCCCGCTCGTATAAAAATCTGGAAAAGGAGGATCACAAGAGTCTTCCCCGTACTCTTTTTGTTGTTGGCGATGCGAAACAATCCATTTACAGTTTCCAGGGTGCTGACCCTAAAGCATATAGGGAGATTAAAAAGTATTTTGAAGAGCTCCTTGCCCATGCGGGCTTTATACTTCAAACAATCTCCCTTGACACATGCTATCGGTGCGCCCCAGAAATTCTCAAACTCGTCGATCATGTGTGTAATCAAAAGAGTATCACACCCAGCCTCCTTCACTCATGGGAAATCACCCATAGACCCCATCGACAGGATGAACAAGGGCATGTGGGAGTGTGGCCACTTATCCCCGTGACACTGGGCAAGACAACGAATGAGGAAGATTTGGGATGGCAGCTTTATCCCACACCTCTTTACAGAGAAACGCCTGAAGAGCAACTTGCATCGATGATAGCAAGACGCATACGACAGCTTCTCAATTCCAAAACCATCTTATCTTCCACACAAAAACCGATTCAAGCCAACGATATTTTTATTCTTTTAAGGCGACGCGGTAAACTTATGACGATGCTTTCAAAAGCTTTGGCAGATAATGATATTCAAAGTATCTGCCAAGATCAACGGGCTTTTTTAGAACACCTGTATATCAAAGATTTTCTGGCTTTCTTGGCGTTTCTTGATTGCCCCTATGATGATCTGAACTTAGCATGCCTTTTGAAAAGCCCTACGTTTGGAATATCCGAAAATGATCTCATGAGACTTTGCTACGCTCGCGAAAAGCCTCTTTGGGAGAGACTTAAAGAGGAACTGCCGTATGAAGAGCATGCAGCATTTTTAAATTATTTTATGGAAATGTATCAAAAAGACGATATGTATTCTCTTGCTTATGTCTATCTTCATATGACGTACGAGCGCAATAAAAGCTCTTATAAAGAGGGGAGTAAAGGGCAAACACCTTATCTTATGGAGCTTATGGAGCAGCTTTTGAACCTTACACTCGATACATGTATGAAAAGAAGACCCACAGCATTGGATCTTAAAAATACCATTGAAAAGCACCCTCCGCTTTTTAAAAGACGCACAGAACATGGCGTTCAGCTCATGACGATCCATGGATCTAAAGGTTTACAAGCTCCCGTTGTCATACTTGCTGATACGGGGGATAACTCTGTTTTGACACATAGTAGGATTTTATTCACCGAAGATTTCCATATTCTGCGTCAACGAACACATACGCTTAAAGTCATTAAAGAGCTCGAGAAAAGTAGTCTTGATGCTGAAAATCACCGTCTTCTTTATGTTGCTCTTACACGTGCACAAGATAGACTCTATATCACAGGCATTGATCGTGGTATGGAGGAGTGTTGGTATTCTTACTTAGAACCCTTTGTGAATCAAGAGCAGACACTCTGTCATTTTCAGCCTTAAAGTCACTTATAATTCGCTTGCTGTACGCTCTAAAAAGTGTATTCATTTAACAGTTTTAATGGTTGAGAATGTTTTTGAATCGTGTGTGGTCTAACAGGTTTTTGGGCGAGGGATTCTTGGCAAAAGGAGAAGCTTGATCAAACAGCATGCTCAATGGCAAAGGCTATTCGCTTTCGCGGCCCTGATTCCCAAGGAGTCTGGGTAGACGTGTCTGTAGGCTTGGCATTGGCGCATAGACGTTTGTCCATTATTGATGTGTCACAAGCAGGGTACCAGCCTATGATTTCTCCTTCTGGTCGATATGTTATTGTCTTCAATGGAGAAGTCTATAATGCAGCGCGGCTTCGTCCTTTGTTACAACAAGTGGGCTATGTTTTCAAAGGGCACTCTGACACAGAGGTTATGCTCGCCGCCATCGAACATTATGGCCTTACGACGGCAGTCACACAGTTTATTGGTATGTTTGCCTTTGCCTTGTGGGATCGGCAAGAGCAAAAAATTCATCTTGTGCGTGATCGTGTCGGAGTGAAGCCTCTTTATTATGGGATTGTGGAAAAAACATTTTTCTTTGGATCACAACTAAAATCTTTTTATCCTCATCCCCATTGGAAAGCGAAGATTAATCCTAAGGCAGTGGCAGAATTTTTAGCCTATAATTATATTCCGGGTCAGATATCTATTTACGAGAACATACGAAAAGTTACTCCTGGCACCATCGTTACGATCGATCAGGATTGGGAAATTTCTACACACACTTACTGGAGCATGAGGATGTGCTATGAAACCTCGACCACGCTCCTTACGGATGATAACCACACGATCGACCACCTTCATTCACTTCTACGGGACGCTGTTCAAATCCGCATGACTTCTGATGTTCCTCTGGGTGCTTTTCTATCAGGAGGCGTTGATAGTTCCCTTGTTGTGGCTTTGATGCAGGAGGCGTACCATGGAGCGCAAGGGGAATCTATTAAAACTTTTACTATTGGTTTTGAAGAAGACACATTTAACGAAGCACAGTACGCTGAAGCTGTGGCTAGGCATTTGGGCACTGACCACCATACATTCTACCTGACATCTAAACATGCACTGGATATTATTCCCAAAATTCCTGACTATTTTGATGAGCCTTTTGCTGACGCTTCTCAGATTCCCACATACCTTGTCTCACAGATGGCACGCCAACATATCATAGTAGCATTGTCGGGAGATGGGGGGGATGAGTTCTTTGCGGGTTATATACGCCATGGACTAGGCGGAAAATGGAGCCAATTGCTAGCTGTACCAATCGCACTGCGTAAAGTATTTGCTCTCCTCCCACATCATCTAGCCCATCCTCGGTATAGCAAAATCATAGAGCAGCTCTTGCATATGTCTCACCCCTCTGACAAGCTTGCCAAGTTTGCAAAACTTTTATCTGCACCGACGTTTAAGGAACTATTTCATCGAACGTATTTGATGTGGGATGACGATGATCTTCAAAAGATGACGGGGGGGCGAAATCTGACTCATTTTGATGAGGTGTGGAACCATTGTAAGGGGGCAAGAAGCCTGCTTGACCAGATGCAACTGTGTGATGGGTTAATGTATCTCGCGGGCGATATTCTTACAAAAGTTGATCGGGCGAGTATGGCGCATAGCCTGGAAACCCGTGAGCCACTCCTTGATCACCGCATTCTTGAGTATGCATGGCAGCTACCAGAACACCTGAAACTCAACGATGGCACGGGAAAAATTGCCCTTCGTCAAGTACTCGGGCGCTATATCCCCCATCAGCTCATTGACCGTCCTAAACAGGGTTTTAGTGTCCCCATTGGTCAGTGGTTGCGCGGTCCTCTTAGGGAATGGGCCCATGACCTTTTATCAGAGAGCATGCTAAGAAATTCCGGGTTTCTCGACGTAAGACCCATTGTCAAACGGCGCAATGAGCATATGATGTGCAAGCGTGACTGGACTGATAGTTTATGGGGTGTATTGATGTACCAAGCGTGGCGTGAAGCATCGAAAGGTCAGGGATGAAGGATGAACGAAGCGCTTTTCTCTATTATACTACCCACATTTCCCTTTTTAGCTTTATCTTACAGGAAAGTCAAAATACGTGTCAGGAAAGGGTTCTCTTGCAAGAGTATAATGCCACCACTCATTTTTGTAGGGAGTGAACCCAACGCTCACCATAGCACTTCTAAGGTAGTTGCGCCATTTAAGGGCCTGTTCGGGGACAAGATCCGTGTCATGGTGGGAGGCTTTGTCGAACAGATCAACGTGCGTGTGCATATCCACTGTATCATCATCAAGGTACGTGAATGCAAAACCATCATTCAATTGACGTACCATCTTTCGGGTAGGTTGAAGCGGCTTGTTTTTTTTAATGAGTGTGAGATCCACAGTGCTCCCACGGGTATGGCTTGAGCGTTTGGCAATATAACCCAATTCAAACACTTGTTCCTTGTCAACGCGGGGGTAATAAAGCGTTTTCATTGTTTGGTCTGTGATATCTTCTGCCCATGTTACAAAGGCATTTACGGTAGTTTGAGGGCGATAACCATCATAGATAACAAGATCAAAGCCATCTTTTGAAACGGTTTCTTGCACATGAAGAAGCGCCTTAGCCGCCTGTGTTGATAGAATAAGAACATTATTGAAATAGTGAGGAAAAGGTCTTCCTAAAAAATTATCCTGGCTGTGATAACGGTTAGAAATGCGTATATCAGGATGAATGGAATGAAGATAGACAAATCCTTCCAAAAGAGATGTTTGGGGAAAGGTATGAGCAAGAGTCATGTGGATCTCCTTTTTCATAAATTGAGTCTTTTCCAGGTCCATGAAATAAATATCTCGCTTTTGGCGTTCCCGGCGGGATTCGAACCCACGACCTCAAGATTAGGAATCCTGCGCTCTATCCGGCTGAGCTACGGGAACATCTTTTTGAAAGTTACTGAGATAAAATCAAAAAGTCTAGCATTTGCTTTTTCATCTTAGACTTTGCGTGGATCAGAACAAAAACCTTTTTTGTAATTGCTCCGTTATTGCTGGAAGGATGTTATCGTCATCACTGTCTTCTTCAGAGGATAGAAAATATGTTGGGTTTTCGGTACAAAACGTGCACTGTACTCCGCTCAATTGTGTCACGAGCACCTGTTGATCAAGGGAAACGCCTTCGATCGTTTTATACGTATAGTTATTCTTGGTAGTGAGATCCGATATATCGCTACAACATAGGATTGTTATATTGCATTTTGCTAAGACCATAGGAAGTTCCATGGACACCTGAATTGTCTTGGATTGAGTTGTGATGTTGCTTTTTTTAAAAATGAGTGAACTGTAATCTGCCTTTTCATTCGAGAAACTACACGAAATAGAAGAAGGTATAGTCTGTGGATCGTTAAATGCCAATTCTATTCGTTGCCGAAAAAACTTTTGACCTCTTACTTCGGAATCGTCCAGCATCGACGCAACGGAGACTTTAGAAAAAAATAAAATCCATGTTATCAAAAGAAAACGCATAAAATCCCCCTGTCTAGACAAGAGAAGTATAACGAATGCAGAAAAAACCGCTAGGGCTTTATATTCATTGGCCCTTTTGCCTTTCGAAATGTCCTTACTGTGATTTTAATAGTTTCGTTGGTAAGTCCATTGATGTTGAGGCTTATACTCGTGCTTACTTGACTGAGCTTGAGCGATTTTATAGGCAAACAAAGTATCATCACCTCAAGACTATTTTCTTTGGAGGAGGAACACCATCGTTGATGCCTGCAAAGCTGATTGAGGTTACGATTCAAAAAGCTTTTGATCTTTGGGAGAGTGATTCTGAAATGGAGATCACCTTGGAAGTCAACCCGAGTACAGCGGAAATAGGACGGTTCGAGGATTTTAAAAAAGCAGGAATCAATCGCCTTTCCATCGGTATCCAATCCTTTGAGGACGCACAGCTTGAGTTTCTTGGCCGTGGACACTCTGCAAGAGAAGGTATGCTTGCCATTGAGCTTGCTCAAAAAATCTTTGACCGCGTGAGCTTTGACCTTATCTATGCGAGACCTGACCAAACGACCAAACAATGGGAAGAGGAGCTTAGCCTTGCTTTAACATTTGGCACAACACATCTTTCCCTTTATCAACTAATCATTGAACCTGGAACGGCGTTTGCTCCCCGTTATGAGAGAGGAGAGATTGTCTTGCCAGAAGAGGATTTAGCAGCTGATATGTACGCACTGACACAGGAACTAACAGACCGGGCAGGCTTTCCGGCTTATGAGGTCTCCAATCATGCTGTTGCTGGCTATGAAAGCCAACACAATTTAATTTATTGGCGTTATCAAGACTACGTTGGTGTGGGGCCTGGGGCCCATGGACGGTATCGAGGGGATGGGCAAAAAGTTGCTACGGAACAACATCGCGCTCCTGAAATATGGCGACGGAAAGTTCTCTTCGAGCATTCTGGAAACGTTCGCACGTATACAGTGACCCAAGAAGAACAGTATCGTGAAAAACTCATGATGGGGCTACGGTTGAGAGAAGGCGTATGGTTAGATGACATGTCCTGTTTGAAGGATCATGCCCTGGAAAATCTTGTTGCCTCTGGAGATATCGTATCAGAGAACAATCACCTGTACCTTACGCCACAAGGCTTCCCCAAGCTCAATGCAATCCTAAGATATCTCATGAATTGAATGCTTAAGAAAAAGTTTTTCAGGAAATTCTTTACATATCCAAGAAAAATTGCTACCGTTATCCGTCTTTCATCTCATTTATTTCGGAGAACCTTTATGTTTCGATTTAGTCTCTCTTACTATGATCACTTTAAGCACTCTTGCTTTAGCAATACTAAACTGCTTGAAAATACTCAAGCCATCTGGAACTCACGAAATTTACGAAAGCGATTGTCGTCATGATCTCCTCTTTATCTCTCAGAAGTTTTCTATCCATACTTGCTACTCCCGCCGTTTTTGCTTCATTTCCACTTCTTCTTACAAGCTGTGATAAACACCGTCAGTCTGAGCAAAAGGTCATAGCCCTCACACAAATTATCGAACATAAGGCCATTGATGCTGAGCGCGAGGGATTCATTGCTGGTCTTAAAGAAGCTGGCTTTGAAGACGGTAAAAACGTCTCACTTAAATTCGAAAATGCCCAAGGTAGCATTGCCATAGCTACTCAGATTGCCAATAAGTTCGTCAGTTTAAACCCGTCGGTCATTATTGCTTTCTCGACGCCCTCTGCACAGAGTATCGTCTCTGCCACTGCGAGAACACCTATTCCTGTGATCTTTAGCACAGTGACCGATGCGGTAGCCGCTAAAATCGTTTCGACAAACGAAGCCCCTCGTAGTGATAACGTCACAGGTGTAAGCGACTATTTAGCCCCAGGACCGCAAATTGAATGTATTATGCGCATTCTTCCCAAAGCGAAAAAAATCGGTGTTATCTATAACCCGGGTGAAGTCAACTCCGTGCTCATGATAAAAGACCTTAAAGAAGAAGCCGCTCACCATCATCTTGAGATTGTGGAAGCCACAACGTCTCGGACGAGTGATGTTGCTGCAGCTGTCCAAAGCCTCATAGGAAAAGTGGATGTTCTTCATGTTCCCAATGACAATACGGCCGTTGCCTCTATCGAAGCCATTATTGCTGTGGGAGAGAAAAATAAGGTACCTGTCATTGCTGCCGATATGGGTTCTTTTGAAGCAGGTGCCGTGGCTGTTGCGGGTTACGACCGTTTTCTTCTTGGCAAACGGGCTGCTGAATATGCTATAAGAGTGCTCAAAGGTGAAAAAGCAAGCACTCTACCAGTACGGTGCGACCATCCTGTGCAATTTCGTGTGAATCTGAAAGCCGCAGAGAGCATGGGGCTTAATCTCGATCCAAATCAACTGGGGGGTTTTGAGGTTATGTCCGATACGATACACAGCACGCGATCTTAAGCGCTTTGGGTGATGGAGCAATAAGGTGAATACCATACAATTATTAGGAGCCTTTGAACTCGGGCTCATTTACAGTCTCGTCGCTCTCGGTGTTTATCTCTCTTTTCGAACACTGAATTTTCCTGATCTTTCTATTGATGGGAGTTTTCCTCTTGGCGCGGCTGTGGCTGGTTCGGGAATTCTATTCGGGCTGAGTCCCGTGGTTGCGACGTTTTTAGCGATGTTTGCTGGTGCAGCTGCTGGCTATGTCACAGCTTTCATGGCAACACGGCTCAAAATGCTGAATTTACTCGCTGGTATTATCACAATGACAGCGCTTTATTCCATCAATCTTCGTATCATGGGTCGTCCCAACCTTGCTCTCCTTGGAGAAAAAACAATTTCCACACAGCTAACATATTTCGTTACAAACGTCTTAGGACTTCCCCAGGCAGCGGTAGAGCATGTGAATCTCATTGCCCTTGTTGTCGTTATTATTCTTGTTATCCTAGCTCTTGAATGGCTTTTAAAGACACGCCTCGGGCTCGCTCTTCGCTCCATTGGATCAAACCCTCGCATGGCGAGATCCATCGGTATTAACGACGATAGAATGGTTCAAACAGGGCTTGCCCTCAGCAATGCCCTTGTAGCTCTTGCGGGGGCTCTCTTTGCTCAAGTCTATGGCTTTGCCGATGTATCGATGGGGGTTGGTACAATTATTATTGGTCTTGCAGCAGTGATTATTGGCGAAGCCCTCTTTCATGCTCAAAACATCGCTAAAGCTCTTATTGCTTGCGTGATGGGCGCTATTATTTACAGGCTTTCTGTCGCTTTTGCTCTCAATGCAACAGAGCTAGGACTTCAAGCCTCCGATCTGAACCTTGTCACAGCACTGATTGTCGCTTTCGCCATGATCTTGCCTACAATCAAACGCTCCTTAAAACGAGGAGATAAATAATGATTATCCTTAAGAATGTTAAAGTAACCTTCGCGGCTGGGCTCCCCACAGAGAAAAAGGCCCTCCGCGGTATTGACCTCAAAATGACTGAGGGTGAATTTATCACAGTGATCGGCAGCAATGGTGCAGGGAAATCCACCATGCTCAATGCCATTGCAGGTGAAGCTATTCCTACAAGTGGTTCTATCAAAATCGATCGTATTGACATTACGACAACGCCTTCGCATAAAAGAGCGAAGATGGTTGCACGGGTTTTTCAAGACCCTCTTTCTGGCACCTGTGCTGACTTGACGATTGCTGAGAATTTGGCACTTGCGGAGC
>CALBMH010000018.1 GCA_937896365.1 uncultured Alphaproteobacteria bacterium
CACTGGCGCCGAAGGCACAACCTCGCCACAGCTGCCGCACTCATAGGCAATGTGCGGCCCCGTTGGATAGGGGCCGATGTGCGTCAGTTGGATGTAGTGCCTGGGGGTCGGTTTCATACGGCTGGAAACCCTGGTTGACGTATGCGGAAGTGAATCAATGTTCACAGTTGACAGTTTCGCAGATTTAGCGGTTTAGGTCTATTTGGCGACAGTTGGCGACGCTCATGAAACCGGACGCCCAAGCCATCGGTTTGACAGAACGAACACACAATGACAGACTAGTCAAATGACTAGTTATAGTGAGGTTGTGATGCACACATGGCCTGTTCAAGACGCGAAAGCCCGGTTCAGCGAATTCCTGGATGCCTGCCTCTCGGAAGGGCCGCAGATGGTGACCCGGCGAGGCGCGGAGGCCGCCGTGCTGGTGCCCGTGCAAGAGTGGCGGCGCCTGCAATCTGCTGCCCGCCCGTCCTTGAAGCAACTGCTGCTGTCTGACCAAGGGCGCGCAGACATCATCACACTGTGCAAGGACAAAGCGTTATATTCAGTGATTTCACCCATTGCTTTGAAATTTTTTTCGCAAATAGCCTGCTTCAGAGATGCAAAATCTCTCTCCGACTGCGCAATCCACGACTTATACAAAGGTGCGGTCTTAAGGGTATGCAACATAGCATTCGTTGAAGAAATAGATTTCTCCCTCTGATCCAAAATGAGCAACCCCACACAGAGATCCTGCCAATCAATCATTAAGGGAATACCATAAGATTCCAAAGGATTCTCACACGCTTCCCATGTGACAAAGCCATGATAGAAAGATCGACAAGCGCTACCGCTGCCCAAACGGGCCAAACAAGATAACGTTTCTAAATTGACTCCCCATCCAAAAAGATCGTTTAAGGCAAGAGTGAGAGCGGCGAAATAACTTGCCGAAGAAGCAAGCCCTGCACCAATGGGGATGTTACTATAACTCTTAATGCAAAGGGACACATTGATCGGACAAAAGAGCCTCATAAAATCAAATGTTTTAAGATAGAGTTGACTGCCGGAAGCAACTTCTTTTTCTTGCACAAACAGGATATCTTGCGTGCTTTTTTCCAAAATAACATAGCTTCCATATCCTCCAAGAGAAATAGACAGACTGGATGTCGTTGGAACATTAAGCACCTCATCCGTTTTTCCCCAATATTTACACAAAGCAACATTGGAAGGCGCAAAGGCCCATGCTTTATCTTTGCATGCTTCTTTCAGTGTTATGAGTTGATGACTATAGGTGCGACGATCCACAATTATTTCTTTTTTACAATCAGCCCGCTTGGCGCAATATCAACAGGGTGCATATGCGCCATAGAAAAACCGTCTTTGGTAATACCAATAGCACAATCCCCCAGTCCCGATCCGGAGAATTTAACACCATAGCTTTGCTCACGCAAGGACCAAAGAAATCGACTGAGCGCCTTTGTATGAACGCCTAGACTTTCCATAATGCCTGATGCCTGGTTCATCAAAGCACCCACTTCTTTTGGATGATGTAGACAAGAAAGGGCATGGTTGACGAGTGCATCATGAGTGCTATCGAGAGCCTGGAGAATATCCATTTTGCCAAAAAACTGCTCAGCCACATGGCGGATAACTTTCGGTGTTGGAGTTTTAAAACCAGAATAAGACCAGAAGAAAGGAAGAGAACACGTATAGGGCTCATATAAAAAAGGATGCATACGGTAGAGACCAAACCCTCCCCAAACGCTTGCAGCAAGGTCTGCACCTGACCCGACATGGCACAAAGCATGGATCACCGCCTTTGAGGCATCAAAAAGCATCTTTAAGTCTTGGCCTTTACCTTCAAGGGCATTCAAAGCTCCCATGAGAGCGACAATTACAGCTGCGGAAGTTCCAAACCCCATCGTTTCCGACATCTCAGACTTAATTGTTATGGAAACACCATCCTTAGGTGGATATTCTTTCAGGGTCTGAAGCACATAGTCAAAGGGTTTTGCAAGAGGTATGTTAGGAAGCTGATTCAAGGTGCAATGGTAGTAACCTAACCCAGATCGAATCTCGATCGTAGCCGATGTATTGGGCGTTAAGTGAACATATATTCTTTTATTAAGAGCGAGCACAAGTGCATGCTTGCCACGCAAAACACTGTGTTCACCCAACACCATCATACTGCCAGGAGCACTTGCCTCAATCATGAAAACACCGGAATGAGCGAAAGAGAAGAAGGAGGAGAATCCTGCCAAAGGCTGAGCATATAACCTCCGTCACCTGCACCCGTTGGCTTAACAGCAAGTGCACCAGAAGCAAGAAGGTGGGATCGATGCTCTTCAAAAGGCTTAACAAGATCCCACTGCTCAAAGCAGGCATATCCTCTATCCATCGCTTCCTTTAAAACAGCAAGGCTCTCATCCATCAAACCATGAAGAAATCTGTCACCCGCATAGGACATCTCTTGATCAATATAGGCTGTCTTGGGATGGGCGTATACTTTTTGAACAGCATCTTTTGTAGCCGAGGCTGTACCACAATAAGACACATATAAAAACGGCTTATAGGAAACATCAAGCCGCTCAGGTGGACGGTTCATTTGGTAGCGGGTTAAACCGCAAGACATTACACCCGCAACATCAAGCCCACTGCTTTTACCATGGAAGTAGTTTTCCAACTCAAGGGCCTTTGAAAATATTTCCTCTTTCCCAATAAACCCTTTTTTATAGAAGCGAGTCGCAACACAGGCACAAAAAGCCGCAGAACTTCCTAACCCCGATTTCTCAGGAACGGTTGATGTAAAGGAGAGATCCTCTGTCAATGGTGATAAGAAATCCTGCAAAAAATCTGGCAGAACGATTTCTCTCCCATTTAACCAAAAACGCACAGCTTTAGTGTTTTGCACCACGGTTAAGGTTGTTGAAAAGTAAGGCAGAGGCAGTACAAGCGCACTGTAGCCCCGCAAAACACTATGCTCACCAAACAAAGCGCACTTTGCAGGAAATCTGATCATTGTCGTATCCCTTTTAAAAGGGTATGGATATCTTCTGTTGTGACGAATCCCTTTTGGTCAAAAACGCGGTTAAGGTTGCAAAGAAGAAGTGCTCTTTCCTCTAAGGTAGCATCTGTGTGTTCGATAAGATTTTTAAAATGAAGACGCATATGACCACGGCTAATTCCCTCACTCACCAATACTTTTAAAGCTGCAAAATTCTGCATGAGACCAACAGCTCCCATAAGATAGGAAAGCTCTTGGGCTGTTTGGATACCAAGACACCTCATCCCCAATTGAGCCACAGGGTGAAGATGCGTTACGCCACCAATAATACCCACATTCAACGGAGCTTCAAAAATACCATGAAGATGGTCAGCGCTCCTGTACCAATGGCAAACCCCTCGATACTGACCACTCTTGCATGCATAAGCATGAACGCCCGCCTCTAATGCTCGCCAATCGTTTCCTGTTGCAAGGCACAATGCATCGATCCCATTCATCACGCCTTTATTATGAGTTGTGGCGCGATACGTGTCATATTGCGCAATTGAGGAAGCGAGTGCGATTTTATTCCCTAATTCAGGGCTTATTCCTTTTAAGGTCAACCTGACTTGCGTTATTTTTTCTGTATTGAAATTTGAGACAATAGACATTAACGCCTCTTGCCCTGTTTCCTTTTCAATAAAAGGAGCCAGATACTCACATGTTTGGTTAATGAGATTAGCTCCCATCGCATCTTTTGTATCAATGAGCACATGGATGATTCCCACGACCCCTGTGTTTTTGGAGCGCAAGAAACGCAATTGAATATCCGTAATCCCGCCACCTCTCTTGACCATGCCTGAGCAAGGTCCCTCGTTGCCTTTTTGGATGAGGAGGGGAGCGAGTTTTTCGAACTGCGTTTTAAAGCGCGCTTTGCTTTTAAGATGTGGAAAATGAATCTGCCCAAGGTAAGAACACCCTTTTTGATATGCTGTTATTTTTCCATTCTTTTGGATGAAACGTACAGTTTTTGATAAGGCCGCAACAACAGAGGTTTCTTCTGTGACAAGTGGGATGATCGGATAGGTCTTCCTATTGATCTCAATCCCTGGCACAAGAGAAAAAGGAAGATTAAAATAGCCAACGGCATTCTCTACTAAAACATTGGCCAACGCAAGATCGTCCGTGATGGTGCCTTGAAGAACGAGTTTATCCTTGTCGGATAAATGTTGGATGAGCTCTTGTATGCGCTGCTTTTGTGTCATAACCTTAAAATAAGTCGATAGTCGATGGAGAATTAGTTCTTGGCTTTCTCATGTTCATGGTGGCAGCGCATTCGCCAGTGGCGATAATCATCCAGCGAAATTAAGGTTCTATGCTCTAAATCATAGTGCACATCTTGCGCCCAATCGGCCTTTCCTTCCTGACGCTCTAATATGAGCAATTCTGCACCAAATCCTGAGCCATAGGAAAAACAAGCCAATTTACCACCCATGGATGCCGTATGAAGAGCACGCACCGTGTTAATCCACAAAGAAGCCGTGTAAGAATTTCCAATCTCACTATTCCAATCCATAAAGGGACGAATTCTGGTCTCAACAATTTCTTCTTGCTGTTCGGAAGGGATTCGAAGTTGACACCCCACTTGCTTAAAAGCCCTCAGGACCATTTTAGGAAAAGGTGTGTGAAAACAAAGCGCATAAAAATCAGTCAAAGTTAAATATGGCTGCTCTCTAAAGAACTCATCATAACATTTTTTGACAGCTATAATATAAGCATTCAAACTTTCAGGCGCATTCACAATTGGAAAATCATGCCCTTTGGGACGCCAAAAATCAAAACAAGGCGCACTATAAGGATAAGAGCGCAAATCAATAGAGGCAACTTTTCCCTTTCCCACAACGAATGCAATAGCACCGGCTCCCTGCGTCATTTCAGCAGGATGCCCTGGTGCGTAGGTGCAAATATCTGCAGCAATGACAAGCCCTACTTTTTTAGAAGACGGAGGTTGGGTTGCTTTCCACTCAACAGCCTGTTTGAGTGCAAGTGTGCCAGCATAGCATGCATGCTTAACTTCATAGGAACGTATATGCCCCTCAAGGTGAAGAGCCTCTGCAACCCAAGCACTTAAGGGACGTGCTTCATCAATAGCCGTTTCTGTGCCTACAGCAATTAATCCAATATCTTCAATTGCACCATCAAACCTTGATAAGGCCCTCTTAGCGGCTTCTACAGCTAAATCAACCACAGTTTCTTGATCGAGACACAATCCCATCATATGACATCCAAGACCTGCAGTGACTTTTTTATCAGAAATACCTTGTAAAGAAGCAACATCTTTTGCATGTATGGCGTAGGAAGGTAATTTAATACCAATTGAATCAATTCCAAATTTAAGCATTCTCTTTAAAAACTTCTTCTCTTATTCGTTGCCCCACAACTATAGGCCCCACGTACCTATCTGAGCGAAAGAATAATGGATGCACAGGCCAAAATCCAGCAAAGGAATAGACCTTTTCAGCAAAGCATAAGAAGGTTCTTTTGTACAGAGGTGTACTTGAAGAGTGTTAAATTGATTCTCTGCATGGAACACTTAAATCAATGTCTCGCTGATTTTGAAAAATTTCTGCATGATGAAAGCTTCTCGGTTTTAGTGAAGGCATGCCTCGCTCCTGTTCAATTCGGAACAATCCGCAGACTACTTTGTCTTACCGATATTCGTTTAAACTTTTTAGAATTACAGGAGAGAATGTGCTTTTATCACAAGGTAAAGGCGACATACCACAGGTAGATTCTACTGCGATCAGCGGTGGTATCACAGCAGGCCCATCCATTACGCCAATACTTAAAGAAATGACCAGCTCAGGCCGAAAGCCAACTTATTTTGTTCTTAGTTTTTGGGAACGACATCCTCAAAGTTCTTCCAATCCTGAACGACCTCTAAGAAGAGTTCTTCTGGAGAGAAATAGGAAAACACCAAATGTGTCAAAACCAAAGTGAACGGAAACCCCATTCTCAAAAGCTCACGGTTTAAAATAATCCAAGCTATCCTAGAATTACCATCTATGAATGGGTGAAGCCGTTCCATTTCGCCGATCATACGAAGTGATAAAATAAGATTTTTCTTCAAATCTCCAGATTCACTTTTCTTTTTATTGTACATACCAATGATTTTTTCCATTTTTCACATATTTTATCCTTACTTTTCTGTTCTATTTTTAAGTAGATGATTTTTTCCCCATTTTTAGGGAAATCTAAATAGAATTCTTTTTCCTCTACTAAAGATTTACGAAGATGAAGAAATCCTTCAATCGAAAAAGGATTGAATTTTTCAGGAATTCCAAAAAGTATTTCTCGAAGAATTGTCTCGATAAGACGAGCCAGGCAAAATCCGCATTGTGGACCTTTTCCCAGAGGATCTACAGAAAGAGGTTCTTCGGACGCAAAAGCAATGGAATATGCTCCATTTATATTCCCATAATATACTCCTTCTCATTCACTTTAAAAGAAGCACCATACGGAATGGAAATGGTGCTTCTTTTCTCTGTTAAAAAGAAATATGAAGCATTTTCGTTTTGCGATTTCTTTGACCAGAACATCCCTATAGAATTGATAGTGTTGTCAGATTCAGACAGAAATGGTTGTCTAGAAGTGTTTATTGTACCAGAGTTATCTGACATAAAAGTAGCTTCTGAACTATATATGGAATCATCTACAGGATTTTGCATCGAGGCTTTAATGATAAATTCATAATTTGTGGGTTAAACCTTCTACGATGATCGCAAAATTCTCATCTATGATAGGGTTATTTGTTATATTAATATGAGCGTAAGACGTGTTTTGCATTATAAGCACTTAAGATGAGGGTTTTCTGACCACTCAAAGGACAGCCTGCAGGAATACTTTGCCTTACGCTTATGCTACCTGGGAACTTCAGAATATCGGAATCGTTAGTAGTGGGAACTTGGGAGCAATGCTCTATAATTTTATGCATATAAAACACCCTCACTCCAACATTGTGCTCTACGCACGCAATAAAACTAAAGCTGCAAGTATTACTGATTCGGTGTGTGATCCTGTGGAAGATTTGCTGATAGAATATGATGTGATTTTTACCACCACTTCGAGTGCATCCCCTATCATTCATAATATCACGCAAGGCACAAATAAGGCGATTATTGCCTTGGGTAGCGATGATGAACATAAAAGCGAGATATCACCTAACCTTTTTGAGAAGGCCGACATGATTATTGTGGATAGCAAGCTACAAGCGGCAAAATTGGGTGATAGAGCTTGGAAAGGCTTTAAAATCAGGTATTCCTGCAGACGCCAAAACAATCATCGCAGATTTGTCTGGCATTGGCGCTCAAGATGTTGCTATGGCAGAATTTGTATTGTCTAGGCTTTTATCCTAGGCTTTTAGCGGATTAATTTTTACTATCGCCCTCAAAAATCTCACTTTTCTTTTCTTCGAATAGCCTGCCATCGTAAAACAGCTCAATTTTAGAAATAAGCTGATCCGTAAATTCCATCAGAACAGCTGCTCTTAAACAACCAATAGGCGCAGGAAACATAAAATCATAGGCAAACATAATCTGATTTTCGTGCGAAAATTTCGATCGTATTTTAATGTCGTCCAATATTTGGCTTAAGTTTTTTGCAGATGAAACAACAGCGTCTCTCCCATGCATTTCCGCTAACGGCCCAATGAAATCGACATTATCATGCAAATAACTCGCCATCTTATCAAAGTCTTTTTTTAGCATGGCGCTATAATAGTTTTCAGCTGCTTTTAAGTTATTACCACTTTCAGAATGTGTTGTATTCATATCGAACTCCTATTATAGTATAAGCACACTGATAATATCAGTGTAATATAAGGGTGCTGATATGTCAACCTCTAAAGAAATAAGTGTCACAGGATTATTTGGGTACAAACTTAAGCAAACTCAACATGCCCTGCGCCTTCATATGGATGAAGCTTTAAGGGCTCTTGATCTGACGACCCCTCAATATGCCGTTCTTGCACAATTAGAGTTAAGGCCTGGCATTTCCAATGCGGCTCTAGCCCGTTCTTCATTTATTACAGCTCAAACCATGCATGGCATTATTTCCAACTTAGAAAAAAGGGACTTAGTGCAACGAAAAAGCGATCCTCAGCATGGCAGGATTTTGCGTACTGAATTAACAACACACGGGAGCAAAGTCATTACCCAGGCTCATAAAATCATTAGTAAAGTTGAAGATACTATGACTTTCAGCATCACCGAAGATAATAAGGTCCTGTTAGAGAAGTTGCTGGTTGAGTGCTTTAATAACCTGAATAGCAGAAAGTAGAAAAATGATGATCTATCTCAATATAATTTTTGCCTCATAATTCCGATGTTACTACCGTTCCGCCCACTCCGAGACCCTCTTTTTTTCAACAGACACGCTGCAGAGGTCGCTTGCGACTTGATTGGCAAAAGATTTATTTTTTATCATTTTCACGGCATTATTACAGAAACAGAGGCCTATAGAGGTAAGGATGATGCTGCCTCCCATGCTTATCCTGGCTTAACTTTGCGCAATAAAGTTATGTTTGGCCCCCCGGGCCATATTTACGTTTATTTGATTTATGGAATGCACCACTGCCTTAATATTGTAACAGAGGAAGAAGGGAACCCTAGTGCGGTTTTAATGAGAGGATTACGCTTACCAAATTGTTATCTCAATGGGCCTGGGAAAATATGCAAGCACCTTGGTATCTCTAAGAAAGAAAATAATCTCAATGTACTTACTCATGAGCACATTTATATCGCTGAAGGAATCCCTTGTGCCGACATAAAAATGACTCCTCGTATTGGTATCACAAAAGCTACGGATAAGCTATGGCGATTTGTGGACAAGAAGCTTGCTGTGCAGAATAGGCCAAATCATAAAACCTTTCGTGCATTGTCGG
>CALBMH010000019.1 GCA_937896365.1 uncultured Alphaproteobacteria bacterium
ATCCCCCAAAAAAGTTAAAAAAGTATGAACCTCACCCTCTTCAATGAACAAAGAGGCACAAGTTCCATTGGGAAAAGCCTGATAATCCCCTTAAAACAACGCACATATGAGGAGATCTCCCATGCCGGAAGAAGACAAAGACACCTTAGCCCGCACAATATATGGTGAAGCTCGTGGGGAATACCCTCGAAAGGATGGTGGGCTGGCCTCTCTCATCGCCGTGGCCAATGTCATCCTAAACCGTTCAAAAAACAACAAACGACGCTTTGGGCGCACAGTGCGGGACGTATGTCTCAAACCTCTGCAGTTCTCAAAAGATAACCAAAAGGATTTTTGAGACTAATAAGCCCTAGAGCACCACTAATCTATCCCTTTAACGTTTGCATGATAACAGCAGAACGCGCAAGATCATCAGCGCGTTCATTATATTCATGACCTGCGTGCCCTTTCACCCAGTGCCAGACCGTCGTGTGTTGGCCTTGAAGAGCATCAAGCTCTTGCCAAAGATCCTTGTTTTTTACAGGCTTCTTATCTGCCGTGAGCCACCCATTTTTCTTCCAGTTCGGCATCCATGACCTAAGACCATCGCGCACATAGGTACTGTCGGTATAAAGGTCTACTTTACACTTTTTAGGAAGTGCCTTAAGCGCTTGGATAGCCGCTATCATCTCCATGCGATTGTTTGTTGTGGCAATCTCCCCTCCAAAAAGATCCTGGGACATATCCTCCCACAATACCACAGCCCCCCAACCGCCTGGCCCTGGATTTCCACTACAAGCTCCATCAGTATAAATACTCACGTGAGGGTACTCTCCTTCAAATAGAGCCAAGGCATCAAGAACGGAAGGCGGGACATCGAAACGGGCTTTCAAAACGGTGTCTGTCATAGGTTAATGCCTCACTAATTGACCAGATTCAAGGAATAGATACAAATGATCACGCACGATAATTGGTTGAGCAGCAATCCCCTCTTTGAGATGCAGAGCCTTACCTTTGGAACCATCGGCAAGATTAAAGAACAAAACATCACCATTAGATGCTCCCACCACGAGCTGATCATTCACAGCTATAGGGGCTGTCCAAAGCAAAGGCTTGTTCTCTGATGACATCGGAAGTGTTTTTACCCAATAGACCTTTCCTGTTGTTTTATCAAGACATATAATGCGGTTATTATTATCCAAAACATAAAAAGTCTGCCCCATAAGAAGAGGGGACCGAATACTCCCAATATCTTGTTGCCAGACGATCAGACCCGTGGAGAGATCAAAGGCTGCCATACGAGCACCATGACTAATCACATACAAGACATTTGCCTCAATTATAGGATTGCCAACGATATGGGGAATACTAGAAATAGAGTCACTGCGAAGGGCTGTTGTAATGGTATCTGACCACAAAGGCACACCACTATCCGCCTTTAAGACGAAAACTTCCCCCGAAGAATAAGACGCAATGACAAGGTCATCGATGACAACAGGGCTCGCGCCTCCTTGAATACTCGAAACTTCCGTAAACCCTTGATGTGTCCACAACAGATTCCCCTTCGTTGCATCAAGGGCAATCGTCATGCCATTGATGCCTGTAATAAAGACTCGCCCATCCTTGACGGCCGGCATCACCCGGATAGGAGCCCCTGTGGATGTACGCCACTTGACTCTCCCATTAGAAGAATCAAGCGCGATGACTTCACCAATGGCCGTTGCAACAAAAAGCGTCTCCTCATGCACAGCAAGAGTCGCACAGGCTGCGTTATCACGGCTTTCCTCAAGGATAGAATCAAAAGTCCACACAACTTCTGCACGAGACTCCTTAGCCACATCCCGAATAGCCGATACCTTACCATGGGCATCCGATGTAAAGATGAACCTACCATCACTCACAGGATGACCAAAGATGAGATGTCCCAGATCACTCCCAACCCCCACAGAAGTTGACCAGACAGGATTTTCACTAAGGCAAACTTTATAAGGCACATGCTGTCTATCAAAGTTTACAAAGGCTTGGGGAAAAAATTCCAAAGAACGGGCCTGCGGCACGTGTACCTTCTGCCCCTTAAGAGCAGGATCAGTGACGATATCCCCGCTACTGAAATCAAGATACGCCTCGCGTTTACCCGGAAGAGGGTCTTTCTTCGAAAAAGAATCACAGGCAGCTAAGAGAAGTAGAAAAACAAATGTTGGGAACATTTTACCCATATTTTTCACCTCCTCCTCAAGATTTAAACTGAACATTTTGGTTAGCAAGTTGAACCATCATCTGACAACGCATGCGAAGGCCCTCGGGAAGATTTTCTTGCTTAACAAGGGCTGCAAAAACTTCCAGTGATTCTTTGTACTTCCCTTGCTTATAGAGAATCAGCCCTGTCAATTCCAAAGCAAAAAAACGCCATGGTTTTTTATCATCACATAGGGGAGAAAGCATCTCAATCACTTCCTCAGGCTTCTTAAAGTTAGAATCATAGACTGTTTTGGCAAGCAAAAACGTCGCATATTCTTTGATATGTAACGGAAGGACCCCATCATTTGCTAGCTTCTGGTAAAGAGCTATCGCTTCTTGCTTGCTTTCTTTATTATCTTTAGAAAGCAAAAGCGCTGCCTTTTGAAAATTTCTTAAATAGCCATAGGCTTCTTGGTCATTCGCCTTCATCGCATCAAGAATAGCAAATGCTTCTTGTACCCTGTTCTGGGCGATATAGTTTTGCGCTGTGAAAAAAGCATCCGATAACTCAACCTGTTTCTTTTTCTGATAATTTTGCCAAAACATAGAGAGTGCTGCGGCTGCTAAGAGACTCACCGCGGCTGTCGACGCATAACGGCCATACTTTTTCCACAGCTTAAGGTATTTTTCTTGTTTAATATCTTGTTGGACTTCTTCTAAAAATTCATCGAATTGATCAGCCATGACTCGTTTAATTAATAAGTTGCCACTTTTCAAAGACTACTATAGCAATAGACACAGTGATTACGTATAAAAAAATGGTAACGGCGTGTCGATTGCGCTAGAGTAAAGATGATGAATCAGTATCTTACATATACCCACGAAACAGATCAGATCAAAGTAAGCGTATACCCGATCTTTCTTGATAACCAGTCTAACCCTGATGAGTATCATTTTTTGTGGGCCTATCATGTGAAGATTGAGAACTTAAGTCATTCCGTCGTACAGCTGCGTAGTCGCTACTGGCGGATTATCGATGGCTTTGGGCGCCTTCAAGAGGTTAAAGGGCCGGGTGTTGTAGGGGAACAACCCATTCTCAATCCAGGTGATTCCTTTGAGTACACGAGCGGCACACCCTTAAGCACACCTTCGGGTATTATGGAAGGTCACTATCTCATGGAAACATCCCAAGGACATGAGCTTACTGTACGCATCCCAAGTTTTTCCTTAGATAGCCCGTTTGATCGGGTAAGTTGGAATTGAGTGGCGCAGTTCCCATATCCCCCTATATACATATCATAACAACAATTATTTAGGTCATCGTGAACGGTTTTTATTTTCTTCCTCTTGGCGGTAGCAACGAAATTGGTATGAATCTCAACCTTTATGGCTGTGATGGTAAATGGTTAATTGTCGATTGTGGCATCTCTTTCTCTGATTACCTCGGTGTCGAGATCGTTATGCCTGATGTGAGCTTTTTAAAAGATAAACTCAAAGATGTGATAGGGCTTGTACTCACACACGCCCACGAGGACCACATCGGTGCCATTCCTTACCTCTGGGATAAGCTCAAGTGCCCTATGTACGCTACCCCTTTCACAGCAGAAGTAATTCGAGGAAAAATCAAAGAAACACCATTTAAAAACGCACCGCTCATTGAAATTCCCCTCTCTTCCACGCTCAACCTCTCTCCTTTCGACATAGAATTTGTAACCCTTACCCACTCGATCCCTGAACCCAATGCGCTTGCGATTCGCACACCTTATGGCACTGTTGTCCACACAGGAGACTGGAAAATCGACACAGAGCCCCTTGTCGGTAAAACAACAAATGATAAACGCCTGAGAGAAATAGGCGACGAAGGAGTTCTGGCCCTGGTATGTGACTCCACAAACGTCTTTCAAGAGGGTTTCGCAGGGTCAGAAGGAGACATGCGCGATAACCTCACAGATGTCATTAAGCGTTATCCAAAACAGCGCATCGCCGTCGCTTGCTTTGCATCGAATATTGCACGCATGGAATCAGCAGCGATTGCAGCGCAGGAAACAGGCCGAACAATTATCACTGTGGGGCGTTCCCTTGAAAAAATGGAAATGGCTGCACGCTACGCTGGGTATCTCAAGCACATTCCAAAATTCCAGGATGATCGGATCATTAAGGACCTCACCCAGGAAAAGACCCTCATCCTTTGCACAGGTTCCCAAGGAGAACAGCGCTCGGCCCTCGCCCGTATTACCAATGGCTCCCATCCTACCATCCGCTTGGGTGCGGGGGATGTCGTCATTTTCTCTGCACGCACCATCCCTGGTAATGAAAAACATGTGGGAGCTGTTCAAAACCGTCTCACTCGTGCAGGAGCGACGGTTATTACAGCATCGGAAGAAGATATTCACGTTTCGGGTCATCCCCATCGCGATGAACTCAAACAAATGTATGAGTGGGTGCGCCCACAAACCCTCATTCCTGTCCACGGTGAAGCACGCCACCTCTATGAGCATCGTCGTTTTGGGCTTGCCTGTGGTATTCCCCACAGCGTGATCCCCAATAACGGCACGCTCATCCGCCTCCATCCCAAACCAGTGTCTATTATCGATGAACACATCCCTGTAGGGCATATTGTTAAAGACGGTAGCCGCCTTATTTCCAAAGAGAGCTTCGCTCTCAAACAACGCAATAAAATAGCACTTAACGGCATTCTCTTCCTAAGCTTTGCTCTCAAAAAAGGTAAACTCGTGGGAGAGCCATACTTAAGCATTCATGGCTTGAGTGAGCCTGGGCACGAAACAGAACAACTCAGTATCGAACTAACGCGCCTGGTGAAAAACACTCTTCTTAATGATCATAAAGATGAGAAGGCTATGCAAGAAGACCTTTACCAAGCCCTTCGCCGCCATTGCCATAACCGCTTTGGCAAAAAACCCGTCACAGAAATACATAAACTTGTTCTATAGGTTATCGCACGGACAAGACATGAAGTGAATCGAAACGCAAGATTTCCCTTGTTCTTTTTTGCAATATGAAAAAATATGGAAGCAGGACTTCTATAGAATCGTTATCATATGCCCCCTCTCGTTGTCTCGAATGCCCTTGTTACGTGCAGTTTTGGTGCTGCCCCCTGCCCTCTACAGGTCCTTGTTCCGACTGTACAAGGATGCAAGCTACCCGCAGCAAACATCATGGATTACCAATTTCCCACAAATATTTCTACTTTCGGAATGTGCGTATCCATGGGAAACCCTTCTGTCGCTGCGAAGGCTGGCATTCCCTCTCCTTGCACGCCCCAGCTCCCCGCCCCATGGGTACCAGGTTCGCCAACCGTTTTGATTCGAAACATGCCTGCTTTGAACAGCGCCTCTACCCTTTTCTGTGCTTTTGGTGGCATCATAACCATCGCATTTCCTGGGCAAGTTACCATCATGGTAGGATGAAGGGAGAGCTTTTCCCTTTCGGAGCCTCATTTAATCTCTTTTGATTTTATGTGCTCAAGGCTTTCGTTCAATCCATTCCATATCGAAATCAGAAAACCCAAAGTGATGCCCAATTTCGTGGATCATGACATGATGAACAAGGCGATCAATACTTTCATGATTCTCTCCTGAAAAACGGATAAGAGGGCAACGGTACAGAAAAATGGTATCGGGAATAGAAACAATTGATGTCAGACTTTTCATAGGAAGCGGGATTCCACGGTAGAGTCCTAAAAGATCATATTTATCACGCAAGTTAAGACTCTCAAGGGTCTGCTCATCGGCAAAATTTTCCACCCGCACTATCATATTTTGTGTAAACACCCTAAATTTTTTAGGAAGTTCTTCCAAAATTTTATAAGCCAATTCATAGAAATCCGTCAGGTCGGGAAGGCTTGTCAGACCGTCTATGATATCTTTATCACTATCCGTTGAATCAAATGCACTCATCGATAACGTCTTTTTGACTTATATACTGCTACTTGCACTTAGGCATCATTCTAAGGCATGCTATCTGGATGTAGTCTATCAAGGAAATATCAATGAATGGTTAATAGGCTGGAAAAAATTGCTATTGACAACCGCCTGGAGCTCTTGCCAGGATGGATAACAAGGAAAGGCGGTTTAGCTCTTTCAAAAAGCTTTGAGTTTTCCGATTTCGTTAGCGCTTTCGCCTTTATGACGAAAGTAGCCCTTGTTTCTGAGAAGATGGGACACCATCCTGAGTGGTTTAATGTCTACAACCGTGTGGATGTAACACTGACGACTCATGACTGCGGTGGGGTGAGCGATAAGGATTTTGAGCTTGCCGTGCGCATTGAAAATATTTCAAAAACATAAGACTTTTAAGGATGGCCCCTGGATGCGACAGATCACATCAGCACTGCTTTTTACTTTTCTCTCTTCTGCCCTTCTCTCCTGTGGCGGAGGTGATTTAATGACAGCCTTTAAATCAGCGATTAAAATGGAGCCTACAAAAGTGTGGCTTCAGAAAGTTTATTTCGAAGTCGACGAAAAACTCAACAACGATGCCCCTGTCACAGTAGACCTTCTTATTGCTTACGAAGAAAGTGTGCTGAAAGAACTCTCAAAACTCACAGCGAGCCAATACTTTGAAAAGAAAGAACAGGTTCGACGGGATGCCGGTGAGCATATTGAGATTTATACCTATGAAATTGTACCAGGGCAAACGCTCGGCCCACAAACAATCAAACTGAATCACCTCACAGGGCAGGGTGTCATTGTTTTTGCGCGTTATGCTACACCCGGTGATCACCGCCAAGCCGTCGGTCCTGATCGCGAAATCACCCTTCAGATGGGAGCGAAAGACTTCAAAGTGATTCCAGTCAAAAACCCAAGCGAGTGATAAAGAGAACCCATCATCCTTTCGCTTACAGAAAGATTCCCATCAACGAAAAGCGCTTGCCAGATCGCTAAGGATACGCTCATACACAAAAGCATCCGGTTCAAAATCCGTTCCGAGATAATCCATTGTTTTCACAGGAATACCCTGCGCTTGAAAGAGAATGAGACTATCCCCCTTGAACTGCTTTTCCCGCATGACAAAGGAAATATTTTCCTTTACTACTCTGCTAAGCATACGTGAGAGGTGTTTCGCATTTGTTCCACTATGAGGATCTGCAGTGACAACACCGACGCACTGTGTTTTGAAGGTTCTATCGAAATACTGGGTAAAGTCATGGAAACTCATGTATTTAAGAGGCCTAATCTTCTTTGAAATATCCTCTTTCAGAGCTTCTAACGTGCGAAGAGCCTCATCGGCATTTCTATAAAAAACATCCTTTTCTGAAGGAAATTCCATGGATAACCTATCCCGCACGGTCTTAATAATCGCCATAGCGTTGTTGATATCCAACCAATAGTGACCATCTAAGGATTCCGGGGAGTGACCATGATGATCACTGCAAGCATGATGGCTACACTCAGTGGATTTCCCATCATGACATTCACGAATGTCATGATCAAAAGCACGATTGTACAAGAGATTCAATCCCTTGGCATGTGAAAGGTTAATCGCTCTTCTCTCTTTCTCTATATGCTTTTGCAACCCTCTTTCATAAATCTCCCCCGCCCAAAAAATCAGTGCAGCTTTTCGAAGCTTTACAACATCACTGATTTTTAATCCTGTTATATGAGGAGATATTAATCCATCGTAGAGCAGTTCAAGTCTATGGTCCGTATCTTTCAAAACTTTCGCTACTAACCCATAAAGAGGCTTGATGGAGACCACAATCACACCCGCATAAAGGTTGTAACTACCCGTTAAAAAACAAAACAAGCAGAGAATGATACGTCGCCTAAACATCTACAGGATCGTGCACACGTCATCAAAATCAAAACGAGGTGACCGTGGGAAAAGCTTCGATGAATCACCATAGCCGAAATTACATAGGAAATTGGATTTATAACGTGTCCCTTTGAAAAATATCCCATCAACCTTTGCACCATCAAACCCCGACATAGCTCCACAATCGATACCAAAAGCCCGCGCAGCAATGATGAAGTATGCTGCTTGCAATGTACTATTACGAAAAGCCGTTTCCTCAATAAGGGCCTCATTCCCCTCAAACCAAGATCGGGCATCCACATGAGGGAAGAGCTTGGGAAGATGATCATAAAAAGCAAAATCACTCGCAAAGATAGCCGTTACAGGAGCAGACATTGTCTTTTCTACATTTCCTGGAGCAAGACAGGGCTTGAGCCTCTCTTTTGATTCCTGTGACCTAATAAAAACAATACGCAAAGGACTGCAGTTCGCGCTTGTAGGACCGAACTTTGCCGCATCATATATTCTTTTTAAAAGATCATCGGGTACCCCCCTACCCATCCACCCATTATATGTGCGAGCCTCTGTAAAAAGAAGTTTAAGAGCGCTTTCATCTAACATATGCTACCTCACATTGATTAAAATGGCCACAGAGGGTAGCATAGCATACTCTAGAGAAAATACAGGGAAAAGAATAGTGATCATCCTATGTCAACGTTAGAAGCCACTCGAGCATGTCTTCCATTGCTTTTTGATGAGCGTCATTCAAAACTAATGCGACAGTTATTGCCTTTTTATCAGGAAGAGGAAAAGCATGGTGGAAGCGCTTGGATGCCAGTGGCTTTCGATCTTTCGTATCAAATACTTGAACGAAATACTCTACTTCTGCTTTATGATCACAGCATCGTTGATAAAATTTACGTACATCAATAGCCAGAAGGCGTTCTCCTTGCACACCTGAGTTAAGCCTCCCGACGGACGCAAAAGCACCTGCATTTTGAAAACTATGGATAAGGCTCTCATGAACGAGAGCTCCTAAGCGATCCCCCCATTCAATATCAGCAATATAATCAAGGGTATGCTCCGTCGGCATAATGGCCACCCGTGTGTTGTCAAGGGGAGTATATATAGTGGGCTGGTCGATGATAAGAGCTTGTTTTTTACGTACATTTTTCCCAATCTGCGATGACAGTGCGTCGAGTAAGAATCGATCGGGCGTATCTTCAGGCGCAGGAAGAAGTGAGCAGCTTACTAAAAAACCTCCCATCAGAAGGGGAAGGAGACGATATGTTAGATTCATTTCAAACGAACTCCTTTATCTGGGTCATTATGCAAGAAGCGTGTAGGACTGCGTTCAATAGCTTCGCTCACCCGTTTAAACGCTGAGAGAGTTTCCTTCACTTCATTGAAAAGCTTTGTCAAGGTCGTAAGACCAGATCCGGTAAAGACTTTGAGACTCTCTCTGTTTTCAAAAAAGGTAAGGCGGATTTCTTTCGCTGCTCCTTCGATTTCTTCAACAGCCTTACGAAACTGTCTGATCGTTTTGATAATCTCTGAGCCAAGAGTTACACCAGAAGCCCCTCCTTCTTCCCTCGACTTAAGAGCATCTGTTAGTTCTTTGATATTGAACAGGATATTCCTAAAAGCTTCCCTGTTTTCCTCACTGACAACATCCTTTAAATCCGTTGTAAGGGCTGAAAACTCACTGAGAACACCTGGAGCATTATCAATAACTTTATCAAGAGACGACGAACGCCCCAAAATATGAGGTGTTTCCTTTTTACCAAATTGAATATCAGGAGCTTGTTCACTACCTCCACCCAACTGAATGAAAGACGTTCCTGTAATTCCCTGCAGTTCAATCGATGCCATAACATCCTTTTTCAAGGGAACATCTTCCTCAATTGTTGCATTGACAACAATTTGCTTAGGATGCTTGGAATCGATATGAATGCTTTTTACAGTACCTACCTGAAGACCTTGATACCGCACAGGACTACCTTCTTTAAGACCCGAAACACGCGTAAAAATAATATCCAAAGATTTCGTTCTTTGTATCAGACTCACCCCTGAAACCCATACAAGAAAAGCTCCTATAAAGACAATAAACCCTAAAACAAAGGCACCAACAGCCGTATAATTCGCTTTTGTTTCCATTACAGATTACCTAACGTACTAAAAATAATGACTTCTAAAACAAATACTTACCCAAAGAGTCTTTTCCCCCGTTGTCCTTGGAAATAAGCGCGAATCTGAGGATGCTCCATGTGAGTGATATCCTTTTTTTTACCCATGTAAATCTTTTTATCGACAAGAAAACCGATGCGGTCACATACCATAGCGAGTGTATCGAGATCATGGGTGACCATAATAACAGTCAGGTGAGAGTTTTTCCTCAGCTCAAGGATGAGTTCATCAAATTCATTCGCCGATAAAGGATCAAGCCCCGCTGTAGGCTCATCAAGAAAAAGTAAGGGCGGTTCAAGAATAAGAGCTCGAGCAAGGCCAACGCGTTTAATCATCCCTCCCGAAAGTGATGCTGGATATTTGGCTGCGTCTCTTGCCCCTAATCCAACACTTTTGAGTTTTATCATCGCAAGAGGAACTGCTATATCCCTCTTAACGTGGGCCACCTTCGTGAGAGGGAGCATGATGTTTTCAAGCACGGTAAGAGATGACATAAGTGCCCCCGTTTGAAAAAGAACACCGATGTCATTGCGCGAAAAAGGATGGTGATAAACGATTTTACCTTTTTGAGGAGTATGAAGACCCATCATATACTTGAGTAAAACCGATTTTCCCGAACCTGATCCTCCCACAATACCTAAAACTTCTCCCTTATTGACCGTCAAAGATACGTCATCATGAACAAGCTGACTGCCAAATTGTGTTGTTACGTGCTGAAGTTCAAGACAAGCTTTCATCCTATCAAGCTTCCAATATTCATCCTATAAATAGCCTACTTAACAATCTACCACGAGAGCTCTCTAAACAACCTCATAAAAAACAGTAGGTTTCTCTGTTACTTCTCTCTCTTTTTCTTTGTCGTTGTTCTTGCCCTTTCTTCTTTCTTGGAATTTTTTTTAGACCGTTTCTCCTTCGGGTCATCTTCAGTGACGGGTTGGGCAATCACCTGGCACGTAACAGCATTCACCTCTATCAAACGAACTTTCAAAGACAGTCCCAACTGATAACTAAGATGTCCCACACGCAGGATCTGAAAGGCCTGATCAAAATAAAAAGAGCTACGATCCGTAAACTCAAAGAGAAGACGCTTTGGAACAAAAGCTTCAGCATACACTCCTGCTAACTCCACAAAAAACCCTGATGGATTGACCCCAATCACCACAGCGTTAAAGACGTCGCCTTTATGCTGTTCAAGATAGGCTACTAGAAAGCGCTCATCGGCTTCGCGCTCTGCTGCTACGGCTTGGCGTTCTGTATTAGAGATATGTTCAGCAATAGCGTCGAGGGATTCATAACGATAGCCCCCCTCCCCCAGGTCAAACAATGTAATCAAAAGACGATGAACGATCAGATCTGAATACCTGCGAATGGGTGATGTGAAATGGCAGTAATCAAAAAGACCGAGGCCATAGTGCCCTTGATTATGAGGACTGTACTGAGCCTGGGCCTGGCAACGCAAAATCAAATCATTCAAAAGCGACTCATACCTCCCTCCCTTCACCACTTGCAAAATACGGTTAAATTCGTGAGGCGTTGGCTTATCCGATTTTAAGGTAGGTAAATGAAGTGCTTTAGTAAAAATTTTAAGATGTTGAACCTTCATGGCATCTGGAGCTGGATGGATACGATACAAGCAAGGATAATCACGATTCTTAAGTGCTTTAGCCACAGCAATATTTGTGAGCACCATCATTTCTTCAATAAGCTGATGGCTTGCGAGTTCTTGACGCACAGTCACTTCTTTCACATGATGATCCTCATCAAAGACAATCTTGTGCTCCACAGAATGAATATCCAGACTTCCCCGCTCATCGCGCGCTTGACGAAGAATTTTATAGGCATTGAGGAGAGGTAAAAGCGTCGACGCATATACAGGAGCAACAGTACTGTTTATGTTTCCCTTAAAGGCTTCGTCCACCTCTTCATACGTAAGACGAGCCTTGGAACGCATCAAAGCACGTTTAAAGTGGGCCTGTTTAAGCTTACCGTTTTTGGTAATAAGCATATCAGCAACCACACACGCTCTGTCCACATGGGGGCGAAGTGAGCATAAATCATTGCTCAAACGCTCTGGAAGCATGGGCAAAACATAATCGGGAAAGTATATAGAGTTACCACGATCGCGTGCTTTTTGATCAAGGAGATCACCTTCACGCACGTAGTAGGACACGTCAGCAATCGCCACCACAATGCGGTAACCACCTGGATTACGTGGATCACTATCAGGCTGAGCCCACACCGCATCATCAAAGTCCCTTGCATCAGCCCCATCAATCGTTACAAAATGAATATCACGCATGTCCTCACGGTCTTTAAGGCTTGGAACCTCAAAATGTTCACAAAACTTTTCTTCCTCAAGGTGAACGGGTTTCCATACACCCTTATTGAAAGCAGCCACTTTACTATAGGAGTGCGGTGAACTCATGAGACCGATTTGTTCTTTGATCTGCGCGACACCATCCTTCTCTTCAAACACTACAACCATTTGATCAGGCAAAGCATCGAGACAAAGAACTGCTTGGAAATCTCTTTTTCGATGGATCGAGTGAATGGTCTTTGATGCTGCCATGTATATGCCAATCAAAGGCACCGCGGTTTGCAGCAGCCGAATGAAATCAGCTACCCATATTTTATTATTTCTTGCCACAAGCTTGACCATGACGATGTGTTCTACATTAACGTGCTCAGGAATGCGCTCAAGGAATATCTCTTTCCCCTCATATTCTGCAAGTGCTGAAAGGTAAGAATTCCCCATATCAACAAGAACGTCAACAACACGCGCCCGGATAATCATCCCTTTTTTAAAAATCCCAACAGGCCTTGAAGAAGATCTTGGAGAAAACCGTGCTGACGTTCCTAAATTCCCTTTAGAAAACTTAGCTTTAAAAAACTCAGGCTTGGAAAGACCACTGGCGAGGAACTCTTCTCTCAGGGATTGCTTTGTATAAGATTTTTTCTTCTTGTAAGGTTTCTGTCTATCAATTTTTTTGTCTTGTCTTCCAGACATTATGCTTCCTCGGATTCAATAACGAGCAAGAATAGGCCCCGTGCGTTGCACATATCGATAACGGATTTTCTATCAAGAATTTGGGTGGTGTGGGCACTCACAGCAATTCCTTCGAGTTCAGCATCAATCACTTGAAGAATCGTATCATGCCCAATTGTCGGCAAATCAACAAGAAGGCTTTGTTTGCGTTTGGCAAGCTTCACAAGAACCCCCCTATGATGACTCTCACGCTTGAGGTGCTTTACGCGATCAAGAAGCCCTGCGGTCCCTTCTGCCGCTTCTACCCCGAGGACAATACCCTCTTGGACGACAATAGCTTGCCCAACGTCGTGTGGACTGAGCGCATTTAAAATAGCCTGGCCACGGTGTATGTCATGAAGCGATTGTCCTGTAGGCACTGCTGTTGTGAGCAATCCAGCCTCACATGTAAGATCCGAGAGAATACTATGAGGACTAACAACAATAAAACCTTCTTCTTCAAGAAAACGAATAAGTTTCGACAAGAGTGCATCATCCCCACCAAGGGCTGCAAGACCCATACGGGCGATCCACTTTGCACCCAACCAGTCAAGGGCAAAGCTGCTTAGGCTTGGTCGGTGCACCTGCCCCGCCATGACAATATGCGTAACAGCGTGCGTGCGAAGTGTTCCAAGGAGAGTTTCCACATGCCCTATCGTGTGCCACAAAACAGTGTACTCTTGAAACTCTGAAGGGTCGGTCATTCCTTCAAAAGCGAGTATTATAAAATCAATGGAATGGTATTGAAAATGGTGGATGAGCTTTTGAGGAAGGGAGCCATTTCCAGCAAAAAGCGCTACTTTCTCCACTCCTTTTATACCTTTCTTACTCAGAGGGAAAGCACAAGGACCTCTCAGCATTCTCTTCAATGAATGCTAGGAGCTGGTCGACTGCTTTAGAATCTTTGTAGAACTTTTTCACATCGTTCAACCGCTCAATAAAAGGCTTCTCTCGGCGCTCAAAAAGCTCCGTGTAAACACGACGTATGCACTGGATATCCTCCGATGAAAAACCGCGGCGCTTGAGCCCAATCAGATTCAATCCACTGAGCTTTGTATCCTTGGCACTTACAAGACCGTAGGGGATCACATCATATTTAACGCCTGCCATTCCGCTAATCATAGCATAGGAACCAATACGCACAAACTGGTGCACAGCAGATAATCCCCCAAGAATGGCGTAGTCTCCCACAACAACATGCCCACCAATCGTCGCGCAATTGGCAAACTGAACATAATCACCCACACAACTGTCGTGAGCGATGTGACTAGATGTCATGAGGTAACAATGATTTCCCACACACGTTTTCCCTCGCCCTTGGATCGTACCGCGATTAATCGTCACGTATTCGCGAATAATAGTATGATGACCAATACACGTCTTTGTCGGTTCACCTTTGTAATTGACTGATTGAGGATCATTCCCTATCACAGCATATGGGTGAATCATACAATTCTCCCCAATCACTGTGTTCGCTTCAACAACCACATGAGCCTTTAAAAGCGTATGAGCACCAATATGAACATTATCACCCACATAACAATAAGGGCCAACTTTAACCCCCTCACCCAAAGTAGCCGAAGATGAAATAATGGCGGTGGGATGAATAGCAGGTCTGGAATGTTTATTTGCCACTGTTACAGATACCATAATGCTCTATCGATCCGTAATCATGG